>CAZDWM010000025.1:7014-14342 GCA_964509145.1 uncultured Eubacteriales bacterium | reverse complement strand
TTGTCGCCGAACGGGAAGAACGCGTCGCTGCCCAGCGAAACGCCTGAAATTTTTGAGAGGTATTCTTTCTGCTCCGCCTTTGTGAACGGCTCGGGACGTGCCGAAAAATATTGCTGCCAAACATCGTCGCCAAGAACATCCTCCGGTGTGTCGGAGATATATACATCGATGACATTGTCCCTGTCCTGCCGTCCGAGTGTGGGGGCAAAGGGGAGGGACAGCACCTTGTCGTGCTGGCGCAGGTGCCAGATGTCGGCCTTGTTGCCGGCAAGACGCGTGCAGTGAATACGCGACTGCTGACCCGCGCCCACACCGATGGCCTGACCGTCGACGGCATAACAGACTGAGTTTGACTGGGTATATTTAAGCGTGATGAGTGAAATCATCAGGTCGCGCTTTGCGCTTTCAGGAATATCCTTCACGCCGGTGACGATGTTTTGAAGCAGCGCTTCATTGATTTCAAAGTTGTTTCTGCCCTGCGCGAAGGTGACGCCGAACACTTGCTTTGTCTCGACAGGGTCTGGAATATATGAGGTTTCAATTTTAATAATGTTGTAGCTGCCCTTGCGCTTTGAGCGAAGGATTTCAAGCGCGTCGTCGTCGTAGCCGGGGGCAATGATGCCGTCGGAGACCTCGCGCTTGACGAGCAGCGCTGTTGTGGCGTCGCACGTGTCGCTCAAGGCAATCCAGTCGCCGTAGGAGGACATACGGTCGGTGCCTCTCGCTCTCGCGTAGGCACAGGCGACGGGGGAGGCGTCAAGTCCCTCAATGTCGTCAACGAAGCAGGCCTTTTTGAGCCTGTCGGAAAGCGGTAGCCCGACAGCCGCGGAGGTGGGACTGACGTGTTTAAAGGATGTGGCACAGGGGAGACCGGTTGCCTCCTTTAATTCCTTAACAAGCTGCCAGCTGTTAAAAGCGTCGAGAAAATTGATGTAACCCGGTCTGCCGGACAGAATTTCGACAGGAAGGTCACCGCCGTTTGCCATAAAGATTTTTGCGGGCTTCTGGTTCGGGTTGCAGCCGTATTTGAGTTCGAATTCCTTCACAATGATTGTCCTTTCCTGTTAAGCTTCGCCTACTATAATGCAAAAAAGTATGTATTAATTTGAAAATTGTGTTGGGGCGAACTGTGTTCGCCCGTAATTTAGCACTTGTTTAAGGCCGCGGGCGAACACAGTTCGCACCTACTGAAAAGCATCAATTATTTTTGTTTATCATCCTGTTTTCAACCTTACCAGTCGCGAGGTCGATATAGCGGACATAAAGCGAAATCTTATTCTGTTCGTTGAGGTTATTCCACAGGTCGACTGTAAAATTGTCGATGCTGTTGGGAATCGCCACTCGCTCCGGCTCGCCGGTGAAGGTGGGAATGGGGTTGCCGTCGTGGTTGTAGGTGTGGATAAAGTGTCCGATACCTGACAGCGGGGTATATGAAAAGGTGTAGCGGTTGCACTCCGAACCGTTTTCGTCGGCGCTCTTTAAAATGCTGAGCTTATATGTAAAATTGTTGTTTTCAAAGCTTATAATAGCGCTGATGCGCGGCGTAAAGTTCGGCGCGTCCGGCTCGAAGCAGCGGGTATCGAGCGCCTGTTCAAAGGTTTTGCCCTGCGTTAAAAAGTCGTAAACGGTGTCGGTCTGGTCGCCGTTTGTGACGATAAGCTGATTGCCGAGCTTCCTGATGGGCGAATAGATTATAAGCGTCGGGTCGGCTACCTTGGACGCGTCGAAAGGATGGATGATAACATCGTCGTCGCTTTCGATGAAGATACGGTTGCGGCTGTTTTCACTTCTGCCCATGATGAAATAAGCTGTAGCGGCTTTTTTACCGTCGGCACTTTTACCGACAACCAATCCTCTGCCTACATAGGTGTTGTTCTTAATCAGCGTACCGATGTTGCTGATATCGTAAATGCTCATGTGTTTTTCGACCTTTCTTTTAACTTTTCTCTCGAAATCAGCTCTGCGGCGCGAGGCAGAAGATTCCACTCCGCTTGTTCCATCACACGTCGCTGGAGCGTCTGCGGTGAGTCGCCTTTTTTAACAGGCACGCATTTTTGAAGGATGATTTCGCCGCCGTCGGGGATTTCGTTGACGAAATGTACCGTTGCGCCCGTTACCTTGACGCCGTATTCGAGTGCCGCCTCGTGAACGCGCAGCCCGTAAAAACCCTTGCCGCAAAACGACGGAATAAGCGCCGGATGGACGTTGATGATGGCGCGAGGGTATTTCGACGTGAAATCGGCGCTCAATATCCGCATGAAGCCCGCTAAGACGATTAATTCAATATCGTTTTCGTCGAGCAGCGCACAAAGCTTTTTTTCAAATGCCGTGTTGTCTTTTTCGCCGGAGATTACCGCTGTCTTGATGCCTACATTTTTAGCCCTTGTCAGCGCGTAGGCTTCTGGATTGTTTGAAACGACGAGGACTATTTCACCCGACTTTATAACGCCGTTTTTTTGCGCGTCGATGAGCGCCTGCAGGTTGGTGCCGCCGCCCGAGACGAGCACGGCGATTTTTGCCTTTGTCAGCATAAAATAACACCTTCGTCGGACGCGACCGTTTCGCCGATAATATAAGCGTTTTCTCCGTTTTCGCGGAGAACCTCAAGCGCCTTGTCGGCGTCTTCCGCCGCAACGACAACGCTCATACCTACACCCATGTTGTAGGTGTTGAACATGTCGCGCTCGTCGATGTTGCCCGTTTTGGCAATCAGGTCAAATATCGGCAGCACGCGGACGGAGGACTTTTCGATTTTTGCCGAAAAGCCGTCGGGAATGCTGCGCGGAATGTTTTCGTAGAAGCCGCCGCCGGTGATGTGGGAAACCGCCTTGACGGTGACGGCGTCGAACAGCGCCGTCATGGGCTTGACATAAATTTTGGTCGGCTCAAGCAACGCCTCGCCGATGGTGCGTCCGAGCTCGGGAATATAACGTGCGAGGTTGGTATGCTCGACGTCAAAAACACGGCGCACAAGTGAAAAACCGTTTGAGTGAACGCCTGATGAGGGAAGGGCGATGATGATGTCACCCGCCTTGACGGCGGTGTTGTCGAGTATTTTAATCTTATCGACGACGCCCACGGAAAAACCGGCGAGGTCGTATTCGTCCTCGGGGTAAAAACCGGGCATCTCGGCTGTTTCGCCGCCGACAAGCGCCGCGCCCGATTGGACACAGCCCTCCGCGACGCCGGATACGATAGCGGCGATTTTTTCGGGAAAATTTTTGCCTGTCGCGATATAATCGAGAAAAAACAGAGGCTTCGCGCCGCAGCAAATGATGTCGTTGACGCACATCGCGACACAGTCGATGCCGACAGTGTCGTGTTTGTCCATGAGAAACGCGAGCTTGAGCTTAGTACCCACACCGTCGGTGCCGCTGACCAGAACAGGACGCTCAATCCCCGTGAGGTCAAGCTCAAACAGACCGCCGAAGCCTCCGATGCCGGACACAACACCGTTTGTGATGGTTTTCGCGATATGCTGCTTCATCAGCTCGACGGCCTTATAACCGGCGGTAATGTCGACGCCGGCTGCTTTGTAGCTTTCACTGAAGCTTTTCATAGTTATCATCAACCCTTTCAGATATAGGTTATTCTTCTTTGCTTTTCTCAGAAATCTTTTTAACGTATTTGTTTTTACGCCGGACGTCGGGAATCTCGGTGGGGTAGCAACCGTTGAAGCAGGCCTGGCAATAGGTTTTGCCGCCGCAATCGGCCAGCTTACCGACGTTTTCGACGCTTAGGTAGCCGAGCGAATCGACGCCGAGTATCTTTGCGATTTCATCGACGGAATGGTGTGCCGCTATCAACACATCGGAAGAATTGATGTCGGTGCCGTAGTAGCAGGGGTTGATAAACGGCGGTGCGGATGAGCGCATATGCACTTCGGTGGCGCCCGCCTCACGCAGCAGCCGGACAATCCGCGCACAGGTCGTGCCCCGGACGATGGAGTCGTCGACGAGCACAACGCGTTTGCCACGAACGGTTTCGGACACGGGGTTCAGCTTGATTTTTACTCTGTCCTCGCGAAACGATTGACCGGGGTCGATGAATGTTCTGCCGATGTATTTGTTTTTAATAAAGCCGAGACCGTAGGGGATGCCGGACTGTGACGCGAAGCCCATGGCGGCGTCGAGTCCGGAGTCCGGCACACCGATGACGACGTCGGCGTGGACGGGATGCTCGAGGGCAAGGAATGCGCCCGCCCTGCGACGTGCCGCGTGAACCGAACAGCCGTCGATTACAGAATCGGGGCGCGCGAAATATATGTATTCAAAAACGCAAAGCGATGGCTGCGCCTTGCCGCAATGTTCGGTAATAGGACGTACGCCGGAACGGTCGAAAACAAGAATTTCGCCCGGACGGACATCTGCGACAAATGTCGCGCCCGCGGCGTCAAGCGCGCAGCTTTCGGACGCGATGATATAGCTGCCGTCGTCGGTTTTTCCGTAGCAAAGCGGACGGAATCCCCGCTCGTCGCGTAAAGCGATTATCTTAGACGGTGACATGACGATAAGAGAACTTGAGCCTTTAATTTTGTACATCGCGCGACTGACAGCCTCCTCAATGGAAGGCGCCTTGAGGCGCTCGCGTGTGATAAGATAGGAGATTATCTCAGTATCGCTGTCGGTGTGAAAAATCGCGCCCTCAAGCTCAAGCTCCTCGCGCAGCTCAAAGTAGTTGGTAAGCGTACCGTTGTGCGACAGTGCCATACGACCCTTAATGTGGTTGACGACAATCGGCTGGGCGTTGACGCGGCCGCTTGTTTCGGCGGTGCCGTAGCGGACATGACCGACGGCCATGTTGCCCTCGCCAAGGCTTTCGAGAATTTCGGGTGTAAACACATCGTTGACAAGGCCGGAGTCCTTATAGGTGTTGAACACACCGTCGTCGTTGACGCAAATGCCGCAGCTCTCCTGACCTCGGTGCTGGAGGGCGAAAAGACCGTAATAAACGGAAGCGGCGACATTTGTCTTTTTACTTGAGAAAATTCCGAAAACTCCGCATTCTTCATGAAGACTGCTCATTCAAACATTCTCCTAAATTTAAGTTGTAGTGACGAACTGTGTTCGCCCGCTCATATCTCAACAGATAGATATATCAGCAAAACGAAGCCGATACGGCGGCGTCCTTTTCGAGTACCTTTTTTGCCGCGGCTGCGCGCGACTCGTCAAGCTTTTTAGCAAGCTCCGTATCGGAGACGGCGAGTATCTGCACGGCAAGATAACCGGCGTTGGCCGCGCCGTTTAAGGCGACGGTCGCCACGGGAATTCCGGGCGGCATCATAACCGTGGACAACAACGCGTCGAGCCCCTCAAGCGCGGCAGACTTGACGGGAATGCCGATGACGGGGAGAGTGGTGTTGGCAGCAATCGCTCCGGCGAGATGGGCGGCCATTCCGGCGGCCGCGATTATGGCACCGAAACCGTTTTTACGGGCGTTTAGCGAAAATTCCTTGGCCTCGGCGGGTGTGCGGTGTGCTGAATAAACATGCACCTCGAACGGCACTTCAAATTCCTTTAAAACACCTACAGCCTTTTCAACAACCGGCAGGTCACTGTCGCTGCCCATGATAACCGCGACTTTTTTCATCATGCAGTCCTCCGTTCAGTTCAATATTATCTTTCTTTAGCTTTTGACTCGCAATAGACACAGCGGTAAATCCTGTTTTCACGGTCAGTCAGGCGGAACACCTGCGGCAGTTCCTGCTCGGTTGAGGTTATGCAGCGGGGGTTTTTGCAGGTGATGACGTTGCGTACCTCGTCGGGCAGCGCGAGCTTCCTTTTCTCGCATATCGTTCCGTCTTTTATAATGCTGACGGTAATGTTGGGGTCGATGTAGCCGAGTACATCGAGGTCAATGTCTAACATTTCGTCAACCTTTATAATATCCTTTTTACCCATCTTTCGGCTCGAAACATTTTTTATTATTGCGACGGAGCACTCAAGGCGCTCAAGGTTCAGAATGCGGTAAATTTCCATGCACATACCGGCCTTAATATGGTCGAGTACAATACCGTTTGTAATTTCGTCGATAACCATTAATATTCACCCTTTCAGTCTACGCTTACTCAGACCTAAGCTTCCAGTAACTTCAGAATTAACGCCATACGGATATATTTTCCGTACCAAACCTGTTTAAAATAACACGCGCGCGGGTCGTCGTCTACGGCGACGGAAATTTCGTTGACCCTCGGCAGTGGATGCATTATGCACAAATCCTTTTTAGCGGTTGTGAGCTTGTCCGGCGTGAGGATGTAGCTGTCCTTTAACCGTACATAGTCGGCCTCGTTAAAGAAGCGTTCACGCTGGACACGCGTCATGTAGAGGATGTCAAGCGACGGCATGGCCGCCTCGATGTCTGTCGTTTCGATATAATTAAGCTTCTTTTTTTCAAGCACGTTCTGTTTCATGTATTCGGGCAGCTTTAATTCGTCGGGTGAGATGAGGACAAAGCTGACATTGTCATACCGTGACATCGCGGATATGAGCGAATGAACCGTTCTTCCGAACTTGAGGTCACCGCACAAGCCCACAGTCAGACCGTTTAATTTGCCCTTTTCGCGGCTGATGGTTAAAAGGTCGGTTAATGTCTGGGTAGGGTGGTTGTGGCCGCCGTCGCCTGCGTTTATGACCGGCACGATTGACTTTAAAGAAGCGACAAGCGGTGCGCCCTCTTTGGGGTGGCGCATGGCGATGATGTCGGCATAGCAGCTGACTGTGCGGATTGTGTCGGCGACGCTTTCACCCTTTGAGACGGAGCTGCTGCTCGCCTCTGAAAAGCCGATGACGTTGCCGCCCAGCTCATACATTGCGGCCTCGAAGCTCAGGCGCGTGCGTGTGGACGGCTCGAAAAACAGAGTGGCCAGCTTTTTGCCGCGGCACTTCTCGGAGTAGGCGGACGGGTTGTCGATGATGTCGCCCGCGATATCAATCAGTTCGTTTATTTCGTCGGTACCGAGATCAAGGATATCGATAAGACTTCTCAATTCAAATCAATCCTTTCAGGGTGTAAATATATTTAGGCTTTAATCCAGCTTTCGTCGGACGGGTTGTTGCGGAACGCAATCAGCCTTTCAACGTCGGCGGCAGGGATGTAACCCTCCTCTGCGGCGACCTGTGCGATGATATCAAAGCTTGTGAGGCTGACGTTTTTAACGTTGGCTTCCGCGAGCTTGTCGAGACCTTTTTTCATGCCGTAGGTAAAGATGCTCGCGATGCCCAGCACCTCGGCGCCGGCCTCGCGCAAGACCTCGACGACCTCAATGACGCTGCCGCCGGTTGAAATCAAGTCTTCGACAACGACGACCTTCTGTCCTTTTTCGAGCCTGC
>CAZDWM010000025.1:0-7004 GCA_964509145.1 uncultured Eubacteriales bacterium | reverse complement strand
CCCTCAATTTGGTTCTGACGCCCGTGATCCTTTGCGCCCGAGCGGACATAACCCATCGGCAGACCTAAGATGTGGGAGGTGATTGCGGCGTGAGCGATGCCCGCCGTGCTGGTGCCCATGAGCACCTCACAGTCGGGGTAATGTGTTTTAATTGTTTTAGCAAGCGCGTTTTCAACGTCGCCGCGCACAGCCGGTGCGGTTAGCGTAAGGCGGTTGTCGCAATAGACGGGGCTTTTAATGCCGCTCGCCCAGGTGAAAGGCTCATCGGGTCTGAAAAATACGGCGCCTATAGAAAGTAAATCACGAGCAATAAGCTTTTCCATCATCACATCTCCTAAATATCAGTAATCTTCCGTTTTAATTGTCCATTGTAAATTCAGATATGCATCGTCTGTATGCCTCGACGGGGTCGGCAGCTTCGGTTATCGGTCTGCCTACGACGATGTAGTCCGAGCCTATTTCCCTTGCCTTTTCAGGTGTTGTAATTCTGACCTGGTCGCCCTTTTCGCCGTCTGCGAAGCGGATGCCGGGTGTGACTGTTAAAAATGCGTCGCCGCAGCGTTCCTTGACCTTTCCTGCCTCAAGGGGCGAGCAGACCACACCGTCCAGCCCCGCGTTTTTGGCGTTTTCGGCGTAGTGGAGCACCACCTCGTCGAGAGGACGGTCGATTAACAGGTCGTTCTTCATGCGCTCCTCACTGGTGGAGGTGAGCTGGGTGACGGCAATCAGCAGCGGTCTTGTGCCGTCGGGGCGTGTCAACCCCTTGACGGCGGCTTCCATCATGGCGACGGTGCCGGAGGCGTGGAGGTTGCACATGTCTACGTCGAGCGCGGACATAACGGACATGGCTTTCATGACGGTGTTTGGGATGTCGTGGAGCTTTAAATCAAGAAAGATTTTGTGACCGCGGCGTTTGATTTCGTGGACAATTTCGGGGCCCTCGGCGTAGAACAGCTCCATACCGATTTTAAGATAGGGCTTTTCGTCGTGAAAACGGTCGAGGAAAGCGTAAACCTCGTCCTTGCTGTTAAAGTCGCAGGCGATGATAACGTCCTTACCCATCAGTGCGCTCCTCCTATAATATAACTTAAATTATTGATACTGTATTTAGTCATGACGCGCGGAAGGTCTTCAATAATATTTTTACAGGCGTAGGGGTCAACGAGGTTGGCTGCCCCTACCTCGACGGCTGTCGCGCCCGCGAGCATCATTTCGACGACATCTTCAGCCGAGGAGACGCCGCCCATGCCGATAATAGGTATCTTAACGGCTTCAAAGACCTGATAGACCATCCGGAGAGCAACAGGAAAGACAGCGCTGCCTGAAAAGCCGCCCATCTTGTTATATATGACAGGCTTTTTGGTTTTGAGGTCGATTCTCATACCCAACAAGGTGTTGATAAGGCTGATGCCGTCCGCGCCCGCGCTTTCGCACGCAGCGGCGATGGCGGCGATATCGGTGACGTTTGGCGATAGCTTGATGTAAACTGGCTTGGTTGTGACATCTTTGACAGCGCGTGTCACCTGCGCCGCAGACTCGGGCGATGTGCCGAAGCTCATGCCGCCGTTATGGACATTGGGGCAGCTTATGTTGACTTCAATCAGACCGACTTGCGCCTGCTTGTCGATTTTTTCGCAGCAATAAGCGTATTCGTCGACGGAAAAGCCGCTGATATTCGCGATGACAGGCTTGTCGAAGCATTTTATAAGCTTCGGCAACTCGTCTGAAATAACCTTGTCGATGCCGGGATTCTGGAGACCGACGGAGTTTATCATGCCGCTCGTGCACTCGGCGATACGCGGTGTGGGATTGCCGAAGCGCGGCTCTTTTGTGGTGCCCTTAAACGAGAACGAGCCGAGGATGTTTATGTCGTAAAGCTCGGCGAACTCATAGCCGAAGCCGAATGTGCCGCTGGCGGGGATGACGGGGTTTGACAGCGTTAAACCGCTTAAGGAGACTTCTGTATTTACCATATAATCTCCTCCTTTACGAGGACGGGACCGTCCCTGCAAATACGCTTATCTCCGTATTTTGTCTTGCACGAGCAACCCATGCACGCGCCGAAGCCGCAGCCCATACGCTCTTCGAAACTAAGTTCGCCGCTTGTGACGGTGGCGTTATAAACCGCCTTGAGCATAGGCTCGGGACCGCAGGTGTAGAAGTAGGTATAGTTGAAATCAAGTCCGGCGATGATGTCGGTGACAAAGCCCTTTTGACCGAAGCTGCCGTCGACCGTTGAGACATAAGTCGGAACACCGAGCTTTTCGAAAGCTTCATTATAAAAAACGTCGTCGGCAGAGTTGAACCCGAACGCCGCGACGGGGCGCTTGCCCTGCTCCGTAAGCCTTTTGGCGAGCAGATAAAGCGGCGGAACACCGACGCCGCCGCCGACGAGCAGGGGAGACGAACCGCTTTTTTCAGTGTTATAGCCGTTACCGAGACCGGACAGCACATCAAGCTCGGCACCGTAGGAAAGCGTGGCCATATATTCCGTGCCCTTGCCGACCGTCTTGTAAATAATGTTGATAACGCTGTCCTCACAGTCGCAGACAGAAATCGGGCGGCGCAGATAGAAGCCGTCGAGCGCGATGTTGATAAACTGACCCGGCGCCGTAACGGCGGAGGTGTCGCCGGACAGCTTCATTTCATATACACCGTTTGCGATGTGTACATTTGACGTAACCTTAAACAATCCCTTTTTCAAAAACCCAACTCCAAATAAAAAACCGCCCGTAAAAGACAAAGACTTCTACAAGGCGGGAAATATGACTGACATGTGAGACACTGCGCCGTATGAAACACGAGGTGTTGTGCGGCAGAAACGGTATTTAAAGACAAAAACGCTTTTTGAAATGAGGAAGGGTGAGCAAGAGGACGAAACGGCTGTCAAAGCTCCCGAATTCAATCCGACCCCACCTTCCAAATAAAAGCGTTTGGCGACACGTCAAATATATCATAAAAAGCAGCGTCAAGTCAATAGGTGAATGAAACACATATTATTGGGTTTTACATGAAAATATTGTTGAGAGTTACAATCGATTAAATGACGAACGAAAAAAGACCGCCGTAAGGCAGTCTTTTAATCCAAAAGTATGGCGTGTTTTAACCGACGATGCGTTAAACTGCACGGGTAACCTTGCCGGAACGAAGGCAGCGTGAGCAGACATAAACACGCTTCGGAGAACCGTCTACGATTGCCTTGACACGCATAACATTGGGCTTCCATGTTCTGTTGGAACGCCTGTGTGAGTGGGAGACCTTGATGCCGAAAGAAACACTCTTTCCGCAGTATTGGCACTTTGCCATTAGTGGCACCTCCTTATGACCGCGATTTACTTCACCAAGAAATTATTAAACGATAGCAGGAAATATATTAACAGATGTACGACAGAAATGCAAGTGTTTTTTAATTTATTTTGGCTGTTTTTTCTTCAACTCGTAAATAATTCACATGTTACAAAAAGAAACAGGAAAAGATGCCAAAAACCGCTTGATATTACGGCTTGTCCTTGGTATAATTTACTGTATGAAAGTGTTTAACGCTATCGGAGGCATATGATGAGCGATTTACCCGTATACTATTTTCATCAGGGGACAAACGGTAAAGCCTACGACTATTTAGGCGCGCACCGCCTAAGCGACGGCTCCGTCGTGTTCAGAACATGGGCACCGCACGCGGCTTCAGTTTCGGTTGTCGGTGACTTCAACGGCTGGGATGAAGAAAAGGATGTCCTTCAAAAAATCAGCGACGGCGGGGTTTATGAAGGCATGGTTGAGAACGTTAAACAGTTCGACGCTTACAAGTTCAGCATCGTCACACTCGCCGGCGACACTATTCAAAAAAGCGACCCCTATTGCTTTCATGCCGAGACACGCCCGGGCACCGCGTCAAAATATTACGAGCTTGAGGGCTTTGAATGGAACGACGGCGCTTGGCTTGAACGGCGCAAAAAAACGAATATTTACGAAAGCCCTGTCAATATTTATGAGGTTCACGCGGGCTCCTGGCGGCAGTATGAGGACTTCAATTTTTACTCATACCGAAAGCTTGCCGGGGAGCTGATTCCCTATGTCCTCGAAATGGGCTATACACATATCGAGCTGATGCCCTTAAACGAATACCCCTACGACGGCTCGTGGGGTTATCAGGCAACCGGCTATTTCGCGCCCACCTCGCGTTACGGCGAACCGTGCGATTTTATGTATTTTGTAGATAAGTGCCACGAAAACGGCATCGGGGTAATTCTCGACTGGGTTCCGGCACATTTCCCAAAGGACGCTCACGGGCTTTATGAATATGACGGCAAACCGTGCTACGAATACGCCGACCCGCGCAAAGGCGAGCATCTCCAGTGGGGAACAAGAGTGTTCGATTACGGACGGCCGGAGGTTCAAAGCTTTTTAATGTCGAGCGCGATGTTTTGGTTCGACAAATACCATCTCGACGGTTTGCGAGTCGACGCCGTCGCGTCGATGCTTTACCTTGACTACGGCCGCGAAAAGGGGAAATGGATACCAAATAAAAACGGCGGGCACGAAAACCTTGAGGCTGTCGAGTTCATAAAAAAGCTCAACGAGCTTGTTTTCAGGGAACATCACGACGTGATGATGATTGCCGAGGAGAGCACGGCGTGGCCGCTTGTCTCAAAGCCTGTATTCATGGGCGGACTCGGCTTCAACTTCAAATGGAATATGGGCTGGATGAACGACGGACTTCGCTATTTCTCACTCGACGGCATTTTTCGTAAGGACAACCACGACAGCCTTACGTTTTCATTCATGTACGCCTTTTCAGAAAATTATATATTGCCTATATCGCACGACGAGGTTGTTCACGGTAAATGCTCTCTCATAGGCAAGATGCCGGGCGACTACGAGGAAAAGTTTGCCGGAGTACGGGCGTTTTTAGGCTATATGATGGCGCACCCGGGTAAAAAATTGATGTTTATGGGGCAGGAATTCGGGCAATTTATTGAGTGGGACTACCAAAAGGGGCTTGACTGGCTGCTACTTGATTACGACATGCACCGTATGCTCAAGGACTACACCGCCGCGCTCAACAGGTTTTATAAAGAGACCCCGGCGTTATGGGAAATTGATTACAGCTGGGACGGCTTCGCGTGGGTTGCGGGCGACGACAACAAAAATTCCGTCATTGTCTTCCGCCGCATCGATAAAAGCAGCGGCGAGCTGACATGCGTGTGCAATCTCACTAAGGTTACACGAGAAAATTATCGCGTCGGCGTTTTTAAAAGCGGTACTTACGAAGTCGTCATGAACTCCGACGCGCCGGAATTCGGCGGTACTGGCATCGGTACCTCAAAAAGTGTCAAGTCAAAGACTGTGCCGATGCACGGCTTAAAAAACAGCATTGAGCTGACGCTCGCCGGCAACAGCGTCATTTATTTACGCAAAAAGCCGATTAAGGTCACACCTAAAGTAAAAAAATGATTTGCATGGATTTTACATAAACTCGATATCATGTTTGAACGGTTTGTGGAAAAATTATAACGAACAACGTTCAACAAAAATAAAGATTATCCGAAACAGGAGGTAATTGAAATGTCCCGTAACCCCGAATGTATCGCAATGCTTCTCGCAGGCGGTCAGGGAAGCAGGCTGGGAATACTCACCAAGAATATCGCCAAGCCTGCCGTTCCCTACGGCGGAAAATACAGAATCATCGACTTTCCGCTTTCAAACTGTGTCAATTCCGGCATCTACACCGTCGGTGTACTCACACAGTACCAGCCGCTCGTCCTCAACGATTACATCGGCAACGGCCAGCCGTGGGATCTCGACCGCGTCGACGGCGGCGTTCACATACTTTCGCCGTACCAGCAGATAAAGGGCACCACATGGTACAAGAATACGGCGAACGCGATTTACCAGAACATTAATTTTATCGACCGTTATAATCCCGAATATGTTGCCATCCTCTCCGGCGACCATATCTACAAAATGGACTATTCAAAGATGCTCGCCTACCATAAGGAAAAGCAGGCCGACTGCACCATAGCTATGCTTGAGGTGCCGTGGGACGAGGCATCGCGCTTCGGCTTAATGCTTGTCGGCGATGACGGGGCGATTACGGAATTCGAGGAAAAGCCGAAAAACCCGCGAAGCAACAAGGCGTCAATGGGTGTATATATGTTTACATGGGATAAGCTGCGCCGGTATCTCCTTGACGACGAGGCAAACACAAGCTCCGGCAACGACTTCGGTCACGACCTCATTCCGGCTATGCACGCGTCGGGCGAACGTCTTTTTGCCTATCCGTTCGACGGCTACTGGAAGGATGTCGGCACCATAGACAGCCTCTGGGAGGCTAACCTCGACCTTTTAAATCCCAATGTTGACCTCGACCTTTCGGATGATTCGTGGAAGATTTACTCAAGAAGTCCGGCCGCCCCGCCGCATTACGTCTCGGCAGACGCGTGCGTGCAAAACTCGATGATTGCGGAAGGCTGCCAGATTGAAGGTAACGTTGATTTCTCTGTCCTGTTCTCGGATGTCACGGTTGAAAAGGGCGCGACGGTTCGCGACTCCATCGTGATGCCCGGCACAATCGTAAGGAGCGGCGCGGTTGTGCAGTATGCCATCGTCGCCGAAAACGCCGTCATAGAAAGCGGCGCGGTCGTGGGTGAACGTCCGGAGGCGATGAAGAACCTCGACGACTGGGGCGTGACTGTCATCGGTTCGGGTATCACCGTAGGCCGGGGTGCTAAAATAGCACCCAAGACGATGCTCGACGAGGACATCCTCTGAGGACACGACATATTGAAGAAAGGTGGCAGCTTTTCATAAACTGAAAAGCGAAAAGATATTATGAGAGCGAACAACATTTTGGGTTTAGTCTATTCAAACGCCTACGATTCCGCGCTTCCCGAGCTTACAAATCTGCGCACGATGGGCTCCGTCCCGTTCGGTGGACGTTACCGTCTGATCGACTTTGCGCTGTCCAACATGGTCAACTGCGGCATCACGAAGGTTGGCATCATCAC
>CAZDWM010000024.1:0-15521 GCA_964509145.1 uncultured Eubacteriales bacterium | reverse complement strand
CATTTTGTACAATCTTGAAGTTAATATATTGTGCATGTTATTGTTGTTTTGCAGAACCATTCTTTGAGTTAATGACATTGCCCCAATATGCAGTGAATTCGTACCCAAGCCTTCATTGACAAAGCCTACTAAATATACTAAAATGTCGGTATTAATTCAACGAAGGAAGCGTTGTTATGAAACGGTTTTTTACCGCGCTGCTTGCCATGATGTTTGTGTTGTCCCTGGTCGCTTGCGTGAATGAGCACACCGACACAACGACCGCGCCGTCCGTATCTGAGACGGAAACGACGACCTGCGTAGTAACAACGCAGCCTACTCCCGAGGATGTCACCGCAAGTGAAGTTGAAACGCAGTCCGAATTGGCAACATCGTCCGAAACGGCAACTACGACCAAGGCGACGACGACAAAAAAGACCGAGACAACGACGAAAACGCCAATGAAAAAATCTGAAATCCTCGAGCTCTACAACGACGCGACAGCAAAGGCCGCAAAAAAAGAGATATCGTTTAATAAAAAACGTGAGACGGGCGACGAGACTTACAGCGCCGGTCTCGCACTCAAGGCGTTCAAGGGGACGATGTTTAAGTTTATGGGCATCGGTGAGGACAATATTTACACAAAGGAAGTCGAGAAAAACGACGCTTTTTATTCGCGATATCTCAAGGCAAGCGGGCTGATCTTGGACGATATTACAGACGCGGCATGCATCATCGACGGAGACGGTAATTCGAAGGTCACGATTTATGTCAAGGAAGGCGCAAGCTCAATTGTCAACGGCGGTAGCTTGAAAATTAACGCACCCCTTGACAAGTGCGGTATCAGCACCGGAGAGGACGACAAGGATTACTATGACCACAAGACGGCGCAAATCATCTTTGACGCCATCGACGAAATAACCGACAAGGCGACGGTTAAGGAGAGCTATAAAAACGCCGTCATCAAAGCTACTGTCGACGATGACGGTAGACTCAAATCGTTGACGGTGACGTTTGACATTTCTTGTGACATCTCGCAGGTATACGGCTCAAACAGCCGTGTGTCGGGTACGACGACAATCAGGTTCAGCGACTTCAGTTGGTAGATATTAAATAGTTTTCAACACAAGCAGAACAAACTTATTCACGTTGGGCGCTTCTCTTTGTTTTCCGATGCCAGTCTTTTCCGTGAAAATGTCGTACAAGTAAATAGTCTCTCCCCCTGCGGATAGCGTGAAGCAGTAATACCAATCCACGCTCCCCGCGGGGGGAACGACTTTTAGGACAACAAATTAATACGACATTTGTATTTTTATATGGCTTTCTTAAGGCAACAACACACAGGTTGCTTTTATTGAATCTCTGCTCTGTTAATTCTGCTCCTTGCTCGCCTTGACCTATTGATAATATTACACATATTATTTTAACTAAACTCAATTTTCTATTGCAATTAACCAAACTTTATATTATAATAGAGATAAATATTGAAAAGTTGTGTCCGTTTCCTTACATCTGTCATACATATGTAGCCTTGATTCCTTGGTCTGTTTTTATTTTGTTTTGGGCAAAACCTAAAAATAAAAGGAGGAATTAATCATGCGAACCGCTATAGTTGGCGCAGGATCCATGGGGCTTGTATTAGGCGCGTACATTTCAAAGGCAAAAGAGCAGGTTGATTTAATCGATATCAACCGGGAACACGTCGAGGAGCTAAAGAAAAACGGAGCAACCATCATCGGCACTGTCAAAATGAATGTCCCGGTCAACGCATTGACCTATGACGAACTCACAGGCAAATATGATCTGATTTACTTAATGACCAAGCAAATGCTCAACAGAAGCATAGTCGAAAGCTTATTGCCGTATTTGAATGACGACGCGGTGATTTGCACAATGCAAAACGGTATGCCCGAGCCGTCTGTTGCCGAGGTTGTCGGAGACGACAGAGTTGTGGGCTGTACAATCGCATGGGGGGCAACATTTATCGGCCCTGGTGTTTCTGAGTTGACATCGGAAACCGACAGCCTAACATTCGATATCGGAACGGTCACAGGCAAACCCAACCCGAAAATGAACGAAATAAAGCGGCTGCTTGAGCTAATGGGGCCGACAACCATCGTCGACAACTTTGCCGGCGCACGTTGGGCTAAGCTGTTAATCAACGCATCCTTCAGCGGAATGTCCGCGGTTATGGGCTGCACCTTTGGCGACGCCGCCGAAAACAAGCAATCACGCCTTTGTATTTTGCGCATATTGAAAGAATGCATCGATGTGACCAAGGCTTTGGGTATTAAAATCGAACCCATTCAAGGCCAGGATGTTGTGAAGCTTATTGATTACAAGGATAAGATAACGGAGATGAAGTCGCTGTTTATTATCCCGATTGTCATCAAAAAGCATAAGTTGCTCAAAGCAAGTATGTTACAGGATTTGGAACACGGCAGAAAAACCGAAATTGACGCTATGAACGGCGCTGTTTCTTACTACGGGAGAAAAGCCGGCGTTCCAACGCCCTATAACGACAAGGTTGTTGAAATCGTTCACTCCATTGAAAACGGTGAGCGGACATTCACTTATGATAACCTTGAATTGTTTAAAAATCTATAATTCACCTTAAATTGCATAATGATTGTTAAAATTAATTAGACAGAAGGTGGTTAATGTATGGGTAAGTTAATGACTATCCTGGAAGCTATCGAGCCTATTAAAGACGGCGATACTATCTTGGTCGGCGGCTTCGGGCCGATGGGTTACCCTGGTCGCGTTATGCGGGCAATACTCAAACAAACCGAATTGAAGGATTTGTTTTTTGTGGCAAACGCGGCAAATCAAAATTATTTGGTTGCTTTTGAAAAGCTTTTAAGAACCAGGGCGAGAGGCATGATTGCAACGTTTACAAGACCGAGCGCCGCCGCCGATAAAATGTATAAAGACGGTACGCTTGAAATCATTCCTCAGGGAACCTTTTCCGAAAGAATCAGGGCGGGCGGTGCCGGTATTCCCGCGTTCTTTACGCCGGTCGGCTTCGGAACAGCCGTTGAGGAAGGTAAGACAAAAATGGTCATCGACGGCAAAGAGTACATAATGGAAAAAGCAATTAAGGGCGATGTCGCCATCATCAAGGCGGCAAAGGTCGATTTGGACGGCAATTGTTTCATGTCCGGCTGTACGAAAAATTTCGGTGCTTTAATGCCCGCCGCCGCAAAATATACCATCGTGGAAGCGGAAGAGGTTGTTAAAGTTGGCAAAATCGACCCGGAGCTTGTTACCGTGCCGGGCATTCTGATTGACGCCATTGTAAAGGTAGGTGCTTAAATATGGCATTGGATTGGAGAAATTTCGTCGCAAGAAGAGTCGCCATGCTGTTTGAGGAAGGTGACGTTATAAATTTGGGCATCGGTTTGCCGACATTGATTCCCAATCATATTCCGGCAGGCTTGAAGGTTACGTTACAGGGCGAAAACGGCGTTTTGGGCTTAGGTCCCGCACCGCCCTTACATGAGATTAATAAAGATGTCTTTGACGCCGGAGGAGCCTGGGCTACTTTAAACCCGGGCGGATCGTTTTTTGACAGCGCCGTTTCGTTTGCGCTCATCCGAGGCGGGCATGTTGATATCACGGTGCTTGGCGCTTTGCAGGTCGACAAGGAAGGCAATTTAGCAAACTGGATGGTACCGGGCAAGCTGATGGCCGGCTACGGCGGAGCTATGGATCTTATCACCTGTGCAAGAAAGGTTATAGTCGCCATGGAGCACACCAACAAGGGCGACCCCAAAATCTTCAATAAGTGCAGCTTCCCCCTTACCGGTGCACACTGCGTGGATCTGATTGTAACCAACATGGCGCTTATCGAAGTGACCCCAGAGGGTCTGGTGGTTAAGGAAATCGCTCCGGATACCACCGTTGAAGAGCTTAAAGCGGCGACAGAGGCTGACTTGATTATTCCAGATGACGTTAAAGTCATGACCGTATATTAATTAAGGAGGAATTATTGTTATGAGTAATTTTAAAGATGCTGTAATCGTTGCTTACGGCAGAGCGCCGATAGGCAGAGCGACGAAAGGTACATTGGTCGGGGAGTATCCCGTTAAATTGGCAAGCGAAGTCTTGCTTGGCGTTTTAGAAAAGGTTCCGAATCTGCCGCTTGCCGAAATCGACGATGTTATCGTCGGCTGTTCGACACCCGAGGATGTTCAGGGTTTAAACATGGCAAGAATCATTGTAATCCGTTCGGGTCTGCCTGATGAGGTGTGCGGAGTAACAGTCAGCCGTTTCTGCTCCTCCGGTCTTCAAAGCATCGCGTATGCCGCGAATGAGATTATGGCGGATCAGGCGGATATCGTCATCGCAGGCGGCGTAGAATCAATGTCCATGCTGCCGATGACCGCCCTTGATTTGACGGCTCTTGATCCGAAGATATTCAAAGAGAGAGCCAGTTGCTACCTTCCCATGGGTACAACAGCCGAGGTTCTTACGGATATGTTTGATATTCCTAGAGAAGATATGGATAAATTTGCGTTATTAAGCCATCAGAAAGCCTCCAAGGCGCAAAAGGATGGCGCTTTTAAAAAGGAAATTATCCCTGTTACATACACAGACAAAAACGGTGCGATTGAAATCTTCGCCGAGGATGAGTGCATTAAGCACGACGCTTCTTATGAATCTTTGAGCAAGCTGCCCGCCGCCTTCAAAGAAAACGGCTCCGTAACAGCCGGCAACTCCTCCCCCATGAACGACGGCATGGCGTTTGTCGTGATGATGTCGGCTGAAAAGGCAGCGGAGCTGGGCATCAAGCCTATAGCCAAATTCCTCGGTTATCAGGTAGCGGGCGTCGACCCGGTTATGATGGGCATCGGTCCCGTGTATGCCATTCCTAAGCTGCTTACCAGAATCGGTATGGATTTAGACCAGTTTGATATCATTGAGTTAAACGAAGCCTTCGCGGTGCAGTCGCTCATCTGCATTGAGCAGCTCGGAATGAACCTAGACAAAGTAAATCCGCGCGGAGGTGCCATTGCGCTGGGACATCCTCTGGGTGCCACAGGTGCAATACTCATGTGCAAGGCGCTTTCGTACCTTGAGGATACCGGCGGTAAATATGGCTTGATCAGTATGTGCATCGGCGCCGGAATGGGCGCGGCGGGCGCGATTGAAATGCTTTAAGTTGAATAGGAAATAAGGACACGCAAAATCTTATTAGATAATCGGTATTCGCTTATTCCTTGTGACTGACTAAAAGACAAGAGGGCTGTAACGAAACGCTGAGAGCTTCAGCGTAGGGTTACAGCCCCGATTTGTTGTCATAAACATGAAATATATTTCAATAGAATTTGAATTTTTTCAGTTAATAATTGCGTTTTATATAAAAATGTTGTAGAATATATTTTATAAAAGCTTCAATTAAAAGTCTGGAAGGATGAAAATGTTGGATTCTGTCACAAAAAGGAAAAAGGCACTCATAAACGCCGCGTATTTTATCCTGATACTCGGTCTGTTTTACCTGTTTATGACCTATGCGTTCTGGCTGTTTTTCCCGTTTATCCTCGCGTTCTTTATCGCGATGGCGATTCAAAAGCCGGTCAACTTCATCGCACGGAAAACACCGCTTAAAAAAGGGCTTGTCTCCACTTTTTTTGTGCTCTTTATTGTCGCCTTTGTGTGCCTACTGCTTTCTGTCCTCGGGATTAAAATCGTTACCGAGCTAAAGGGCTTTTTTGCGTACATGGGCAAGCTCACTGAGGATTTCCCCAAATTTGTCGGTAACATCCGCGACGCGTTGCTCAGCCGTATCGGTTTCCTGCCCGACAGCATTGAGGGCTCCGTGTCCGAAAGCATCAAGGATCTCTCCGACCGGCTGTTAAGCTCCGCCTCCGAAGCGGGCGACGTAGCTTCCGGCGGTGCGGGTTCGGTCAGCGGCGGTCTGTTTTCGGGCTTCGACTTCTCAATTCTTACCGCGCCCTTAAACGGCGTGTGGTCCACCGCCAAGCAGATACCGTCCATCCTTGTCGCGACGGTCATCGGTATTGTCGCATGTTGCTTTATGACATCCGACTACGACCGCATCGCAAACTTTATCAAGCGTCAAATTTCACCGAAAAAGCGTAAAAACCTGTCGGAGGCAAAGGTTATTCTGTTTTCGTCTTTAGGCAAAATGCTTAAATCATACCTTACCATAATATGCATCACTTTCGCCGAAACGATTCTCGGGCTCAACGTCCTTCGGCTTATCGGCGTTTATACAAGCGGATATATCGTGCCGCTGTCCATTGTCATTGCACTCATCGACATCGTGCCCGTGCTCGGCACCGGCACCATCCTTGTGCCGTGGGCGCTTTACGCACTCATTACCGGTCAAACGGGCTTGGGCATCGGCATCGCCGTGCTCTACATTGTCATTTCCGTAGTACGTCAAATTGTTGAGCCAAAGCTTGTCGCGGCGAACCTCGGTCTGCCGCCGGTCATAACAATTATGGGCATGTATATCGGTTTAAGGCTCTTCGGCTTTATAGGCCTGTTCATCGTGCCACTGGTGGTCGTCATGGTCAAGCTCCTAAACGACAGAGGTATAATCAACATTTGGAAAACCTCAGCGCAGGTCGACGCCGAAGCTCTAGACGAACCAACCGCCGTCACGAACGGAACAGCGGAGAAACCCGCGGTAAATCAGCCGGAAAAGAAATAGAAGAAAAGCGGACGCCGTCTTGTCAAGAAAATTGATAAGGCGGCGTTGTTTATTTTATAACGATGTTCAAACAGGTATCCGTTCCTCAACTCCGGATGGCGCCCGAACGGCGGGAAGGTCGTCTTATTTTACGCGCGGCTCGCGCGGCCTGCCTCCGGCTATGACCGTTTCGCCCTCCTGGCTGATGTAGCGCTTCGCTTGCGTTGAAAAGAGCTTGTAGTATTCGCCGCGCTTATCCATTAAATCACGGTGGTCGCCCGTCTCGACAATCCTGCCGTTTTTAAGCACAAATATTTTATTAGCTACCGTTGCGCTCGACAACCTGTGCGATACGAAAACAGTTGTTTTGTCGCGGCGCAGCGTGTCGAACTGATTAAAGATTTCCTGCTCGGCCATTGGGTCGAGCGACGCCGTGGGCTCGTCGAGAATCAGAATATCTGAGTCCGAATAAAACGCCCGCGCAATCGACAGCTTCTGCCACTGGCCGATGGACAGCTCTATGCCGTCCGGCTCAAAATAGCGCATCAGCGGCGTATTGTATTTTTCGGGCAACGCTTCGATGAAAGCCGCCGCGCCTGACTGGTTGGCGGCGTTTTCAATATCGTTGTCGGCTATCGCCTTGTCGACCTGACCGAACGCGATATTTTCCTCAACAGTTACGGCGTATTTGCCGAAATCCTGGAAGATGATGCCGAACATTTTATAAAGCTCCGACGTGTCGTAGTCCTTGATGTTGCGCCCGTCGAGCAATATTTCTCCCTCGGTCGGGTCGTATAACCTTGTGATGAGCTTGATAAGCGTCGTCTTACCCGCGCCGTTAAGCCCGACAAGCACGGCGGTATCTCCTGCGTTCAAGGTCAGGTTGATGTTTTTCAACACGCGCCTTTCTGTTCCCGGATATGCGAAGCTGACGTTTTTAAGCTCGATGGTGTGGCCGCAGTGGCGTTTTGGAACAACCGGCTCGGGCATGTCGGGCACGATGGTCTTTTTCTCGTTCATAAAGATTATCATGTTGTCGATAAACAGCGAGCCTTCGTAAATGATTGCCGTTGTGGAAATGAGTGACGCGAGGCACGACGAAATCGAGTTGAGCGCCGCGGTGTATACGGAGTAGTCCGCGATACGGCGGACATTTGTGGCAACCATATAAAACAGTACGGCGTTTAATCCGGCGGTGCATAGCGACAGCAAAATACCGCTCGCGCCCTCCTTGAAAATTATGCTCTTTATGCCGGCGAAATATTGCTTAAACGTGTCGTTATAGCGGCCGATGAACAAATCCGACAGCCCGAACAGACGTATCTCCTTGACCATATCCTTGTTGACCATGAGGTCGCTGTAATAGTTGAGCTGACGGCGTGACTTTGAGCGACGGCGCATATAAAGGAAGTTTTGTTTGCGGAAGTGAAAGCTTACTATCGCCGTGACCGCAGAAAGCGCCACGAACGCAATGAAGAAGACATGCGCCAACGCGCTTAATCTGCTTAGAAGCGCGGACAGTACGACGATATAGCCGACCATTGAAATCGTCTGGCTTATAAGGTCGAACGTGGAGGTCATGATGGTAACAGGGCGCATCCCCGCCTCGCGGTTGGCGTTTTCGAGCCTCTCGTAAAAGTCCGGCATGTCGAAAGACGCGACATCAACATCCTTCGCCTTTGTCATAATTTTAACCTTGACATGGTTCGTCACCAGTTCGCCTGAAATCTTCGTCACCATACTGTTGACGCTTTTAACAAGGCTGTTTAAAAATATATAGCCGAACTGGAGACCAAGCGGCAGAACAAGGTTAACTTCGGCTGAAAACGACTGCACAACCTTGTCTAGCAGGTTCGCCGTGATGAATGTACCCACGAGCGGCATCACACCGTTGTAAAGCGTCATGAAAATCATCACGAACAGCAGCGACGGCTTCGCTTCCCACACCAGTCTGAAAATATAAAACAGCCGTGACATCGTGCCGCCCACTACGCGCCGGACATAGCCCGGTACCTCGCGCAGGTTTTTAGGTCTCGGCTCCTTGAGCTTTTCGTTGATGTCCGCGTTCGGCTTAAACGGCGGTTCGGGTCCAAAACCCGGTCCCAATCCCATGTCGGTCACTCCTGTCAATTACAATGTATAACAATATAAATTATAACACATGAAAACTCAGAATGCAAACCGTCCGGCTTGACACAACCGGCGGTTTGTGTTAACTTTTTAATTAATAATAAATGTTGAAACGGATATTTATTACGAGATCTTGAAAGGACGACGGAACATGAACAAAATTTTTTCAGCGGCGGTGGCTTTTATCATGAGCCTAATAACGGTTTTATACGGCGATATTCAGGCTTATAAAAGTCCTGTCGCTGTAACGCCGCTTGAAAACAGGGCTTATACCGACGGTGATTTATCCATTGTGCCCGACCCCACAAAGCACCTCAATGTTACCGCGATTGACGGTGGCTTCAACGTGTTCACGCCTTATGGTGCCTACCAGTACGCCTACGGGCCGACCATATTCGTCAACGCCGACGGCAGTATAGATTTATGGACAGCCTGTCCCGGTGAAAACGGAGAATGGGACTGGATTGAGTATAAACATTCGCCCGACGGCGGCGAAACTTGGACAACCGAAAAGCGCGTCTTGTACCCCACCCCCGGCTCGCTCGACGCCTATTCCACCTGCGACCCCGGCGTCGTGTGCTTCGGCGGCTGGTATTACATCGGCTACACCTCCACGACCGATAAACGCGGCACCGACAACTGTGTCTACGTCGCGCGCAGTCGCACTCCCGACGGGATTTATGAGAAGTGGAACGGCTCTGGCTGGGGCGGCGACCCCGCGCCCATTATTACGTTTGACGGTAACCCCGACGACTTCGGTGCTGGCGAACCCTCGTTTGTCGTCAAGGGCGATGCGCTTTATGTCTACTACACCTGGTGCGACGGCGGCGTCCGTCAGACACGCGTGGCGCTGGCCGACGCTTCAGACATAAACTGGCCGGCAACCATGGCTTATCAAGGCGTTTCAATCACCGCCTCCGGCGCCGACGATTCGGCGGACGTCAAATTCATCGACGACTACGGCAGGTTTATCGCCGTCACCACCGCCGAGCGCTTCACCGACAACAGTTATATCACCGTCTACGAGTCCGACGATGGGTTAACCTTTACAAAATGCGACGCTTTAAAAACAAACATCGCAGTCGCCTGCCATAACTGCGGCATTTCGTCGAGGCCGAACGGGCATATACGCTTGGGTGACGACCTGATGATAGGCTACGCCTACGGCACCGAATGGGGCTGCTGGCCGACGAGGATGAACCGGATTACCCTGTCGCTGTCCGATACGATTGATTTGTCCGACATCGGGAACAATAACCTTAAGCTTGCCCCGGAGGAGCAGCCGCGGCATATTCTGCCGTTTTATATCGCGTTTAGCGTCAACTCGCGGTGCTACACCGTCAAGACCGGACATTCGTTTTTCATTAATTACCACCTGACGACCGTCGGGCGAAACAGCGTCCCCGTGTTCTTCCCGACCACGATAAGAATAAAATATTCCAGCTACGACGAAACTGTCGTCAGCTTTTCCGGCGGGCTGTGTAAGGCGCTCAAGGCGGGCGAAACGCTCGTCACCGCGGAATACATGGGCTTTACCGCCGTTTTCAGAGTGACGGTGACTTAATTTTTATATGTGCAACCTCCGGTTGCGCAATTTCAAAGTGCGATTGGTGGTCTGCAACCGGTAAAAATGCTATCGTTTCACTGCGAGGTCACGGAAACGTGAAATTTTTCGCAGATAAGGAGCCATTAATATGATACTCGCGGACAAAATTATTTTGATGAGAAAAAGGAACGGCTGGTCACAAGAGGAGCTTGCGGAAAAGCTGAATGTTTCCCGCCAGTCTGTTTCAAAATGGGAAAGCGCGTCAAGCATACCGGAAATCAACAAAATTCTTGAGCTGTCAAAAATCTTTGGCATCACCACCGACTATCTGCTCAAAGACGACGTCGAGGATGTTGTCTTTTCCGAAAGGGACGAGACAGACACCCGCGCACGCGTCTCGCTCAAGGAAGCAAACGAATATATACACCTAAACGCCGTCTATTCCATACGCATGGCTGTGGGCGTCATGATGTGCGTTTTGTCGCCCGTTACGCTGATTTTGCTGGGTGGTGCGTATGAGGAAACGTTATGGGGACTCACTGTCACCGAGGGGACAGCCGTAGGCGTCGGAGTGGCTGTGCTACTGCTTGTTGTTGCCGTGGCCGTCGCTGTTTTTATAACGAGTTCAATAAAGATGAGCCGTTTCGAATACCTTGACAAGACCGAGTTTGAACTCGAATACGGCGTTGAGGGCATCGTCCGTGAAAAACGAACGGCGTTTAACAAAAGATATACAGTGAGCATCACTTCCGGGGTCGTTCTATGTATTTTAGGTGTTGTTCCGCTGATTGTGGCCGGAGCGGTTGGCGCATCCGAAATTATATGCATCGTTATGCTGGCTCTGCTGCTTGTTATCGTTTCCGCCGCCGTATACCTCTTTGTATCCGCGTCGATTGTCAAGGGCTGCTTCGACCGGCTGCTGTCCGAGGGCGACTACGAGGCGTCCGAAAGGGAGTACAATAAAAAAACCGAACGGCTTGGCGGCTTTTACTGGCCTATAGTCGTGGCCGTTTACCTCGGCTGGAGCCTGATAACGCATAACTGGGGTGTAACCTGGATAATCTGGCCCGTCGCGGCGCTTGTGTTCGGCGCCATCTCCGCCGCGCTTAAAAAAGACTGATAAAAACCGCCGGACGGCTTACCGTTTATTAGCGGCGTTCGTCCGGCGGAATATAGATTAACGGAGGAACCTTTAATGTCTAATCGTCCCGCACCCGTGGTCGAGATGGAGCTCTACCTCGTCCGCCACGGTGAATCCTACGGCAACATTTCCTGCGAAAGCCTTGAGAGAACGCCCGAGGAGGCGCACGACCCGCATCTTTCACCCCTCGGGAAAGCACAGGCCGAGCTGCTCGGCAAGCATTTTTCGCACCTGCCTCTCAACCATATTCTCGCGAGCGGACTGCGCCGTGCCGTCGACACTGCCAGCGCCGTAGCCGCGTGTCAGCCGGAGGACGGCACACACACCGTCGAGGTGCATCCGATTTTCACCGAGTGCGGCGCGACGGAGGATTACGCCGGGCGCACCATCAGCGAAATACAGGCCGAGCACAAACTTGCCGTACCGGCAATCGGGACAGAGGACATCGAACGGTTTATCGTCTGGTCGGGCGCTCGTACCGACGATCTGAGCCTCGCACGCGCCAACAAAGCCATCCGTTATCTGCGCTCGCGCTTTACAAACGGCGAAAAAGTTCTCGTCGCGGCGCACGGCTGCTTCAATACCTTCCTGCTGTTCGCGGCGCTTGGGCTGTCGGATCATGAGGTGTTTGACCCGAGCTTTTTCAACGCGGGTGTCACAAAAATTATCTTCTACAAGGAGGGTACCGGCCCTTACGAGGACATCAGCCTTGTTTACCACAACGACCGTTCGCATCTTTACACGAAGTTTCCAGAGCTGCTGTTCGGCGAGCAGTAAGCTTAATCTATTTCTGCGGCTCATCATCCACAACGGTTGCTTCGTTGCCCGTCACGTGGCGCTTGCCCATGAGGTGACGCGCCTTTCGGTTGGCGACGGTGTCGAAGATTATTGAAAAATCATAGTCCTCCGGGTACAGCTCCGACGCCGGAACATTGAGCTCAAGCCGCTTGTGTGATATCCGTCTTTTATCCTTTTTAATTTGCACACCCACCTCGCCCATGTCGTCGGCGGGCGAATATACGATGCCGATTTCTCTGTTCGGCAGTACAAACACACTGTCGCCGACATTGAAGCGCCGCGCCGCTGTTGAGGTTTCTTTTGGCGCAATATCCGGCACAATACGCTTTGCGGACGATTGACTTTTTTGCGTCGGAGACGGGACAAATTCCGGCATTAAGCCGTCCGTCTCCGGCTTTTTAACGCCATAGGCGGTCTTGGCGGCGTTTTCAAGGATATGAGGCGGCATACCGAGCCTTTTTGCGATATATAACGCACAGCTCTCGCCCGCTTCGCCGACCTCCAGCCGGTAAAGCGGGCGAAGGTTCTGTCGATCGAAGGCCATACGCGCGTTTTGCAGACCCTCCCGCCTGGCGGCGAAGCTTTTAACCTCCGGGTAGTGCGTTGTGACGACAAACAGACAGCCGCGCCGGCAAAGCTCCTCTAAAACGGCGACGGCAAGCCCCATGCCCTCCGCCGGGTCGGTACCGGAGCCCAACTCGTCGAGGAGCACCAGCGATTCGTTCGTGACCGTGCTTAGTATTTCAATAACGTTTTTCATGTGAGACGAAAATGTCGACAGGTTTTCTGCGATGCTTTGGCCGTCGCCGATGTCGCACAAATACAAGTTGTGCATCGAAAAGACGCTGCTTTCTGCGGCAGGAACATGAAGTCCGCTCTGAGCCATCAGAGAAAGCAGTCCGATTGTTTTAAGCGCCACTGTTTTTCCGCCCGTGTTCGGACCAGTGACAACGACGCCCCGAACATTGCCGCCCAACGAAAAGTCGAGCGGAACAGCTAGTTCTCTGTTGAGCAGCGGATGACGGGCGTTCGATATCCGGATTTCCCGAGCCGCCGTCAGCATGACTGGCGTACAATTGGCGTCAATGCTGTATTTCCCTTTGGCAAACAGGAAGTCAAGCTTTTCCATTGCCTCAACGTTGCGCCGGATGGACGGCAGCGACTCGACTATCTGTGCCGTCAATGTATAAAGGATAGTACGAATTTCATTGTCCTCCTCAAGCTCGAGCAGGTTCATTTCCTGTTGGAGCCGTGATATCGCCGCGGGCTCCACAAAGCAGGTGCCGCCGGTATTCGACAGCTCGACCACCGTGCCGGGCAGGTTGCTTTTATACTCCCGCTTGACGGGCAGCGTATATCGCCCGCCGCGCACGGAGACAAAGCTGTCGGAAAACCATGTCTTGTTCCGGCTTAAAATGGAATTCAGCTTCCCCTTAATCTGTTCCGATACCGTTTCCTTTTGTCGTCTGATGTCACGAAGCCGGGCGCTTGCCCTGTCGTCCACCTGTCCGCCGCGGATGCATCGGTCAATTTCCGTGCCGAGGCTGGATAAATCCTCAATCGAGCGCCCGTAAAAGGCAATGAGGCAGCCTGTCGACTCCGCGCGCTGGAGATACTGCCTAAGCCGCTTGCAGGCGGTGTAAAAATATGAAAACTTTTCAAGCTGCTCGGGCAGCAGCATATCGCCCGCCTCGGCTAAGGTCATCAGCTGCGGCAGGTCGGTCATGGCGGTCAGTGGCGGCGTTCCGGCCTGCTCCAAAAGCCGGCGCGCCTGCGTGGTGTCGTCGAGGCGCTTTTTTGCCTCACGTTCGTTTAAGCAGGGCGTAAGGGCAAGGCACTGTGCCTTGGCCGATTCTGTAAGAGCGTGTTCGGAAAGTCTTAACAGGATTTTATCAAATTCAAGCGCTGTAAATGCGTTCATGGAGGTCCCTTCTATCATTAAAAAATAACGTCCGCAGCGCGACACACCGCACCTAAGAGGTGCAGAATGCTTCCTGCGGACGAAATTTAAAAACAGCGCGGCTATTACACCGCGCTGCTGTTTTATTTCGGACAAAGCAGTCTGTCGGGTGCGTCGTTCACAAGCAACGGTTGAACACGGGCTAACCCGTTAATGAGCTGCTTGTGGAATGGTATTCAGTTGAGTGAATCCATAACGGACGCGACCGACATCAAAAACCCGCCTTTTTATTTGTTGTTGACAGTATATCAGGTGACATTTGTTTTGTCAAGAGGTCTGTTTATCTGAACAGCGAAACGATAAACTGCACCGGTACATAGAAAATCCAGAGCGGAATCTGGAAAAAGATGCTCTGACTCTTTACCCAGTCAAGCACATCGCTTAACTCGGCGTCTCCGACATCCCCGCCGAACAGGATAGAAGGACCGTTTTTAATGTTTTTGCCGCACCAGCCGTCAAAGCCGTCGTTTTCTGTGGCGTAATCATTGAGGCTCTTGGTCATCCCAGTAACTGCTTCCTCATCGCCGAAGTTGACGGACGAAGCCTGGAAAATGTTTGAGTTATAGCCGAGGCAAACCGGCGCGGCGATGCTCGAGCCGTTAAGCATGATGTTCTGCGCGGCGACAAAGCAGTTTTCGGCTGTGCTTACATTGCTTGCGTTGTCAGAGGGTCTGCCGAGAAAGCTGCCGTAATTGCTCGCCGCGTATCGAAGGGTCATCGCACCCGCCGCGTAATCGTTCTTAAAGGCGCACTGGCCTGTCGAATCAATACAGCCGACAAAGCCGCCCACACGATTGGCGTAAACATTGATGTCGCTGACAGTGTAACAGTTAGCAATCGTGTTGCTTTTACCGAAAACCGAGCCGACAAACCCACCGTAGCTGACGTTTAACGAAATGTCGAGAGAACCGCTGCGAACTGAGCCCGTCGCGTAGCTGTTTTTGATGGTGCTTGAGGTGGAAACGGTTCCTACAAAGCCGCCGACCACCGAAGCACCCGTAGCACTGCCTGTTGCGTAGCACTCGTCAATTACAACCGACATACCGGACATGCCGATGAAACCGCCGACATAAATTCCCGCGAGGTTCAGGGTTCCCGCAGCGTTGCCCGTCGCGTAGCAGTTTGATAACGTGACACCCGTGCTGGCCGCGCCGGCGAAGCCGCCGACATATGTTGAGCCCGTGACGCCGCCCGTCGCAAAACAGCCTGAAAACACCGAACCCGCTTCAACATAACCGACAAGACCTCCGGCGTTTAAGCCGACACATGACACAACACACGAGGACGAACAGTTTTTAAAGGTTGA
>CAZDWM010000023.1:0-15837 GCA_964509145.1 uncultured Eubacteriales bacterium | reverse complement strand
TGGCACGGGAGACCGCAGCGAGCGCATCCGCACCTATAACTATCCGCAGGGACGGGTCAGCGACCATAGGATAGGCCTCACGCTTTACCGGCTTGAGCAGATTCTAAACGGCGACCTCGACGAGCTCATTGACGCCCTCATTACGGCCGACACAGCCGAAAAGCTGAAGGCGCAGACGACATAACAGCAATTGTTATTGATGCGCTGCATACGGTCACACCACGCCGTAACCATACAAAATTCGGTTAATTTCCGGCGCAAATACATTATTAAGGCGGAATGTTGAATGAGCATTGAAAAAAGCTTTTTCGGAACCACAAAGGATGCGCGGGAGGTTGACCTTTACACACTCAAAAACACCAAGGGTTCCGCCGCGCAGATTATCACCTACGGCGGCACTCTGTGTTCGCTGCTTGTACCCGATAAAAGCGGCAAGCTTGTTGATGTGCTGCTGGGCTTCGACGACATTGATGGGCACGAAACGCGTTCTGCTTATCAGGGTCAGCTTGTCGGACGATACGCAAACAGGCTGGCTAACGGCACCTTCACCGTCAACAGCAAAATAATCAGTGTCACTAAAAACGAAAACGGCGAGACGTGCCTTCACGGCGGCGGCGAGCTTTCTCACACTGTCTGGTCGGCAGAAATCGTTGGAGATAGTGCGCTTCGGCTCTCTTACAAGGGAGCGGACGGTGCGGAGGGCTTTCCCGGTGAGTTTACGGTTTACGCCGTTTATACGCTGACCGACGACGATGAACTTGTCATTGATTATAATGCGTCCTGCACCGAGGACACCGTCATAAACCTCACCAACCACGCCTATTTCAACCTCGCCGGTTTCGGCGGCGGCGACGTGCTTGACCATGTGCTTGAGATTAACGCCGACGCCTACACGCCGACCGATAAAAAGAGCATTCCCACGGGCGAATTAAGACCCGTTGCGGGTACCGCGTTTGACTTCCGTCAGGCAAAGCCCATCGGGCGGGATATCGGCAGCGCTGACGAACAGCTCGTTAACTGCAAGGGCTACGACCACAACTTCTGCCTGAATGAAAGACCAGACGGCGTTCCGGCTGTTACAGTATACTGTCCGCGCACGGGCATAACCTTAGAAGTGTTCACCGATATGCCCGGCGTCCAGCTCTACACCGGCAATTTTCTTGACGGTGCAAAGGGCAAGGGCGGCAAGGCGATGAACAAGCATGCCGGCTTCTGCCTTGAAACACAGTTTTATCCCGACACACCGAACCACCCGAATTTCCCGCAGTGTACCTTTTTGCGCGGCGACATCTTTGTCTCGCGCACGTCATATAAGTTTTCTGTTAATAAGGAGAGATGTTAATGAAAAAAGCTCTGATTTTCAGAGGCGGCTGGGACGGACACGAGCCGCTGCTCGTCTCTGAACGGTTTGCTGGGCTCCTGCGCGACGAGGGGTTTGAGGTAACCATCCGTGACGACCAGGATTTATTGGGCGACCTCGACTACCTCAAGTCGCTCGACCTCATCATCCCCTGCTGGACAGGCGGTGAAATTCCCGGTGAATACACCCGAAACGTGGCGAAGGCTGTCGCGGCGGGTGTCGGTCTTGCAGGCTGCCACGGCGGTATGTGCGACGCGTTCCGTAAGGATACCGAGTGGCAGTTTTTAACCGGCGGCCAGTGGGTCAGTCATCCCGGCGGCGACGGCGTCGAATACACCGTCAACGTCCGCCGCTCCTCAAGCCCACTCGTCGAGGGCATCGAGGACTTCCTTGTATGGAGCGAGCAGTATTATCTCCACGTCGACCCCGCCATAGAGGTGCTCGCCACCACACGTTTCCCCGTCGTCAGCTATTATCATATTGCTAACAAGCCCATTGATATGCCTGTTGTTTGGACGAAGTACTGGGGTAACGGCCGCGTGTTCTACTCATCGCTCGGCCACCATGACGATGTCTTCGACAAATCCCCCTCCGCGCAAATAATTATGAAGCGCGGAATGCTCTGGGCGGCGGAGGGCAAGGACTATGTCGCCAAAAACGGGCTCACCACCGAGCGGTTCGAAAACACGGCTAAAATGTATTGACATACATTTAAACATGAAAGGAATGATACCATGATAAAAATCGGTTTTGTCGGCGTCGGTGACATCAGCGGAATCTACCTCAAAAACATTACGGGGCTTTTCGGCGAGCTTGAGATTGCGGGCATCTGCGACCTCGTGCGCGAAAAGGCCGAGCGGGCAGCGGAAAAGTACAACATCAAAAAGATTTACAAGGACATGTACGAGCTTTTCGCCGATCCCGAGGTCGACATCGTTTTGAACATCACAAGACCTTATGAGCATTTCGGCGTTTCGAAGGCGGCGCTTGAGGCGGGCAAAAACGTCTATTCGGAAAAACCGCTCGCGGCTACCCTTGAGGAGGGACGCATTCTTAAAAAGCTTGCCGACGAAAAGGGTCTGTTCCTCGGCGGCGCGCCCGACACGTTCTTGGGCGCGGGCATCCAGACAAGCCGCAAGCTCATTGACGACGGCTTCATCGGAACACCCGTCGGCGCGGCGGCGTTCATGGTTTGCCGGGGTCATGAGAGCTGGCATCCCGATCCGGAGTTTTACTACAAGCACGGCGGCGGTCCGATGTTCGACATGGGGCCCTACTACCTGACGGCGCTTGTCAATCTCCTCGGTCCCGTCGAGTCTGTTATGGGCATGTCCAAGATATCGTATCCCGAACGCATGATTACGAGCGAACGTCTCAACGGAACCATTATCAAGGTGGATGTGCCAACTTATATAACGGGTATTTTAAAATTCAAGAGCGGTGCCATCGGCACAATTTTCACAACCTTCGATGTCAAATATACCGACGGCGCGCGCCTTGAAGTGTACGGCTCGAGGGGAACCCTCAAGGTTCCCGACCCCAACGGCTTCGGCGGTCCCGTCATGCTCCTGCGCAGCGAGGAGAAGGAATACAAGGAGATACCTCTTTGCTTCAGCTACCCCGAAAACTGCCGCGCCTTAGGTCTTGCCGATATGGCGAAGTCCCTTGAAACAGGCCGCCGCTTCCGCGCGAACGTCCGCCAGACGCTCCATGTACTTGAGGTCATGTGCGCTATCGAGACGTCGTCGAAGGAAGGACGTCTGATAAAAATCGAGTCCGAATACACGCCCGAAGCGCCGATGGTCAACCCCTCCAGACCGGGTTATCTCGATTAAGCCGTTTTTCAGCTTCATCTTCTGTTCGCCGCCCGATTGATGCGATATTCGCTTGAATCGGGCGGTTTTTTGCGTTATAAAAATGATAAACCTTTAAAAGTTTATAATTTATTTATTGACACAGCGGCGCGTGAAAGGTATTATTAATGTGAATATTTTTCAGTTTTTCGCGGAAAGGTTGACTTCGATGACGGGCATAAAACGGGGCAAACGCATCAAGGCTATATTCCTTTGCATCGTTTTTTCAGCGATGCTGTTGTCGCTATGCCTTTTCGCGTATGTTCACTGCCCGTGCGCCTGCCCCTGCGAACATTGCCGCATCTGTCTGATGATTCACGCTACCGTCGGCATACTCAACAACGGTATAGTCGCCGTCTACGCCGCCATCGCTATGCTTCTGCTGGCCGACGGCTGTGTTTTGCTTAACAAGGCTGTTAAACGGCGCAGCCATATAACGCTTGTGGCGCTCAAAACAAAGCTGTCTGATTAACTATCCTTTTTACCTGCAACATAAACTTATTTTGTATGTGAAAAGGAGAATTACCTTGAAAAATTTAAAAAGAATCATATCGGTCTGCGCTGCCGCGCTGTTGATGGTCGGTCTGCTCGGCGGATGCGCGGGCGACAAAACGACAGAAGTAAGCGAAAGCGTAACAGAAAGTACTGCGGCTGAAAAACTCAGCGTCGTTGCGACAATCTTCCCGGCCTATGATTTTGTCCGCGCCGTTGCGGGCGACAAGGTTGACCTGACCATGCTTCTCGCGCCCGGCGGCGAGGTTCATTCCTATGAGCCGTCCCCGTCCGACCTCATTAAAATTAAAAACTGCGACGTGTTTATCTACATCGGCGGCGAGGACGACACGTGGGTTGAGGACACGCTAGCCGGCATTGGTAACATATCCCTCAAAACCATCGCCATGACGGACTGTGTTAATCTCGTCGAGGAGGAACTCGTTGAAGGCATGATGCCCGAGGAGGAAGAGGAAGCCGGCGAGGACGCCGAAGCCGAGGAGGAACCGGAATACGACGCGCATGTCTGGACGTCTCCTGTCAACGCCGTTAAAATCGTCGAAAACATCAGGGACGCGCTTTGCGAAGCGGATGTGGCCAACTCCGGTTATTACAAGTCAAACGCCCAGAGCTACATCGATAAGCTCAACGCACTCGATACCGAGTTCCGCAACATCGTCGCGAACTCCGCGCGCAAGACGATTGTCGTCGCTGATCGTTTCCCGCTGCGCTACTTTGTTGAGGAATACGGGCTTGATTACAGCGCCGCCTTTGTCGGCTGCTCCAACCAGACCACGGTAGGGCTTTCCACCATCAAATTCCTGTCCGACAAGGTCACTGAAAACAAGATTCCCACCGTTTTTTATATTGAGTTCTCTTCGCAGGAAATCGCTGATTCTGTCTGCGAGGCGGCGGGTTGCAAAAAGGCGCTCTTCCATTCCTGCCACAATGTATCAAGAGAAGATTTTGACAACGGCGTAACATATGTTGAGCTCACGAGGGCAACATCGTACTGTCGGACGTGGACTTCGAGATTAACTCCGGCGATTACCTTTGTATCGTCGGCGAAAACGGCTCCGGCAAAAGTACACTTATAAAAGGGCTTCTCGGTCTTAAATCGCCCGTTTCCGGCTCCGTCGTAACGGGCGACGGCCTCAAGCCCGACGAGATAGGTTATCTTCCGCAGCAGACGACAGCGCAAAAAAACTTCCCTGCCAGCGTCTATGAGGTGGTGCTGTCCGGCAGGCTCAACAGCATCAAGCGGCGTCCGTTTTACTCAAAAGAGGACAAGCGCATTGCCCTTGAAAAGCTCGCGCTGATGGGTATGTCCGACTATAAAAACCATTGCTACCACGAGCTGTCCGGCGGTCAGCAGCAACGTGTGCTGCTCGCGCGGGCTCTGTGCGCAACTAAAAAGATGCTGCTCCTCGACGAACCCGTCGCCGGGCTTGACCCGCTGGCGACAAATGAGCTGTATCAGATTGTACAGAATGTAAACAAGACGCTCGGCATCACCGTTGTAATGGTTTCGCACGACATCCGCGCGGCTGTTAAATATGCGGGTCACATCCTCCACCTCGGACGCACACAGCTCTTTTTCGGGACGACCGATGAATACCTCGTCAGCGAATACGGTCGGCAATTCCTCGGGGGTATCGACAATGTTTGATTACTTCCTTCAGCTCTTTTCCCTGCCGTCCGTTCCGAGGGCTTTTATCGTCGGTCCGCTCGTCGCGCTGTGCGCTTCGCTGCTGGGCGTCAGCCTTGTACTTAAAAGGTATTCGATGATAGGCGACGGTCTGTCGCACGTCGGCTTCGGCACGATGTCCATCGCCGCCGCCCTCAACACACAGGAGCTTTATATCTCCGTCCCTGTCGTCGTGATAGCCGCGTTTTTCTTGCTTCGCATCAGCGAAAACAGTAAAATTAAGGGCGATACAGCCATCGCTGTTATCTCAAGCGGCGCTTTGGCAATCGGCGTGATGGTTGCCGCGGTGACCAAGGGCATTTCGACCGACCTGTGCACCTACATGTTCGGCAGCATCCTTGTCCTCAGCAAAACCGATGCCCGCATGAGCATTATACTCTCTATAATAGTTATAATACTTTTTGTGGTATTTTACAACAGAATTTTTGCGGTTACGTTCGACGAGATGTTTTCACGCGCAACCGGGACGAAAGCAGGGCTGTATAATTCGTTTATCGCGTTTCTTACAGCTATCACAGTAGTCATAGGCATGCGGCTGATGGGTGCGATGCTTATATCAAGCCTGATTATCTTTCCGTCGCTCACATCAATGCGCTTGTGCAAAACGTTTCGTTCGGTCATGATTTGCTCGGCCGTCGTCTCTGTAATGTGCTTCCTTGTCGGGGCTTACCTCTCCTGCGCCATTGAAAACATCTCCATCCCGACGGGCGCGAGCATAGTTATCATCAATATGTCAGCGCTGGCGCTGTTTGCCGTCATAGCAGCCGCCAAAGCCTCCGTGCTGAAGCATTTAAAGCCGGAGTCACAGCGCCGTATCCCCGCGAAAGGGTGATTTTATGAAGCGGATATTTTCAGTTTTTATTGCTTTGTGCGTTGTTTTTTCGACGACGCTCTCCCTCTCCTCGTGCGGCGGTTCCTCCGAAGGGGATGAAACCACGGGTGCAGTTGATTCGGACGCTTCCGCCGTCGATGTCGACATCACGGAGGCAACGTTTAAGGGCTGGATTAAAGAGCTTGAGACAAGCCCCGCGGACTACCTCGGCAAGACAATCCGTCTTGAGGGCGTCATGTTCAAATTTGAGTCCGACAACGGCAACACCTACAACACTGTTTACCGCGACGGCTGCTGTTCTGGCGACCACATGTACTACCTTGAGTTTATCCCCGTCGGCAAGCTGACCGCCGTCAACGACGACTGGGTAGAGGTCGTCGGCACGTTCAGCAATTACTTCGAGGGTACAGCGGAATACTACACCTTGAAGGACGCAAAGGTCACAGTCAAGGCGGAGCGCGGCACGGTGCAGCTCGGGCTCTGACCCAAATTTAACGAAATTTCGGCGCGTGCGGCCTGCGGTCGCCCGCGCGTCACGGAGGAAACAAAACAACGATGAGTGCAGCGGCAAAGCAGCTTCCATGGCTCAAGCTCGACAACGCCGGAAAGATATTTCCGGGTCAGAACACGTCGAAGTGGTCAAATATTTTCAGGTTCACCGTTGTGCTTAAGGCACCAGTCGACCCTGTTATCCTTGAACAGGCTTTGCGTGATATTCTTTCGCGCTTCCCCTGCTTTGACGTGCGTATCCGCCGCGGCTTTTTTTGGTACTATTTCGAAAAAAACCAAAACCCCGCTCCTCCGGTAATGCCGGACATCAAAAACCCCTGCTACCGCGTCAACTTCCGTGAAAACAACGGGTTTCTGTTTCGGGTCTATTACCGTGAAAACCGTATTTCAATCGATTTTTACCACGCGCTGTCCGACGCTTACGGTGCCTCACGGCTCCTGTCCACGCTCGCGGCGCAGTACCTGCGGCTTTGCGGCCACGAAATAACGTCGGGTGAAAGCGTGCTTGCTGTTGACGAGCCGGCGTCTGAAGACGAATTAGAGGATGCCTACCGCAAATACGCCTCGTCAAAGGCTAAAAGTAAACGCGGCGGACGGATGGTTTACCACGCAAGCGGCACGCGTATGCCGCCGCACACCTTGAATATCACCACCGGTTTCATGCCCGTCGACCGGATAAAAGCAAAAGCCGCCGAATACAACGTCACCGTAACGGAGTTCCTGGCCGCGGCGCTGCTTTATGTCCATTATCAAAAACAGAAAAACGAGAGCCGCCGCCAAAAGCCTCTGATTGTGATGATTCCAGTTAACCTGCGGAACATGTTTCCGTCAAAAACACTGCGCAACTTTTCGCTCTGGCACTCCACGGGCATTGACCCCAATATGGGCGACTTCACCTTTGAGGATGTCTTGAAGCAGGTTTCCTTAACTCTACGCCTAGTAAACAACGAAAAGACGCTCAACGCGATGATGACGGCCAACCTCAAAATTGAAAGCAATCCCGCCATGCGGTTTCTGCCGTTGTTTTTAAAAGACCCCATTATATGGCTGACCTTTTTGCTTACGCGCGAACAGACATCCACAGCCGTGGTCTCAAACCTCGGTGTGATGAAGGTGCCACCCGAAATGACACCGTTTGTTGATAAGTTTATTTTAGTCAACTGCCCCGGTGTGCGAAACGGCGGGCGCGGTGCCGTCGTCAGCTTCGGCAACACGCTGGCGATGACGTTTTCAAACATCTTCGTCGAAAGCGACCTTGAACGCGAGTTTTTCAGGATGTTCGTTAAAATGGGCATTCCTGTTAAAATAGAAAGTAACCGTGCTTAACGCAAAAGAGCTACTTATAAAACATGATATTCGAAAACATCGGAGGTGAGCGCATGATATTCAAGGCCAAAGAGGAAAGCAAGCTTGCATTCAAGAAATATTATTCCCGCGGGCAGCGAACCTACGCTGAACGCGTCCGGCGCAGGCTGTTTTTACGGCGTGTGCTGCTGATAACGGCGCTCATTATCGTGTTTGTACTCGGCTTTTTTATCATGTCGCTGCTTCTCGATATCTCCGCGCTCCCACCGACATAACACCGGAGGAACTATGCACTATATACCGTTCAACTCACGAAAACTATTTCATAAATCCCCGTTCGGAGCTCTCGGCTCCAAGGACTCTGTCACCCTGCGTGTGATTTTACCGCGCGCGTTTCAGTGCCGTGCCGTGTGGCTCGTCATCCACCGTGACGATCACCGCGAATGGAAATATCTTCCCTGCGTTTGGGAGGACATGGAGGGCTTGGGCGAGGAATGGTGGTGCGCGGAATATACACCCGGAACGCCGGGGCTTTACTGGTACCACTTTGAGTACGACACCGACTGGGGTCGGATGCGCATCAACTGTGTGGGCGACGGCATCGGCAACATTACGCCCGAAGGCGACGACTGGCAGTTGACCGTTTACGACGAAAACTACACCGTTCCCGACTGGATCAAGGGCGGTGTGATTTATCAGATATTTCCCGACCGCTTCTTTTCATCAGGCTTACCTAAAGCTGGCGTACCCGACGACCGTATTCTCCGCGCCGACTGGGGCGGTGAGCCCATGTGGTCGCCGGACAGCAAGGGGCGAATCACAAAATACGACTTTTTTGGCGGCGACCTCAAGGGCATTGAACAAAAGCTTCCCTATCTCACGTCACTCGGTGTGACGTGCCTTTACCTTAATCCGATTTTTGAGGCACATTCCAACCATCGTTACGATACGGCTGATTATATGAAAATCGACCCGTTGCTGGGCACACGGGACGACTTTAAAAGCCTTTGCGCCGCCGCCGCGGCAAAGGGCATCCGGGTGGTGCTCGACGGTGTTTTCAGCCACACGGGCGCGGACAGCGTCTACTTCAACAAAAAAGGGCGGTATGCGTCCGTCGGCGCTTACAACTCGAAGAAGTCCGAATTTTTCGGCTGGTACAAGTTCCGTAAATGGCCGGACGACTATATAAGCTGGTGGGGCGTCGACATTCTGCCCGAGGTCAATGAGGAAAACGAAAGCTATCTAAACTTTATCGCCGGTATAAACGGCGTGGTTGAAACGTGGATGGACGCCGGCGCGTCCGGCTGGCGGCTCGACGTCGCCGACGAGCTGCCCGACAAGCTGCTCGACCGTGTTTATCAAACAGTCAAGAGTAAAAAAGCCGACGCCTACCTCCTCGGCGAGGTCTGGGAGGACGCCTCCAACAAATACAGTTATGGCAAACGCCGGCATTATCTTCTGGGCGGACAGCTCGACTCCGTCATGAATTATCCCTTCGCCAACGCGGTGCTCTCCTTTGTCAGGACAGGCTATGCTGAGGTGTTCATGAATAAAATCATCACTGTGCTTGAGAATTATCCAAAACAGGCCGTCGACACGCTGATGAATCCCATCGGCACTCACGACACCGTCCGCGCTCTCACCCTGCTCGCTCTCGGCGAAAGAACGGAACGCCTGCCATGTATCACAGGCTCCGGCAACCTGACCGCCGAGCAGCGCAAAAAGGGTGTTCTGCTTTTAAAAACCGCCGCCGCGCTCCAATTCACTCTGCCCGGTGTGCCGTCGGTTTATTACGGCGACGAGGCAGGGCTTGAGGGTGGTGCCGACCCCTACAACCGTCGCTGCTTCCCGTGGGGCGAGGAGGACGGCGAGTTGACACGCTGGTACACGGCGCTCGGGCGGATACGCCGCACGCACGCCTGCTTTGCCGAGGGCGAGTTCGTCCCGATATCCGCCGCGCTGGGCTGCGTGGCCTACGCGCGCGTCAAGGATGGCGGCGGCGTTATCGTCATCGCCAACCTAAACGACCATGAAATCGACTATTACCTGCCGCCAGAGTGGCACGGTGTGAGGCTGCTTCTCGACGGTGTAAGTTGCGACGGTTCAACCGTCAGGCTCGGCGCTTTTGCCGCCGTCCTGCTATCGTCCGCCGGATAAAAACAGATGTAAAAAGGGATTGAATTGAAATGAGCCGAAAAAGCGGTTTTTCGCTGAAAACTGAAAAGGAAAGACAGCGCCAGAAGACGAAGCGGTTTTTATTAGGCTTCTTCTCGTTTCTAATCGCGTTCGCGTGCTTCTCGATGCTTTATTTGCTGATTACATACGACTTCGACCTCTCGCCGCTTTTAAACGCGCGTGAGGAGGAAACGACGGAGCAAACCGAGGCCGCCAGCGATTACACCGCCTTGGACACGAGTCTGTCACATTTCCTGCTTTACTGTACCGACAGCGAAAATAAGGAGCTGCGTTTTGTCGTCGTTGTGCGGGTCAACATGGCCGACAAGACCTTCACCGTCTGCTCGCTGTCTGAAAAGGAGAGGGTTGACGTTGAGGGCGAAAACGAGACATTTTTGCAACATTACCTCGACGGCGGCGCCAAGCGGCTTGTGGCGGCCGTCGAGAAATTCAACGGGATTAAAATCGACCGTTATGTAGCGTCGTCCGACAACGGCTTTAAAAAAGCCATCAACATTGCCGGGCAGTTCAAGCTGACACTTAACGAACAAATCAATTTCCGTGAAGGCGATTTTTCAATCATGCTTATCGAGGGCGAGCAGAAGCTACGGGGCGACGACCTGCTTAAATATCTGGAATACTGTAAACATATCGGCGATGAGGGGCTTGACCTCCAGGCCGAGACCGTCGGTATGATGCTGACGCAATACATCAACCCCGACAATCTCGCGAAGTGTGACGACCTGTTTTCTTCCGTTATCAACAACGTCGAAAGCAATGTCACAGTGATGGATTTTAAATCCGCCAAGGAGGCGCTGACCTTTATCTCGCAGTCGGGCTTCAAGGTTGAAACTGTGGCATATTTCAAATCAACAGTTGGGTAAAGTAGAATAAATGATGGTGGTATAAATGCAGACAACCGGCTATGAATTCAGTGGTAACGGCTTTTGCTTCACTTTTCCCTCAAGGACGCTTATAATGGGTATCTTGAATATTACACCCGATTCCTTTTCGGACGGCGGGCTTCACACCGATCCGGAAGCCGCCGTCGAAAGCGCGCTGCAAATGCAGTACGACGGCGCCGACATCATCGACATCGGCGCGATGTCCACCGCGCCCGGACGCGTTCAAATCACGCCGGAGGAGGAAATTACACGCCTTGAGCCGGTGCTGACAAGGCTTAAGGGACGATTGAATGCCCCCGTTTCCGTTGACACCATTTACCCCGATACGGCGCGTTTTGCCCTTCAAAACGGCGCGGCCATCATCAACGACGTCAGCGGCGTTTTCAACCCCTCTATGGCTGCGGTTGTCAGAGAATACGGTGCTGGCTGGATTGTCTGCCACGGCGGCAGCTCAAACGTAACCCAAACGACCCAACGGGATATCCTCGGCGAGGTTTCCGGTTTTTTCATTGATGTCTTGAACGCCGCCGAAACCTGTGGTATTGACCGACAAAGCCTCTGCCTCGACCCCGGAATAGGCTTCGGTAAAAGCCGCGCGGAGGACGTACTGCTGCTTCGCGACCTTTCAAGGGTGCGTCAAAACGGCGCGGCGCTGCTTGTCGGCGCGTCGCGCAAACGGATTATCGGCGAGGCGAGCGGCGAAAGCGACCCGTCGAAGCGCGATTTCGGTACCGTCGCTGCGCACACCGCCGCCGTCGCGGGCGGCGCCGATATTTTAAGGGCGCACAACGTCCCTGCCGCCGTGCAGGGCGCACGTGTAGTCGACGCGTTGTTCCGCCCGGTCAATAAAGCGTATACCGCTACCGGATCGGACAGAATTATTATAAATGATTTGCGAATTTTCGCATTTCACGGCGTCAATGACGAGGAAAAACGGGACGGTCAATACTTTGTGCTTGATATTGATCTGTTTGCCGACCTGTCCGCGCCGCGAAAAACCGACAACGTCACCGACACCATCAGCTATTCGCAGGTCGTCAAAAGCGCGGTTAGGCTCTTTACGGCGCAAAAGTTTAACCTCATCGAACGCGCGGCGGAGGTTTTAGCCGACGGACTGCTCGACGAATATCCGGTTATAAGAAAAATAACTCTCACCGTCAAAAAGCCCGACGCGCCAATGAAGGTCGAATTCGGCTTTGTCGGCATCGAACTCACAAAAGAGCGGGGATAACACCCGAAAGGATGATGAAATAATTTATGAGCAGAGCGGTTATCGGAATGGGTTCAAATCTCGGGGACAGGTTCGGGAACATTAAACAGGCACTTCAAGCCATCTCCCTCCTGCCCACCACTAAGCTTCTCAAAGCCTCAAAAATTTACGAAACCGATCCCGTCGGTTATTCGGAGCAACCGGTTTTCTACAACGCGGCGCTGCTTATTGAAACGCAGCTTTCACCTAACGCGCTGCTCGGGGCGTGCCTTGGCGTTGAGGCGGCGTGTGGCAGAATCCGCACCGTAGCCGACGGACCAAGAACGCTCGACCTTGATTTGCTTCTTTACGAAAGTATAAAGACCGAGAGCTTTGAACTGACGCTTCCGCATCCGAAAATGATGAAAAGGGCGTTTGTGCTTGTTCCTCTTAACGACATTTTTCCGTCCGGCCGGGCGCTGGGCATCTACTTCTCGCCTACCTTGAGGGAGATGGACATAAGCGGTGTTCGTGACACATTGTTTACGCTTAAAAACGACTGGATGGCTGACGTTGAAAACCACGGCGGAGACATTTAACAAGTGCCTTGCTTCATCACTTTTTCCTAATTTTTATCATTTTTTCGTGTCGCTATTGCATCAAAGGGAAAAATTTGTTATGATGTCATCGTATTAATATATTAATCGGCAGGAGGATATTGGTATGTACAATTTTTCAATAGGCGTTATCGTCGACAGCTTCAGAACCGAAATTCCGGAGGCGGTTAAAAAGGCCGCGGCTGTGGGCGCGCAGGGTATTCAGGTTTACTCGACATACGGTGAAATGTCACCGGATAATCTTATAGGCGCAAAGCGCAAGGAATTCCTCGACCTTGTAAAAAGCAATGGTCTTGTGATTTCCGCGCTGTGTGGAGACCTCGGCGGCGGCGGATTTACCCACCCTGAAAAGAACCCCGATAAAATCGAGCGCTCAAAGCGCATCCTCGACTTAGCCAAAGAGCTTGAGACAAATGTCGTCACCACCCACATTGGCGTAGTACCGTCCGACAGTGATGACGACCGTTATAAAATTATGCAGACGGCGTGTGCGGAGTTGGCTGAATATGCCGACGAAATCGGCGCGCATTTTGCTATAGAGACGGGTCCCGAAACGTCGCTGGTGCTCAAGGGCTTTCTCGACAGCCTTCATTCCACCGGCGTCGCGGTTAACCTCGACCCTGCCAACCTCGTCATGGTCACGGGCGACGACCCGGCAAAGGCGGTTCACAATTTAAAGGACTACATCGTCCACACCCATGCCAAGGATGGCAAACAACTTTTCTACAAGGATCCCGAAATCGTCTACGGCATGGTTAAGAGCCATATCGTCACCGGCCCGTCCTTTGAGGAGGTGCCGCTGGGCGAGGGCTCAGTCAACTGGAACGAATACCTAAAGGCGCTGTCCGACATCGGTTATAAGGGCTTCCTCACCATCGAGCGCGAGGTCGGCGACAACCCGGAGACCGACATCAGAAAGGCGGTTGCCTTCCTGAAGGATAAAATGGCATGAAAAAATCAAAGGATTCCTCCCCACTCTTGAAAAATAAAGACCTTCAACGGCTGTCCGCGCCCTCATCGGGACAGCTGCTGAAGGTTTATTATATCATGTTCGCCGTCTACGCGGGCGTGTTCCTCATCATTGCCGTGATAACACGCGGTCAGTCCTTCAGGGATATGCTGTTTTATAACAGAATTTTAAATCTCGACGACTACTTCATGGACTATTTTAACTCAATCCGCAATTCGATTTTTGAAAAGTCCTACAACATCGGCGTCATTTATCCCCCGCTTGTCAATCTTTTTTATTTCTTCCTGTCACGGCTGCTGCCCGCTGCCACCACCGACGGCATAGATTTCCCGAACCGGTTAGTTGTACGCAACGGACAGCTCGCGCTGATGAGCTATGTGCTCTACACCATCGTCGTCGTACTGCTGACGGTTAAAATCATCGAGAAATATGTTGCCAAGTCCAATTTGCCGCGTTCAAAGGCACTGCTCGCCTACTCCCTTATATTTTCATATCCGTCGATTTACTGCATCGAACGCGGCAATATCACCATGGTCGCTGCCGTGCTGACGCTTGTGTTTGTGATGTACCGCGACTCCGACAAGCGTCTGCTTCGTGAGCTATCGTTTATCGCGCTGGCCGTGGCGGCGTCGATTAAAATTTATCCCGCGGTTTTCGGACTTATGCTCATCTTTGACAAAAAATACAAGGACGCCTTCCGGCTCGCCGTTTACGGTGCAGTGCTGTTCTTTGTCCCGTTTGTCTTTTACGACGGTATGACAAGCGTCTGGCAGTTTGTCGATAAAATAATTGATTTCTCCGGCAAAAAGGCTGTCAACTTCGGTCTCGGTCAGGTTTCGGTTAAGAACATCGTCGCCTTGTTCGGGCACGTACTGGAGTGGTCTGACGACCTCAAGCGCTATATCGGCAGCGTGCTGTTCCTGTTGACCCAGTTCTTAGCGTTGTTCGCCGCTTTCACCGTTCCAAAACGCTGGCAAAAAGCCGCAGCGTTAACATATTTCATGATTAATATCCCGGCAGTCGCGCAGGCATATTCCCTGTTCTTCCTGATGGTACCATTTTTAATGTTCTTATCGGGGCGGGAGAAGACGCGTAAAGCCGACTGGGCTTATCTGATAGTATTCGCGTTATTTTTTATTCCTCTGCCGCCGCTTCACGCGCTGTCCGGTCTTTTTAATGTCGGCGGGCTGGGCGGGCTGATCACCTACCAAAACCGCGAAGATTTTAAAGACATTTTTACCCACATCAACGCGTATCTGTCAATGCCTCTTATGCAGTTGCTGCTTTTGATGCTTGTCACCGACGGTGTCGCGGGAGTCATTCAAAAGCTGAAAAGTAATAAGTTTCAGGCGGTCACAGCCGGCGTGGACACGGAGGAAAATGAAGTGGACAGTAAAACCGATACAATTGAAATCAGCCCATAATACCGTCATATCAACCTATAGGAGAAATGATATTATGAAAACATGTGTCAGCAGCTACAGCTTCAGCCAATATTTAAGCACCGGGGCAACCGATCAGCTCGGTCTTATACGTCTTGTGAAAGACATGGGCTTCGACGCCATCGAATTTACCGACATTAAACCCGCCGACGGCGTAAGTGAAAAGAATTTTGCCGTCGCGTTACGTGAGGAGAGCGAAAAGCTCGGTCTGCCTATAGCAAACTTCACCATCGGCGCCGACTTTCTAAACGCCGAAAGCCCCGAAAAGGAGGCACTGAGGCTTTTCGGCAAGGTTGACACGGCTAAAATCCTCGGTGCCAAGGGTATGCGCCACGACGCGACCGGCGGCTACAAAGGCTCCGAAAAGCACTTTAAGACCTTCGGCGACGCGCTGCCTGTTTTAGCGGACGGCTGCCGCAGAGTAACCGAATACGCCAAGGCACAGGGCGTCGCGACGATGGTTGAAAACCACGGCTATT
>CAZDWM010000022.1:10182-16753 GCA_964509145.1 uncultured Eubacteriales bacterium | reverse complement strand
TTCAACAACGACGGAAACAATAACTATACAAGGCTTAAAAATACCAATATCGACACCGGCATGGGGCTTGAACGGCTCGCGTGTGTCGTGCAGGGTGTCGACAACCTGTTTGAGGTGGACACCGTCCAGAACATCATGAAGCACGTCATGGAAATCGCAGGTGTCAGCTATCATGAAGACGCGAAAAAAGACGTGTCGTTAAGGGTCATTACCGACCACATCCGAAGCACAACCTTCATGATCGGAGACGGTGTTATGCCGTCCAACGAGGGCAGGGGCTACATTTTACGCAGACTTTTGCGCCGCGCCGCCCGCCACGGCAGGCTTTTAGGCATTGATGGCACGTTCCTGTCAAAGGTGTGTGATACAGTTATCCGCGAAAACGAGACGGCGTACCCGGAGTTAAAGCAAAAGAGAGGCTTTATCGTCAAGGTGATAAAAACTGAGGAGGAGAGCTTCGCTAGGACGATTGATTCCGGACTCGCGCTGCTTTCCGATATGATAGACAAAAGCAGTAATATTTTGAGCGGCGACGACGCGTTCAAGCTGTCCGACACGTTCGGTTTTCCCATAGACCTCACAAAAGAAATCCTTGCCGAAAAGGGTATGGTGGTTGACGAAGCAGAGTTTGAAAAGCTTGTCAGAGAGCAGCGCGAACGCTCAAGGAACGCGCGTAAAAACGCCGGAGCGGACGCATGGAAAAACGCCGGAGCCGTTACAAAGGGACTTGACAAGACAGAATTTGCCGGTTACGACAGGCTGGAAACGCAAGGCAGAATAATCGCCGTCATCACGGAGGACGGACAGACGGATTATATCGAAGCGGGCGCAAACGCGGCTCTGGCGCTTGATGTCTCGCCGTTTTATGCCGAGAGCGGCGGACAGGCAGGCGACACGGGCGTCATTAAGAGCGACGACTTTACCTTTGAGGTTACGGCGACCACCAAGACGAGCGACGGCGTGTTTCTTCACCACGGTGCCGTTGTCGAGGGCGAGGGGCTGTCAAAGGGCGCGTCGGTCGCGGCTCAGGTCGACGCCGAAAAACGCGGCGCGACGCAGCGTAATCATACCGCCGCCCATCTTCTCCAGGCGGCCTTGAGAAGAACGCTCGGGACGCATGTCGAGCAGGCGGGACAAATGGTCGACGGCGACGTTGTGCGCTTCGACTTCACCCATTTTTCGGCGCTTACAAAGGATGAGCTTGAACAGGTCGAACGGCTTGTTAACACAGAAATCATCAAGGCGCAGACGGTAACATCCGACGAAATGCCGATTGACGAGGCGAAAAAGCTCGGCGCTATGGCGCTTTTCGGCGAAAAATACGGCGATGTTGTCCGCGTGGTGCGCGCGGGTGACTTTTCGATAGAGCTTTGCGGCGGTACGCATGTTAAAAACACGGGGATGCTCGGTCTGTTTAAAATCGTCTCCGAGTCGTCCGTCGCAGCGGGTGTGCGCCGGATTGAGGGCGTAACGGCGCTCAACGCGCTTGATTATATCAAGAAAACAGAACAGATAATGGAGAACGCCGCAAAGGCGCTCAAAACCTCAAACATCCGCGAGCTTGACCGCAGGGCGGCGGGCGTTATGGCGGAGATAAAGGAAAAGGACAGGGAGATTGAAAGCCTGTCCGCGCAGCTCGCGAAATTTAAGGCAGACAGCATGATGGGCACCGCCGTGGAGTTCGGAGGCATCAAGCTTATCACCGCCGTACTTGACATCACAACGCCCGACGCATTGCGCGCCATGTGCGACACGGCGAAGGAGAGCGGCGACAATATCGTCGTTGTCCTCGGCGCACAAAGCGACAAGGGTACGGCCAACTTTGCCGCCGCCTGTTCAACAGAGGCCGTCAAGAGGGGTGCGCACGCGGGCAGCATTGTCCGCGAGGTGGCTAAAATCGCCGGAGGCTCCGGCGGCGGACGACCCGACGGCGCGATGGCCGGAGCGAAGGACGCTTCAAAGATAAAGGAAGCCGTCGCCGCGGCGGAGGCTATTGTGCAGGCAATGCTGAAATAATGTGATATTATCCTAATAATATAGTTTTATTAGCTTGCTTAATTTTAGATGAACCCGTGTTTACCGGCAGAATTGGAGGACGACTGTATGATTAGACGCTTAACTGCCCTTATGCTTGCTGCCGTCCTCGCTTTGACGCTGGCGTCTTGCGCGACGGTTCCGGTGGATGAGTTTACGCGTGACGACTCACAAACGGTTCTGTCGTCCTCAACGGAGCATACATCAGATATCACAAACGAAAAAACGCAGACACAGACACAGAGTGCTACGGACGAGGAAACCACCGAAGCGCCGCCACTTTCCGTCGAGCTGCTGTCCGGCGGCAAATGGCGTGACCCGAACGACAGCGGAAAATATGTCTCAACCATTCTGTTCAACGCGAGCGGCACATTTGTGATGACGGTTATGAAGAGTGCGGAAGGTGCTTACAACTGCATGGGAACCTACAGCATCGTAGACGATGTGGTTCAATGTATCGTCACCGAGCGTGATTCCGCTATCGGACCTGACGAATTTTCGCTTGAATACAAAGACGCTTCGCTCGTCTACAGAGGCGACGCGACAGGAACGGTTTCGGATGGCGACGCGTTTGTCAGGTAAGGTGCGCTGTTTTTTCGGCAAGATAAACATATTTACCAATAAGCATATTACAACAGGAGGTATGAGCATGGATTGTCTTTTTTGCAGCATCGTCAAGGGCGATATCCCCTCAAAAAAAGCCTACGAGGACGACCGCGTACTGGCGTTTTACGACATCTCGCCGCAGGCGCCTGTTCACATTCTGATTATTCCCAAGAAGCACATCAAATCTGCTGCCGAGGTAACGGCTGAAAACAGCGCGGTTGTCGCCCACATTTTTGAGGTCGCGGCAAAGCTTGCGAAGGAACTCGGGCTTTCCGAGGGCTTCCGCGTCGTTTCAAACAGCGGCGACAGCGCTGGTCAGACCGTCAAGCACCTTCATTTCCACCTGCTCGGCGGCAGGGATTTCACATGGCCGCCCGGTTAACGAACTGACCGACCGAAAGGGTGTTGTTATGCCAAGACCCATGGCCGTCATCGGAATAACCTTCTTTTTCACATTGGCTCTGCTCTGCGACATCGGCACGCGAGCGGCTTTTATCTGCGCCTGTGCCGCGGCCGCGGGCTTCGCGCTTTGTCTGTTCCTGCCCAAGATACGGCAAAACGGTGTCCTGCCCGCCGCTTGCATCACCATAGCGGCGGCAAGTGTATTTTTCGCCGTACGGTATTATTATGATTACCTTCCGGCAGTAAGATTGGCGGGCGAGAACAAGACCGTCGTCGGAACTCTGGCCGATTTGCCTTATACTGATGACGGTAAATACCGTTATGTACTCAAATGTGACACCATCGGCGGTGTTGAAACAAACGGCTTAAAGCTGCTGCTTTCAAGCAAAAAAAGGCTTAACGCAAATCCCTGCGATAAAATCAGCTTCATGGGCACCGTCTATCAGGCAGGGGGACACGGCGAGGAAGCGCAGAGTTATTACCGTTCGCAGTCGCTTTATCTCGGCGGCTACACCATGAATACCATCACTGTCGAAAGGGTGGCAAAAAAGCCCCTGATGTATTACATCCTTGCCGCGCGTTCGTACATAACGGACACAATAAACTCGAACCTGCCGACGGAGGAGGGCGGCGTCGTAACCGCAATGCTCATCGGCAGCAAGGCTTACATGTCTAACGACACACTCAAGGCGTTCAACGATTCCGGCGTGCTCCACCTGTTTTCGGTATCGGGTTTCCATATGACGTTGTGGGCGCTGTCGGTGCTGTACATTCTCGAAAAAATGAGGCTCAACCGCCGTTTGGCCGCTGCGCTCGCGTCGGCTTTCACTCTGTTTTTCATAGCGCTTACGGGCTTTTCCGCCCCGTGCGTACGCGCGGGTATAATGATGCTCATAATCTTGGCGGGACGCATTTTGTCGCGCGATGCCGACGCCGTCAACTCACTCGGTCTCGCCGTGCTGGTCATTTGTCTCATCAATCCTTTTGTTGCCGGTTATGCCGGGCTTCAGCTGTCGTTTCTATCAACGCTCGGTCTCCTGCTGCTGGCGCCCGTGATTTACCGAGGTGTGATGAAGAAGCTGCCGACGAACGGTAAATCTGTCAAAGCGGCGTTTTCCTTCTGCGCATTGTCTGTTTCGGTTTCACTGTCCGTACTTCTGGTTGCTCTGCCTGTCTTAATAATCACGTTTGGTCAGGTACCGCTCATTGCGCCCGTCACCAACCTCTTGACGGTGTATCCGGCAACTCTGTGTATACTGTGCGGAGGATTGATTCCCGTTTTTACAAGCGTCGGGGTTGGATTTCTCTCAAAGATGGCGGCGCTCGTGTCGGGTCTTTGCGCAAAATATCTCATTTTTATAACGCGTTTTCTCGCCGGTCTCCCTTATTCCCATGTCGGGGCGGGCGATAAATATATTTTTATATGGCTCGCTTTAACTATGATATTTGTTGCCGCGGCGGTAATTATGTCAAGGCTTAATCGAAGGGCAATGCGTTTCACAGCCTCATTGAGCGCGGTGACGTTGCTTGTGGGTATCGTTTCGTTCGAGGCGTTCAACTTAAATCTCACAGAAATCACAGTTGTTAACACAGGTGGTGGCAGCGCCGTACTGGTTTCGAAAGAGGGTAACGCCGCGCTGTTCGGCTGTGGCGGCGACTATTTCGCATCCGGAAACATTGCCGAAACGCTTGATAAAACAGACGCGGACGAGCTCTCACTGCTGTTGCTTCCGAGACCGGAGGAGACGGAGATGAACGCCGCCGAGTCACTGCTCACAGCAATCAACGTGCGCGAAATTATCGCGCCGGAACGGTCGGATAAGTTTTCAGCAATCGATTTCAACTTCGGTATTGATTACATCGACCGGTTTTCATATGAGATTTGGCTCGGATTTACCGCAACATATTTTTACACGGGTACTGCGAACGCGGTTTATCTCGAAGTCGACGGCACTACGGCGCTGATTATGTTTTATCCCGGCTGTGATGTATCGGCGTTGCCTGCTAAATGGCTTAATGCGGATATTTTAATCTGCCGTGCGATGCCGCCAAAAGGGCTTGACGCATCGCGGTATGGTATCACGGTGATTTCCTCGTCCGGCGAAAAATCAGAAAAGGCGGCGGATTTTGTAAATGCGGATGGCGGCAGAGCTTATACCACAGCAGCTGGAAACGTTACAATAAAGACACGCGGCGATTCGGTCTGCACGGTGGTTTAACAAACGGAAAGGAGGTCGGACGATGCCTCAGATATCAGAAAATGAGCTTAAGCAAAGGCTTAAAAGCAAAAAAATGGACAGGTTTTATTTTATCTATGGCGAGGAGGACTATCTCAAGAGCCATTATGTCGAGCGGATTTCCGAGGCGGCAGTCGAAAAGGGCTTTGAGGATTTCAATCTCCATAAGTTCGAGGGTAAAGGAATAGACCTTTACATGTTATCGGACACTATAGAAGCCTATCCCATGATGGGCGGGCTCAACTGTGTCGTCGTGCACGACCTTCCGGCGGACACTCAGACAAAGGACGACGCCGAAAAGCTCGGCGCGATTTTATCCGATCTGCCGGACACGACGGTGCTTGTGATCTGGATGGATCATATTGAGGTATCTCCGAAAAACAGCGCTAAATGGCGGGCTTTTATCAAGGACGCGGCACAATATGGCTGCGTTGTTGAGTTGAACAAGAAGAGCCGCAGCGAGCTTGTTAAGCTCGTCTGCACCGGCGCGGCAAAGCGCGGCTGCTCGATTTCGCCCGACATGGCCGACAGGCTTATTATGCTGGTTGGCAGTGATTTAACAAATCTCCTCAACGAGCTTGAAAAGGTCTGCGCCTTTACAGGAGGCGGAGAGATAAAAGCCGCCGACATCGATTCCGTCGCCGTTAAAACGGTTGAAGCGGTCGTGTTTGACCTGACCAAGGCCATCGCCGCCGACGACACGGAACGCGCGTTCGGTATTTTATCGACGCTTTTTATTCAGAGAACAGAGTCGGTGATGATTATGGGCGCACTGATATCAAGCTATGTTGACATGTACAGGGTTAAAATTTGCCGCCAAAGCGGCGGCAGGACTGAGGATCCGGCAAAAATATTCGACTATAAAAACAAGGAGTTCCGTCTGCGAAACGCCGCAGCGCAGGCGGCAAAGCTGTCGTCCGAGCAACTACGCCGATGTCTCGATGCGCTCAGCGACGCCGACAGGCTTTTAAAGGGCTCCGGTCTTGACGGTAAAATGATTCTCGAAAAGTGCGTCGCACAACTGCTCACCGGAAAGGCGGCGCAATAAGATGATTCGAATCAAGCAGGCCGTTATTGTCGAGGGTAAATACGATAAGATAAAGCTGTCAACACTGCTGGACACCGTTATCGTAACAACAGACGGATTTGCCGTTTTTAAGGACAAGGAAAAGCAGCGGCTTATCAAAAGGCTTGCACAGACACGCGGGCTTTTAGTGCTGACCGACAGCGATTCGGCGGGCTTTATGATTCGGTCGTTCATAGGCGGCAGTGTTCCGCACGACAAGGTTATA
>CAZDWM010000022.1:5209-10172 GCA_964509145.1 uncultured Eubacteriales bacterium | reverse complement strand
CGGTCTACCACGCCTATATCCCCGACCTGCCGGGCAAGGAGCGGCGCAAGGCCGACTATTCGAAGGAGGGCAAGCTGGGAGTCGAGGGCGTTTCGACCGGAGTGATTTTGTCAGCGCTCGAAAAGGCAGGTGTCATCTGCGAGGAAACAGGCGTTGATGAAAGACGACGATTGATAACAAACGTCGACCTTTATGAAGACGGCTTCAGCGGGACACGGAACAGCAAAGAAAAAAGGCAGCGGTTGCTTGAGCATTTCGCGCTGCCGTCGAGGCTGTCGTCCGGCTCGCTGATAACGGTGCTCAACACCTTTGCCACCTACGACGAATATAAGTCCGCGACGGCGGAAATCAACGGCAATTTCGGAAAGAATAAAGAAAGCGGGGAGGACGCGGCATGTACAGAATAGGTCACGGCTACGACGTACACAGACTGACGGAAAACAGACGGCTGGTGCTGGGAGGCGTTGAGATTCCTTTCGAAAAAGGGTTGCTCGGTCATTCCGACGCCGATGTGCTGCTCCATGCAGTTGCCGACGCGCTGCTCGGCGCGGCGGCAATGGGCGACATCGGCTGCATTTTTCCCGACACCGACACGCGCTATAAAGACGCAGACAGCCTTGAGCTATTGCGCGTTGTTGCAGGAAAGATAGCGGTAAAAGGCTTCACAATTTCAAACATCGACGCGACGGTTATCGCACAGAGACCGAAGCTGCGCCCATACATTGACGACATGCGACGGAACATCGCGTCGGTCTGCGCTGTCGCCGAAGAACAGGTGGGCATCAAGGCGACGACTGAGGAGGGGTTGGGCTTTACCGGAACAGGAGATGGCATCGCGGCGCACGCAGTATGTATAATATATTAATTAATCTTAAATAAATCTTACTCTTTATTGAAATGAAACGTCTTATGTGTTACAATTATGCTTCAAAGTGAGGTATAGCCTATGGTAATCGCCGATGAAATACTGACAATTATACATTCCGTCGCGGCTGTGTTCGCGACGTTCAGATTTTCGGATTTTCTTGATATCTGTCTCGTCACCTTTGTCCTGTACAGCGCCATCAAGCTCGTCAGGGACACAAGGACGATACAGCTCATCAAGGGAATTATTTTACTGGGCGTTGTTTACCTCGTGATTTCGGCATTGAACATGCAGGCGAGCAGCTATATTTTCGACAAGCTGTTTACAAATATTTTCCTTGTCCTAATCGTTATCTTCCAGCCGGAGATTCGTCACGCTGTGGAGTCGATGGGTCGGACAAGGATTTTCAGCGTCGGCAGTATTCTGAAGCGAAGCGAGCAAATCAAGCAAAACCGCATCACAAGCGAAACCATCAACGATGTCTGCAAGGCCTGCTCCGACATGAGCGACCGTAAAATCGGTGCTTTGATGGTCTTTGAACGCGAGACGCTGCTCGGCGAAATTATTGAGACAGGTACACTCGTCGACGCGGCCATCAGCGAGGAGCTTGTAGGCAACATCTTTTATCCTAAGGCGCCCCTTCACGACGGAGCCGCGGTCATCCGGGACAATAAGCTTTACGCAGCGGGCTGCATCCTTCCTTTGATGCAAAATCACAACGACATCGACAGTGAACTGGGTACACGCCACAGGGCGGCACTTGGTATGAGCGAACAGAGCGACGCGCTGGTGGTGGTCGTCTCGGAGGAGAGCGGCTTCATTTCAACAGCCTTCAAGGGCAATCTTGAAAGAAACATATCAGACGGCGAGCTGAGAGAAATTCTCGGCGATATGCTGCTGATCAAAGAGTCCAAAGGGGACGGCGAGAAGGGTCAGCGGATTAAAAACCTGTTCGGTGGAGGTAAAAAATGAAAAAGCTTCATTTCAGTTTATTAAAGCTTTTTTCAAACAACAAGGCGGCCTTCGTCTTTTCGGCGCTGATGGCTGTTTTGATTTGGGTGCTTGTCGCCATTTTTTTCAGCCCGGTTGAGCAGCGTACCATCGATAATGTTCCCGTCGTCATCAACTTTCAAAACAGCATTCCCGAAAAGCTTGGTTTGCAGGTTTTCGGTCAGAGCGAATTCAAAGTGTCCGTAACGGTCAGCGGAAAGCGGTATGTCGTTAGCCCGACAGCGCTGACGGCGGACGATATCGTCGTGACGGCAAACACAAATTATGTCGACTCCGCCGGAAAAAATATACTACAGCTTGAGCTCGCCCCGAAGGACGCGGGAGCCGATTTTGAAATCACCGGCTGTTCGGAGGACAGTGTCGAGGTTTTTTTCGACCATCTGCTTGAAAAGGAATATACGGTTACGCCCGACATCACAACCGACGGCGACATAGTAACCGACGGCTTCATTCAGGGCGACACGGTGCTTTCAAGCGAGCTTGTCACCGTTTCCGGCCCCGCGACCGAGATTGAAAAAATCGAAAGCATTATCGCTAAGGTTAAAATCGACGCGCCGCTTGATAAAACCTCGACCTTCGATTCGTCGGCTATCCCGATTAACGAGTACGGCGGCACATTACGCTATCTGACGGTCAACGACGGCTACGACGTCGTCACCGTGACTATACCCGTTCTCAAGGCGGCAACGCTAAAAACAAGCGTGCTGTTCAAAAACACACCATCCTACTTTGCGGATAATCCCGTAAGCTATGTCTGTAATCCCGATAAGCTTGATGTCGCGATGGCCGCCGACCTGCTTGAAAACGCCGCCTCGGTCTCCGTCGGCTCCATTGATTTCTCACAGATTAACACGGGCGACAACCGGTTTAAGTTCAAGAGCGACGCTATCGCTAATGCGAAGGTGATGGACAACACCACGGAGATATCGGTTTCGTTTGCGATACCCGATTTCGAAAAGAAAACGTTTTCAATGCCTGTCGATAACATCACATTTAAAAATGCCGACGATGACACTAACACGGCCTCGGTAGATAGCGGCGGGCTGACCGTCACGGTGATAGGGCTGCCGGACGAAATCGAGACGCTGAAGGGCGAGGATATTTTCGCATCCATCGATGTATCAAAGCTTGACGCTGATAAGACAGCGCAGAAGGCGACGGCAGATATAACTGTGAGCAACACCAAAAGCTGCTGGGCATACGGTACCTACACAGTTGACGTCAGTCTGACATAGTTGATATAAGGGGGAAAGTTTGAAAGATAAACTTTCAAACAGGAAGTTTTGTCCTTTCGCGCCATACAGGACGGCGCAAATCGGCTTCGCCGACCGGTCAAAACTTCCGGCTTACTGCGAAAGGATGGTCATAAGTTTGAAAGATAAATCTTTCAAACAGGAAGTTTTGTCCTTTCGCGCCATACAGAATGGCACGAATCGGCTTCGCCGACCGGTCAAAACTTCCGGCTTTCTGCGAAAGGGTGATCATAAAATGTTGAGGAAGGGCGTGACGGCTGCTGCCGCTATGTTTATAGCGCTGTGCCTGTTTGCGCTTTCCGGCTGCTCTCTTAAATTTTCCGAAATGAGCGGGCTTTTAAGGCCGCCGAAGCCATACGGCACCAACGACGAACTGCAGGCGGTGTTTGAGCAGTCGGTCGGCGGTGATGTCCTGTTCAAGGCGCCCGTCAGCGGCGATTATCTTTCAAGCTTTATCGTGGAGGACATCGACGGCGACGGCGGCAACGAGGCGCTGGTGTTTTACTGCGAGGATGCGCTCGATACCACAGTGATGATAGGCGTCTTCGATTATGACGACGGACAGTGGGTCTATGTGCTCACGGCGGCGGGACAGGGATGCGACGTCTATTCCGTCGACCTGTGCGACATGAACTCCGACGGCAGTCACGAAATTATTTTAAGCTGGAGCCTGTTCGACAGCAAGAGCAACAAAATGCTGTCAGTCTACGCACTCTCGACAAAGGATAAGACGCTCACGGAGCTGACGGCGGAAATGTTCACCGTCAAGACGCTTGCCGACATTGATTCCGACGGCAACAACGAAATTCTCCTGTTTCACCTCGATTCGTCGTCCGAAACGCAAACCTCTGTTGCCAAGATGCTTAAAATGTCCGGCGACGGCTCCGTTAAGCTGACCGATAAAAAAAATCTCGACGGCAATGTCAGCGGCTATGTCTCTGTTAAAACAGACGCACCTGTCGACGACAGACCGCTTTACGTTTATGTCGACGCGACAAAGGGCGAGAAGCAGATGATAACCGAGGTGCTTTACTGGAACGGCGAAACAAAGGCGTTGTCGGTTCCGCTGCTCGACCCGGATACCCAGTCGAACAACCTCAGCTGGCGCGGAGTGCGCCTTGAATCAAGGGATATCGACGGTGACGGAATCACCGAGATTCCCGCGCAGACAGCCTTAACAAGCGGCGAAACACGCTACGGCAACACAAACAAATCCGGGCAGTTTTATATTACAAACTGGCTGCGGCTCGAGAATGGAAAACCCGTTGTTGTACGCCGGAGCTTTGTAAACTATACGGAGGGCTGCATCTTCTTCATTCCAGACATTATCGCCGACAAAATCACAGTTGTGGAGTATTCGGAAACTAAGAAATGGGATTTTTACAGCGCCGACGGCTCGGACAACGAAAGAAACACCTGCCTGTTCAGCCTGATTTTTACAACCGACGAGAGCTGGGCGCAAAACAGCTCCGTTCTGTTTGAGGGCTACAGTGTCTTAGCGGAAAATGGAGACAAAAAGGTTTTAATATCCTCCGTTTCCGACGATCTGTCGGGATTTGATATCGACGAAAAAGAGCTTGCAAAATGCATTGAATATTACGATTAAGGGGTCTGGGTGAACATGAAACGCGTGCTTGTGGCGGAAGACGAAACCTCCATTCGGGAGTTTGTCGTTATCAATTTACAGCGAAGCGGCTACGAGGTTGTTGAGGCAGCCGACGGCGCTCAGGCCTATAACGAGTTTCTCGCGGCCAACGGCGAATTCGATGTGGCCGTGCTTGACATAATGATGCCCGAAATGGACGGCATCGAGCTTTGTAAAAAGCTGCGCGCC
>CAZDWM010000022.1:2615-5199 GCA_964509145.1 uncultured Eubacteriales bacterium | reverse complement strand
GCATTTTGGCCGCCTTCCGCAGCGGCAACCTCGGCATCATTATGCTCACAGCAAAGACGCAGGAAATGGATAAGGTGACGGGGCTGCTTGTAGGCGCCGACGACTATGTCACAAAGCCGTTTTCGCCGTCCGAACTTATGGCAAGGGTTGACGCAATCTACCGGCGCGTCTCAATCGGGAGCGGCGCAAACTCTAAGCAGGGACAGGAAGACGAGCTGACCTCCGGTAATTTTGTCTTAAACCTTCGCAGCCGGACACTCACAATGGGCGGCAAGCCCATTGAGCTGACACAGGTCGAGTTTCAGATTATGGAGTACTTTTTCCGCAATCAGGGTGCGGCGCTGAGCCGAACCGATATCCTTAACCATGTGTGGGGTAATGAATATTTCGGCGAGGAAAAAATTGTCGACGTAAACATACGCCGGCTTCGCATGAAGGTCGAAGTTCAGCCCTCTGCCCCGAAGCATCTCATGACCATCTGGGGCGTCGGCTACAAGTGGGTCAACTGAGTTGTGAAAACACATACGCACAGGGGGGAGCTTGATGAAATACCGCGGCATTACACGCCAGTGGCTGAGCAAAACATTGAGCTTCACCGTTTTTCTGATGATGGCCTTAAGCGTGTCCCTGTCCTTTTGGATACACACGTTTTACTATAAATCGGTGTCAAACCTGCTCGACTCACGCGACAACAATGTTGTTACAACATTCTTCAACCTTTATTCCGGCACCACCGACGTGAGCTTTGCCGAGGCGTCGCGGGACTTTATCGAGAGCTTCGGCGACGATGATAAAATGTGCGCATGGGTTATCAACAAATCCGGACACATTGTTGCCAGTTCCGACGGCTTCCAGCCTCCCGCAGACGTGCCGATGCCCGACTACGAAGCGGCGCTAAACTCGCAAACAGGCAGGGGCGACTGGACAGGTAAGCTTGAGACGGGCGAAAAAATTATGGCAATGACGCTTCTGCTTTCGCCGTCGGGCGGCGCGGCCGTACGATATATGATATCTCTTGAGGAAATCGACTCGCAGATAGCGGGCATCATAACGGTTATCATCCTGATATGTTGCGTTGCGCTTTTCATAATCATATTTCCGAGCACCGTTTTCATCGGCAGTATTGTCAGAGCCGTTAAAAATGTTACGGCGGCCGCTAAAAAAATCGCCGACGGCGACCTCGACACGAGAATTGTATTCTACCATAAAAACGATGAGATCGGCGAGCTTCAAAAAACAGTGAATACCATGGTGACCGAAATCAGCGCCGCCGACAGGATGAAAAACGACTTCATCTCCACCATATCTCATGAACTGCGCACGCCGCTGACGGCCATCAAGGGCTGGGGCGAAACGCTCCAGCAGGTCGGCGAGAGCGACGCGGCGATGACAAAGAGGGGCATGGAGGTCATCATCGGCGAATCGGCAAGGCTGACGGGCATGGTGGAGGAACTTCTGGACTTTTCACGGATGCAAAGCGGCGGTATCCGGTTGCGCAAGGTGAAGATGGATGTTCTCGCCGAGCTTGACGAGACGGTGTTCACCTTTAAGGAGCGCGCGCAGAGAGACGGCAAGGAGTTGCTGTACAACAGCACCAACGAGCCCGCACCCGTTGAGGGAGACCCCGACAGAATCACGCAGGTTTTCGTAAATGTTATAGACAACGCCATTAAATACACAAAGCAGGGCGGAAAAATCCTCGTCGAGGCCGAGCTTAGCGAGGACGGTATGGTTGAAATCACCGTCAGCGACACGGGCTGCGGCATCGCCGAAAAGGATTTGCCGCGAGTTAAGGAAAAGTTCTACAAGGCCGATACATCCGTCCGGGGCTCCGGCATCGGTCTTGCGGTTGCCGATGAAATAGTTAAAATGCACGGCGGAGAGCTTATTATTAACAGCATTCTCGGGACGGGTACCACCGTCACAATAAAGCTTCCCGTCGGTATAGCAGCCGCGGCGGAGGAAAGGAACGGTCAGCTTAATGAGCAAAGAGACAAGCAATAACAGTGAAAAGAAAAAGAGGTGTTTTTCCGGCGTAGGCGGCCAGGCGCTGATGGAGGGCATCATGATGAACGGTCCAAAGGGCTCGGCGATGTCGCTTCGCCTGCCGAACGGTACCATCGAGACGACGCCAAAAACCTTCAAAAAACTGAAGGATAAACATAAAATTTTCGGCAAGCCGTTTATCAGGGGGCCTATAAATTTCGTCGAGTCGATGATATTCGGCTACAAATGCCTCATGGAATCGGCCGAGAAGACGAGCCTCGACCTCGGAAATGAAGAAGAGGAAAACATGTCGAAGGTCGACAAGTGGCTTATGGATCACTTCGGCCCCAAGATGATGGGCGTCATCGGTGTTGTTTCGGCGATACTCGGCTTTGCGCTGTCGTTCGGTCTTTTTATATACCTGCCAAGCCTTGTTTTCGACGAGGTACTGGTTCGCTTCACGGGTATTGGCGTCATGTGGCGTCCGCTCGTTGAGGGAGCTATTAAGATTATTATCTTCATCGGTTACATGGGCGCTGTTTCACACATGAAGGAAATGAAGCGGCTGTTTATGTACCACGGCGCGGAGCACAAGTCC
>CAZDWM010000022.1:0-2605 GCA_964509145.1 uncultured Eubacteriales bacterium | reverse complement strand
CCATTTTCTGCCTTGAGTCCGGCGAGGAACTGACGGTCGAAAACGTCAAAAAACAGAGCCGGTTTCATCCGCGGTGCGGCACAAGCTTCATTTTCGTTATCATCATCATAAGCATCCTGATTGCCTCGGCGGTTTCCGTTATATTCCACGACACACCGATCACACAAATCAGAGCGCTTTGGGTGCTTGTCAAGCTTCTGCTGCTGCCCTTTGTGATGAGCATAGGGTTCGAGTTTCTCATGTATGCCGGAAAACACGACAATTTGATGGTTTCGATTCTGACCGCACCGGGCTTATGGATGCAGCGCATCACAACAAAAGAGCCGACGGACGACATTATCGAGGTCGGCATCTCGGCGCTCAAGGCGGTTCTTAACGAGCCGTCGACACCCGCCGACGAATCCGATAATGAAGAAGCAAAAGCTCAAGCTGATACGACGAAGAGAGAAAAAACGGATGCGCAAGACGTATGACACGCTGTTGAACGAAGCCGCCGAAACGCTCAAGGACGCCGGAATCGAGGACGCACGGTTTGAGGCAAGGCAGCTGCTCAAGGTCATCAGCGGTTACAGCAGAGAATATTTAATGGTGCATGGTACCGACGAACCGGACAACTGCATTGAGGAAGAGATGTTCGCCTATATTGATAGGCGCGTCGCAGGAGAGCCGCTCCAGTATATCTTCGGCGAATGGGAGTTCATGGGCGACACCTACCATGTCGGAAAGGGCGTTCTGATTCCGAGACCGGAAACTGAAGCGCTTGTCGAGCTTGCTGTTGATGACGCGCCGGACAGGGGCGTTGTGTTTGATGTCTGTGCCGGAACGGGTTGTATCGGTATCAGCACAGCCTTAAGGCGCAGTGACCTCGACATTTACTGCCTCGAAAAATACGACGACGCTTTCAATTATCTGACAGACAATATCACGCTGCTCGGCGTTCAAAACGTTACAGCATCCCCGGTAGACGTTTTCTCCGAAGCGGAGGCGACAGGTCTTCCCGAGCCAGATATGATTCTGTCAAACCCTCCATATGTTAAAACAGGCGAACTTATGTGGCTTCAGCGTGAGGTTCAGTGCGAGCCGACGAGCGCGCTCGACGGCGGCGAAGACGGTCTGTCGTTTTACAGGGCGCTGGCAAACAATTGGTTTCCATTTCTAAAACACGGCGGCGTGCTCGCGATGGAGTGCGGCGACGAACAGGCGGACGATGTTAAGTTCATCTTTGCGAAATTGTCGGACAAAATAGATATAATCAACGATTTCAACGGTATAGCACGTTTTGTAGTAGTCGGAAAGGATTGATTCACGGTGCTTATAAACCTAATCAGAAGTGGTTTTTCTCTCGAGATGCTCACCGGTGTAGCGGCGAGCTTACTTGTACTTCTTTTTACGCTGCCGGTGCATGAATACGCGCACGCATGGATGGCACACAAGCTCGGTGACGACACGGCGCGCTTAAGCGGACGCTTAACGCTCAACCCGATGGCGCACCTAGACCCATTGGGCAGCATACTAATATTGTTGGTCGGCTTCGGCTATGCCAAGCCTGTGCCTGTCAACATCCGCAATTTTAAAAAGCGCAAGAAGTATATGGCTTTAACCGCTCTTGCCGGACCGATGTCCAATCTAATTATGGCGTTAATATTTTTGATTATCAGTAACATTCCATTTTACTTTTTCGACTTTTCCATCACGGTTGTCAGGGTGATTTATTATCTCTTATACTACCTTGCGTTTATTAATGTTTCACTCGCGTTGTTCAATCTCCTTCCGATACCTCCTCTTGACGGTTCAAGAATTTTTACGGCTGTATTACCTGACAAATACTATTACACCGTTATGCAGTATGAACGGTATATTATGATAGGTCTGTTTGTGCTTTTACTGACCGGCACGCTCACCAGACCGCTTTCGTTTCTTTCAAAATATTTGTTTTTAGGTATTGAATGGTTGGCGGATCTGCCGTTCAAACCGTTTGTGTAATAAAAATCGGGGTTGACGATGGAAAAATTATCTTACAAAATCGATGTTTTCGAAGGGCCTATGGATTTGCTGCTGCATCTCATCAGCAAGCATAAGGTCAACATAAATGATGTGCCTATACTGTCGCTCGTTGAGCAATACCTCGGCTATGTACGGCAGATGCAGGATGAAAACCTCGATGTCGCCAGCGAATTTTTAGAGATGGCGGCGCGTCTTGTGTACATAAAAACCGTATCACTCCTGCCCGTCCACGACGAGGCCGACCAGCTCGCGGAGGAGCTGAGGGGCGAGTTGCTTGAGTACCGCGACTGCAAGATATTGGCGGTAAAGCTGTCGCAGCAGGCCAACGGTTTCGGCTACTTTGAACGTCAGCCGCAGGATTTACCCGTCGACATGACCTACACAAGGGTACATGAACCATATGAGATATACAAAGCCTATACTGCCGCCGTCGGCAAGGGCAAGCGCAGGCTTCCGCCGCCCGTCGAGGCGTTTTCAAGAATTATCGCGCACAAAATCGTTTCTGTCGCCTCACGCATTTCGTTTGTGTTGCAAAAGTTGTCCGGCAGCGGCAGAAGAAGGTTTTTGTCACTGTTTGAACAGTCCGAGTCCCGCTCCGAGA
>CAZDWM010000021.1:0-17044 GCA_964509145.1 uncultured Eubacteriales bacterium | reverse complement strand
GAAACAGAGCCTGTGGACGCGTATTTTTCAACCGCATAATACTTTCCCGTCTTGACGTCGAGCACCTTTCCGATTTTCCAGTAGTCGCCCCATTCGAGAACCTTTTTAACGCCGACATAGCTGATGAACCAAAGCTCGCCGGTGTACTCGGCTGAATACACCCGGGTGCTCGGAAATTCCCTCTTAATGCCGGTGAACGCGAACGCTTCGTAGATGCCGTCCTTGTTAAAATCGTCGTAGACGAACGAAAGGATGCTGTCCGTTGTTTCCTCCTCCAGCATCGCCTTCATCTGTTTTTCGTCAAGCGTTGTCGGCTCGGTGGTCTCATCGGCATTCCGGCTTTCCGTTTCAGAAACCACTTCCGATACAGACGGTTCCTCAGTCACCGTTTCGTCGACCTGCCTGCTTTTTCCGCATGCCGCGAGCGCCAGAACCAACGCGGCAACCGAGACAAGCGATATCAACCTTTTCATCAGACAGCCTCCGTCATCATTTGAATCTTTCTTCAATTATACCCTTTGGGAAAGACGCCGTCAAGAGCGGTTCACGCGCCAGATTATGACAGGCGGCGACGCGTTACGCCTCGAAACTCAGACGGTTTTAAATTGTCCCGTCAGCGGCACGCGGCTCCTGTTTTTGAAAAAGCCGGACGGGTATATCTCGGCGATATAATCGGTAACGCCTTCAAGCCCTGTCACTGTCTGCGATATCCGCTCGGGCATGTCCGTAAAGTAGTAGCCTGACCATACGGAAAGCTGACGAATAATAGCCTTGTCGGATGCCCGTTTAATAACGATGTCATATGCGTTCACGTAAAGCTCACCGTCGGCGGGCAGCGCCTGCGGGAAAGCGACGGTTACGCTGCCGGGCTCGGCGGTTTCGAACGCAACCGCTACGCCGTCCGCAAAGTGCGGAACGGATGTTGTTTTATACCGCTCGTCGGTGTAAAGGAACGTCGACGGGTCGGACGGCATGTCGATTTTCCACACACAGGGAAAGAATTTGTCCGTCAGCACATCGTAGGGATAAATACGCACCCGGTTGTTTGCGTCGGCCTCGACTATGAGCATCTGTGCCGCGTCGTCCTTGTTTTCCGGAATGGTACCCGTAATTTTGTCAAATTCATCTAGCTCAAAATAGCTCAATGTGCCTGTGCCAAGCGATGTAAAATGCCTTTGGTGAATCGAGCGCGGGTCGTTAATCGGCGCGTGCGAGTGACCGGAAAAATCGATGATTTGCGGGTAGTCCATGAGAAGGGTCGTCAGCTCGTCCTCACCCCAGTTGATGCTGCCGTAAACAGTGTCGGTAATGTGCGGATGCTGAAAGAAAAAAATCGGCTTCTTAGGGTCGTCCGCGGAGGCCGTCTTGAGATGCTCGGCAGCAAATGACTTTTGCGGCGCCCTGAAATGGCAGCCGTCCGTCGTTGTTATCGCGATAAAGTGGAAGCCGTTGATAACCTCGTGGGTGTCGAACGGCTGAGCGAAAATCCGCGCGAAGCGTTCACGCGCACCCGCCTCACCGTTAAATTTATATTCGTGGCTCGCCATCGTCGCAATGACCTTCGCACCCTCGCTAATATTACGGTCAATTATATCCTTTACGGCCTGCATCGAAGTTTCGGAACCGTTGTCGGCAAAGTCGCCGACTATGTAGAGCGCGTCGAGCTTTTTGTAGCTTTCGGACGACGCGGCGATTTTATAAGCGCTGTCTATAGCCTTGGAGAACCGCTCGCGCTCAATGGTGTCCTCGTCCTCAATGTGAATGTCGCTTACCACCATAAATCTGAGCACCGGCTCAAAGCTCTTGTCAAGTCCCATTTTATATCTCCTTTTTGTTGATTAAATAAACGGGCTAACACAGTTCGCCCCTACGGATAAAAATCATCGGTTTGTCAGCAGCGACATGACCTCGGAACGCGTTTTAGCGTCGCTTCGCATGGTGCCCCGCAGGGCGGAGGTTTGCGTCTCGCTGCCGGCGGCACGCGCGCCGCGCATCGTCATGCACAGGTGCTGCGCCTCTATGATGACGGCGACACCCTTGGGCTGAAGCTCTTCATAGAGGAAGTCGGCGATCTGCGCTGTCAACCGCTCCTGAAGCTGCGGCCTTTTCGCGTAGACATCAACAATGCGTGCCAGTTTTGAAAGACCGATAACACGCCCGGCGTTTGGGATGTAGGCGATGTGCGCCCTGCCCATAAACGGAATAAGATGGTGCTCGCACATCGAGTACAGCGGAATGTCGCGGACGATGACCATCTCCTCGTTGTTGTCCTCGTTGAAAATCTTAAGGTGCCGCCGTGGGTCTTCGCTTAAACCCGAAAAGATTTCCGCGTACATCTTCGCAACTCTTTGCGGTGTTTCGGCAAGCCCCTCCCTGTCGGGGTCTTCGCCGATTGCTGTCAGGATGTCACGCACGGCGTTTTCGATTTTTGCTAAGTCCGTTTCTTTAATCATGCTTGTTTGAACCGTTTCCCTTCCATTTAAGCGTATGGTATATAAAGCTGGATAATGTTAAACCTTTCGTCTGATGTATAATGCGTACTGCCGGTGACAAGCCTTGCCGAGCAGACGGCGGCTGCGCGCTCCTGTAGCCGGTAAACACCCTTCCGGTCGAAAAGTGCCTTGTCCGCGGCTTTGTAGTCCTTATCGGAAGCAAATTTAAATTCGACAAACGCCGCCCCGTTGTCGGCCGCTTCGGCAATCAGCTTAACGATACTGTCTTGTGCCGCGTCGTCGTAAGCCGAAAACATCAGACCACTTTTTTGATAATATCCCATCTGTGTCGAAACGCACGGGTTGTCGTTTTTAAAATGCGAATGGCTGGCGGAAATTTCGGCGTCACTGATGTTAAAATAGGTATGGCGTATCCCGTCGTCGTCCGCGTCGGCGGGGTCGTCCCATGTGACGTCGAGGTTGTACCAGCCGCCGCCGATTTTAACGACATTCCACATGTGATCCTCTGTTTCGCCCTTGTAATTCTCAGAGACGCCGCACATGACGTAGCACGGGATACCGAGTTTGTCCAAAAGATATTTCGCCGCTTTAGAATAGCCCTCGCACGAGGCGGAGCCGGTGACAAGCGCGTCGTAGATGGTTGCGTTGCTTTCACCGTAGGAGCAGGTTTTAACCAGATAGTCGTGTACGGCAAGCTCAAGCGCGTATTCATCCGTTACTCCGCCGACGGTTGATAAAAAGGCCTGCGAGGCATTTTCGACAGCCGTCATCTGCGCGGAGTAGGTCGCTTCGTCAATTTCGTATTGCGGATAAAAGAAGGCGTTTCTGTCTGACAGCCCAACGGTGCACTCCCGTCCTGTAAAATAAAAGGCCGGATTATCGTAGAGCAGTGCCTCAAAAATCTTGCCCAGCTCGCTTTGTGTCATCGTCGGAACCTCAATGCGCCACGGACGTTCGTCAATTCCTGATAGAATATTGTTATAGGCGTGCTTTTCAAGGTTTGACAGACGGTTAAAATAATATTTTGTCACACCGCCGATGGAAAGCTCCTCGGCCGGATCGTTTTCGTAATCCACACGCTCCTGAAAAAGAAGGTAGCCTAACATGACGACGGCGACTATTAATGACGCGGCAAACAGGAACTTAACAACGCGTACAAAACCTTTCATAATTTTATCCGTGCCCCTCGTTGACATCTGCCTCTGGCGTGGGCTCGATAACCTTTTCCTTGCCGGAGACGGTGTCGAGCCTGCGTTCTTTCACGCCATACAGCTTACGGTGTGACATGCGGGGCTTACGGTACGGCTTATACTTTTCGTTGTATTTCCACGGGTAGTTTCTATCCCTGAGGGGCTTAGTCATCTTGTCTCGCGGCTCCCGGAAATAGAAGGCGTCCTTGCGCATAAAATAGTACAGCGTTATAATACCCATCAGGACAATAGCGCCAATCATGGAGACGATAAGTATTGCCTCATACACCGCCCCGTTTATATATTTCGACAGAAGGCTGAGCACGACAATATCCGACAGTGAGCCGAGAGCAGGCTCCGCCTTTAAAAAATAGGCCATAAAGTAAAACAGTATTCTGAGACTGAAAAATGCAAATATTCCGTAAAACGAGTAGCCGGAGTAGGTGACAAAACCGATTTGCGTAATAACGTTGACCGCCGTTTGTACGGCTTTGATTGCAAGCAACACGTAAATTGCATAAGCATACGGGGACGAGAAAAAGCTCTGACCCTTAAAGCAATAATTGTATAGCAGGAACATCGTGCTGATGAAATCCATCGGAAAAACAATGAGGCGGATAAAGTTGTGGAATTTCATCGAGGGCTTGTCAAAAACATCCATAAAGGGAATAACCTTTCTGTAAAAAGACTTTTATCAATTGCTTCTTACTTCAGTCCGGCAAATATATCGGCTTCTTCCTTTGGGGTTTCTATAACAACCGGAGCGTCTACAAGCATACCGGCAAGACGGCGGTTGGCGATGCTTTCCTCATCTTTTTTTGAAATTTTGACAACCGGTTCCGGAACATACTTGTCCGTATTCGCCCATGGGTCGTTCTTCCTTTTCTTTTCTTTCTTTTTCTTTTCCGGGCGTACGTTAAAGTTAAAAAGACTTCTTCGCGGTAAATAGTAGGCGACGATTATTATCAACAAAACAATCGAATAGACCAAGGTGATTTTTGCGTAATATAAAAGCGCCAAACTTTCGCCCGCTTTACTCCACAGCGCATACATAATTACATTGTTTGCGACGATTAATAAATTGTACAGCATAATGGAGTAATAGGAGAATCCCATATAGAACGCAAAGCCAACCTGCGTAACGACGTTAAAAATAACAAGTAGTGCTATAAAAATTAGATTAATATAGGTGCTCACCTTGTCTGTGACATCAATTATCTGTTGAAGGTATTTCAGTGTTAAAATAAAAGTTGTTAGTATGTTGATAAGACTATAAGGCATATGAACAAACTGTATAAATTTGTGAAATCCTGATTTCGGTGCTTCGTAATCGTTCATTGTTATGACCATCCTTTCGCAGAAAGCCGGAAGTTTTGACCGGTCGGCGAAGCCGATTCGAGCCATTCTGTATGGCGCGAAAGGACAAAACTTCCTGCTTGAAAGATTTATCTTTCAAGCTTTACCCTACTAAAAATCGTTAAAAAATATCACGCTCGGACGTGTCGTCATCTTTTTTTGCGTCGCCGGATAACTTGTTAAGCCTGTATCCGGCAAGGTTTGTCGTCTCTGTTCGGGACAGCTTTGCCGGTTTTTCCGGTGTGTAGCGCTCTTTGTGTGTCCACATTTTATTATGCTTTTTTCTGGCACGAATTTCTGCCGAATCCTTGAATTCAAAAACGCATCTGCGCTTCATGTAATAAAAGACAATCAAGACAGTAATCGCAAGATTGACAATTATTCCGACACCCATTGAGGTTCGGTAGAAATCGGCCAGTGCGGTAATCGGGTAGTTGCCTAAGGATTCTGCGCCGGGTATCGACTGCGTATTGTTATATAAAATGTTCGCAACCGTCTCGATGTCGTATACATAGGAGTATGAAAAGAATGAAATCACGACGCCTATTGCCTGCATAGATAAATACGAATAATATGAGTATCCCCTATAGTGAATAAAGCCCGTTTGTGAAATGATGTTTAAAACAGCCGACACCGCGTAGAAGGAAACATACATAAACTGAATTTCCGTCGACTTGTCGGCTAACAACACCTCGAGACCTTGCAATATTTTTACAATGATCACAATCGAACCGAGCAGGGAAAGTGGCAGCAAAACAAACTGATTAAATCTGTGAAATCTCATTGTGATACCCCGGTCGACAGACATATTACCATCCCTTTCTTAAATTAATGTATTTTCGTCCGGAGTCCAAACCGAGATACAGCTTACTTTGACTGCCAGAATTTCCTGTCAAGACTTCTGTATTGAACGGCCTCCGAGATGTGCTCCGTTTCAATCGTTTCCGAGCCGTCGAGGTCGGCGGCCGTACGGGCGACACGTAAAATTTTATCGTATGCTCTGGCCGAAAGGCCGAGGCTTGAAAACGCCTTTTCGAGCAGCACGACGGCCTGCGCCGACGGACGGCAGAACCTGCGCGTCGTTGCCGGATCCATGCGCGCGTTACAGGCGGCACCCGTTCCCTCAAGACGCTTCTGCTGAATGAACCGGGCGGCGTTGACTCGCTTTCTGATGGCGGCGGAGTTCTCGCATTCCTCAGCGCCGGAAAGCTTCGCAAAATCGACCGGCGGCACCTCTATGTGAATATCAAGCCTGTCGAGCAGCGGACCGGATACCTTGTCGAGGTATCGTGCCGCCGCGCCCTTGGGGCAGGTGCATTTTTTTGTAGGGTGACCGAAATAGCCGCACGGGCAGGGGTTCATGGCGCATACGAGCATTACCGAACAGGGAAACGACAGCGTACCCGCAACCCTTGAAATCGTAATCCGTCCGTCCTCAACCGGCTGGCGCAGGATTTCCATGGCGGTTCGCGAGAATTCCGGCAGCTCGTCGAGGAACAGAACGCCGTTGTTGGCCAAAGACACCTCGCCCGGCTTCGGAATCGAGCCGCCGCCCGAAAGCCCCGCGGGCGATACTGTATGGTGCGGTGAACGGAATGGTCTGTGGCGAATTAGTCGCACATTGTCCGGCAACGCACCGGCAATTGAATATATTTTAGTTGTCTCAAGACTTTCCTCAAAGGTCATGTCGGGCAGAATGGACGGCAGACGCTTGGCAAGCATACTCTTGCCAGACCCCGGAGGACCTATCATCATGATGTTGTGACCGCCTGCTGCCGCCACCTCAAGCGCACGTTTGGCCTCAAGCTGACCCTTGACGTCCGCGAAGTCCGGATAATGGCACTCGGCCTGCGTCGGAAAGACCGTCGGGTCGACGGGAAACAGCGGCGTCTGCCCTGTCAGATGACCGATAATATCCGTAACACCCGCCGCGGCGTATACACTGATACCGCTGACAACAGAACTTTCGGCGGCGTTCTGAAGCGGCACAAAGATTTCGTTGATACCTGCGGCGCGCGCGGCGAGAACCATCGGCAGCACGCCGTTTATTTTTCGCAGAGAGCCATCAAGAGACAGCTCGCCGATAAAAGCGCGTCCCTCGCGTTCAAAACGCAGCTGACGCGACGCCGACAGCAGCGACAGCAGCATCGGCAGGTCGTAAATCGAGCCCTCCTTGCGTACATCGGCCGGAGCGAGGTTTACGGTTATTCTGCCTGTCGGGAACTCGAAGCCGCAGTTTTTAACGGCCGAACGCACACGGTTGCGTGATTCGGAAACGGATTTGTCGGGCAAACCGACAATGTCAAACAGCGGAAGCCCTCCGGAGATGTCGGTTTCGACCTCCACAGAGTAGGCCTCCATCCCGAAAAGACCCGTGCTGTGTATTTTTGAAAACATGTACCGTCCCCCATGCACGGAAAATGCCTCGCCCCACATTAAACAAACACTTATATATAATAGCATAGAATTATTATAAAGTCCATCGTTTTTTTTGTATAAATTTTAGCTTTATTTATGCAAGAAACAATGCTTCCGTTGTATAACATTAAAACGCGGGTGTCACAACATTGCTGTGACCTCCCGCGTTTTTCTTTGTGTCGGACGGCTTTCGCCGTGAGCCCGATTGAATGGATTTACCTGTTTACGCATCTGGGCTTATCGAATTCCGGGTTGAACGCGTAGAAGTTCTTGCTGTCGAGCCGGTCGGTAGCGAGGCGAAGCCCCTCGCCGAAGCGCTGGAAGTGGACAATTTCGCGTGCGCGAAGGAATTTTATCGGTTCACGGACGTCCGGGTCGTCAACCAGACGCAAAATGTTGTCATAGACAACGCGCGCCTTCTGTTCGGCGGCAAGGTCCTCCATCAAATCGGCGATTAAATCGCCCTTGGACTGCATACTTGCCGCGGTGTAGGGTGTCCCGCTGGCGGCCTGCGGATAAATGCCCGTCGTATGGTCGACAAAATAGGTGTCGAAGCCGCTTTTCTTGATTTCGTCAATCGAAAGGTTGCGCGTGAGCTGATAGACGATGGCGCCAATCATCTCAAGATGGCCGAGTTCTTCCGTGCCGATGTCTGTCAGCAGACCCTTGAGCTCGGGATAGGGCATCGAGAAGCGCTGGCTCAAATAGCGCAGCGACGCGCCCAATTCGCCGTCGGGCCCGCCGTACTGGCTTATTATGACCTGTGCGGCCTTCGGGTTGCAGTTCTTGATGTTGACGGGGTACTGAAGCATTTTTTCATAGGTAAACATACTTAATCACACCACTCCGTTTCCCACGGCCACGGATCCTTGAGCCATTCCACGCCGTGTGCGCCGAGCATCGTGATGTTGCCGAAATTTTCCTCATATTCGCGCTTGAGCATCAGATACCTCGACTCGAATTTCTTGTATAGCGATAACGTTTGAATATCCCCCGGGTGCGTGTCGAGATAAAGATGAAGGTCAAACAACACGAACTGCGCCGCGGCAAGCTTTTTCATCAGCGCCTGTCTGTTTGTCATCTGCAACCACCCGCTCCCAAGAACGGTTTGTTAAGGCAGACAAAAAGTGTTCCTTCGCAGAGTGCCTTGATGTCGTCGTACATCGCCGTATCCGTCTGAAACGGTACATAGGCCATGGCGACCGCCGCGTCGTAAGGAATCGGCGGGAACTCATCCGGCAAACAAGGCCTTTCACGCATCGGCATTTGCCGATGCTGATAACAGTTCCTTGACATATCGTTCAATACAATTCTCCTTTGCTGTATTTTTGAGGCTTGCCCTCTATCTCATTATATGGGTCGGCGACATTTTTGTTATTAAAACCTGCGCTTGTCTTCCGTCAAAGGATGTTATACAATATCCGTAAGCTTGAAAGACATTGGTGATGCAAAATGAACGATGAAGAACAAAAATTGATGAAACGGTTTTCGGAGCTGGCGCGGCGTGCGGAAGATCGTCAAAGCGTCGTCTGGTCGGACTTCCTGACCCTTTCGGAGCAGGACACGCTGCTTAAAATGAAGCTGCCAGCGCCCGTTACCCTGTATGGCGGCTACGACATGGCGGAGCGGCGCACAGCGCGTTTCGGCAATCCGGACACGGGCGAAACGCCCGTCGTCTGTGTGCGCGTTGTACCCGTATCAAAAAAATTCGCTGAGGCGCTGTCGCACAGGGACGTCCTCGGCGCACTGATGAACCTCGGTCTGCGCCGCGAAATGCTGGGCGACATCGTCCTCGATGACGGCGAAGCCTGCCTTTTTTGTGCCGCCGCCGTCGCTGGATATATTGTCGAACAGCTCGACAGAATCCGGCACACATCCGTCTGCTGTGAAATTGACGACTCCCCGACCGACATCGTTACAGCAGCGCCTGCGGAAAAGCTTTTTACCGTCGCTTCCGAACGTCTTGACGTTCTCATTGCAGCCGTCTATTACTTGTCCCGCGCTGATAGCCAAACGCTTTTCCCGCAGCAAAGAATTTTTATCAACGGACGGCTTACTGAAAGCCCTGCCGCTTCGCCCAAGGCGGACGACATAGTCTCCGTGCGGGGCTATGGCCGTTTTGTTTATTACGGCGTGCGCGGGGAGACAAAAAAAGGCCGCCTTCGTGTGGCGGCCGGAGTGTATAAATAATTTAATTTTAATTAACGCCCTTTAATTGAACAACCTTGTAAACAGGCCGAAAAACGCGTTTTGATTCGATTCTCCGTATCCATCGAAGACGCCGTCATTGTCCGGCACGCCGTCGTCGTCGAGCATGAAACCTTGAATCAGGGGCGCGAGCATCGCCGCGGCAAGGTATTCAGTCGGCGAAACGCTGCCGAACAGCGAGGTTTGCGCCTGCATTAGTTTGTCCGCAATGCCCTCCGTGCCATATTCGCCGAAAAGCTCATTCGCCTGCTTTAATATCAATTCGTCATTGACATCAACATAAAGCGACCTCAGCCCGATGTTGAGCGTGTCGAAGAACAGCGTAATTTCGGCGCTGTCGAGCGAGAAGTTTTCGCTGCCCGCGTAATGCGCGATAATCAGCTCGGTTAAACAATCCCACGCTGTCGCATAGTCGCTTTCTGGCAGCTCAATGCTGTATTTTGCGCCCAGCGCCTCAAGGCTGTTTGTGTTGCCCTCTGATGAGTAAAGCGGCATTTCAAGGATATCCTTCAAGTCTTTTAACGTCAGGTCGATCAGGTCAAAAAACGGCGAGGTGTCGTCAAGACCTATCTTTTCGGGCGAGAGCGTGCCTTCAAGGCGAAGCTTCATTCCGGCAGCAAAAAAGCCCTTTGCGTAAGCGTTAAGATCATTATGTAGCAACTCAAGCTGTTCGTCCGTGTAGCCCTTGAGACCGCTTGTGTCAAGCGAGTTGATATAAACCTGCTTCATCGTCACCTTGCTGTCGGTAAACGTGATGTCGCGGTACGAAATCGGGTACATCGTCAGCGCCGACGTGGCAAAGTCGTAAATCTTGTTGCCGAGCGTACTTGTAAGCGACGTCCCGTCGCTGCAATGCTCATGACCGGTGAAAACATATTTGATTCCCCAGTTTGCGAACAGGTTGGCGGCGGTATAGTGCCAGCGGATGATAAAGTGTCTTGAAATAATCCGCTGAAGTGGTATATGGTCTATCAGGTTGTGGTGCATGATGACGACGGGATACCGCCCGTCCGCCTTCGCCGCGGCCGCCTGCTGCTTAACCCAAAGAAGCCTGTCTGTCGTGAAGCCGTCCTCGCTCGCCTTTGTCCGGCTGCAGGTGTCTACGGCTATTAGCCTGTATGTTTCGCCGAGATTCGCGGTGTATGAGCAGTCGCTGGAGGAAACTGTAAGCGCTTCGTTATATCCTAAATCGGCGTAAGTATCCTTAAACTTGTCAACCGTCATCGCCCCGCGTATGTCATGGTTTCCGCAAATGACAAAAACCTGTTTGCCCGTCCGTTCCTCAAAGGCTTTGAGTTTTTCGCTGACATGCTCATGGTCTTCAATGATGCTGCCTTCGTCGACGAGATCGCCTGAGACAAAAACATATTCGACATCGCTACCCGCGACATTCGCGAGGAACGCGTCGATTAAAGCGTCGGTTTCATTTTTCATCGCGCCGTTTTTGTTTGTATAAAAATACAGGTCGTCGTCAAAGTCGCCGGAGATGCTGTCGGCTGTCTTGACATAATGCCAGTCGGCGGATGTCGCGACGCGCAGAGTCTCGTCCTGACCGCCTGCCGCGCCGATGCCCGACGCCGAGGGGAGCAGACTCATCAGGAACGCCAATAAAAATGAAATAATCTGTCTCAAGTAAAAAGCATCCTTTCCATCCATAAACTGCAAGTCTATATTATCACAGAGAAAGTCATCTGTCAAAGCTTAATATGGTATAACGGCAGAAGCCCCCGGACAGCGAAAAAACCGCCGCCGGGGGCTTCGCGCCTTAAGTGATTACGTTAACATCTGCGGTTACAGCCGCAAAAATTGCAGCACTGAAAAAAGTTTTGCAGGATATAGCCGGGGAAAAAGCCGCACCGGCGCTCCGGGCAGCAGCGTCCGCAGGGGTCGGCGCACCGGTTACAGGGGTCAGCACACACTCCACACCGGTCGCAAGGGTCGGCGCACACGCCGCACCGATTACACGGGTCGGCACATACATTGCACCGGTTGCACGGGTCGCCGCACCGGTCGCACTTATTGCATGGGTCGCCGCACCGGTCGCACTGATTGCATGGGTCGCCGCACCGATTGCACGGCGAACAAGCGCTACGTGCGCACCCCGTATTGCACCGGCAGCTGCGACAGCCGAATATCGGAAAACATCCGCCCCAGTAGCACGATCTCATCATACTAAATTCCTCCTATCAAAAGAGATGTTTCGGGTTTACATTCTGCCTTTGCAGTTTTGTGCCGTCAGCGCGACGGCACGGACGTCATCGTCCTGATTTATGTCTCCGAAGGCCGGCTTGCCTGCGCGTCGGAATGCATTGCAGTTAAGCGTTTCGCGCGCGACGATAGGTTCATCCGATGAACGCCTATATCATCATATGCGCGGCGGCAATGGACGTCCGAAAATTCGGTATAAGGACACATAAGTTTACAAACAAATTTTTTAAAATAGTTGTTGACATATGCCAATAACGTGTTATAATATAGACATATTTGGCATATGCCATTAATCAAGGAGGTGATAAGATGCCGAGACCATGCAAACGGCGGCGCGTCTGCGCCATGCCCGGTTGGGGAAACTTCGGACCCAAGGCGTATTCCGACCCGGAGCGTCAGCATATTCATATGACGGTTGACGAATTCGAGAGCATACGGCTTATCGATCTTGAGGGTCTGACGCAGGAGGAATGCGCGGGAAGGATGAATGTCGCCCGCACGACGGCTCAGGCGATTTACAACAGCGCCCGCACCAAGCTTGCGGAGTGCCTTGTCAACGGCAGGGAACTGACGATAGGCGGCGGCGAATATGTCCTGTGCGAAGCGAGTATGGAAGACTGCGGACATCACGGAGGAAGACACTGCCGCCACGGAGAAGGCTGCGGAAATCCGCACGGTCAAACAAGACCGAATGAGCCCGACGAACTCGGGCATGAGGGCGTTCAAAGCGCCGGAAAGGAGTAAAGATTGAAAGATAAACTTTCAATCTGAAAGTTTTGTCCTTTTGCGCCATACAGGACGGCGCAAATCGGCTTCGCCGACCGGTCAAAACTTCCGTGTTCTGAGAAAGGATGGTCATTAATATGAAAATTGCGATACCCTATGATAACGGACAAATTTTTCAGCATTTCGGGCAAACCGAACAATTCAAGCTTTATACCGCGGAGGAAAAGGACATTGAAAACGCGGTCATTGTCGGCACAAACGGCAGCGGTCACGGCGCGCTGTGCGGCTTTTTAAAAGGCTGTGGGGTGACGACGCTCGTGTGCGGCGGCATCGGCGCGGGTGCGCGCACCGCGCTTGCCGAGGTCGGCATTGACGTCTACCCCGGCGTTAGCGGCGGGGCGGATGATGCGGCCAAAGCGCTGCTCGACAGCACCTTAACCTTTAACGCAAACGTCCAATGCGACCACCACGGTCATGAGCACCATCACGGCGGCGACGATGGGCATCACGGCTGTCGTCACGGTAACTGTCATGAATAAGCGTAAAACCACATTCATCGCCGTTCCCTCCGAAGGCAATCAAATTTATGCTTGCTTCGGAGAGGCGACGCATTTCAGCCTGTACGAAACTGCGGATAAAAAAATCGTCACGATAACGGTTGTCCGCCGCGATGGCAGTGTCAAGCGGGACGCGCTTGCCGATATGCTTAAAGCGTTCAATATCGACACGGTGCTGTGCGCCGAAATCGACGACCTTTTAAAAAGCCGGTTAGCCGACGACGGCATCACGCTGTATACGGGCGTGACCGGTGGCGCGGACGAAGCGATAAGGGCATATCTCAACGACGAGAATTAATGCGATCCCAAACAAAAAAGCTGAAACTTCCCACTTCGGAAGTTTCAGCTTTTTTGTTTTTATAAAAGTTTAATATGATTGCCGTTTGAGGGTATCAGGCAACAAGTATGACTTAATCGGTAAAATCTGTTCCGGTTCATGGATAGCTGCCAAACAATATTATTCTGAGCAAATACATACATCCGCACAACAAATGTACCCCAAATAAGATATATCCGACAGTACGAAGAATTTTATTTTTAGGAGGATTTCCAAACAGTTTCATCGAGGAAACCAAAAACATGAAAAACATAGAAAATTGATATCCCCACCCAAAATTACCGTCAAACATACGTGATCCGGTTTCATAAATGAAAGCATTTTCCAGAATGCCGATAACAAAGGTCGCAATGCTTAATTTGTATGGCAAATCGAGTTTCTTAATTGAAACAACAGTCATATATAACGGAAACGCAGACGCAAGCAATATCGCAAGAGGAATGCTTCCGAAAGGTGCATGTTGCACCCATGAAGGGCTTAACCCAAATGTAATGACATTGTCTCCCTGTTCGCCGCCAAAAAGAACTGAGTTTTGAAGAAGCATAACCGAAACGCTCGGTAAAAATGCCAGAGCCGTGAAAAGGGCGTTTTTAAAATTACTGAATTTGTGTTTTATTACATCAGCCGCAAAAACGATAAAGCAACCCGGAATAAAAACGAACGCAAATGACGGCTTTGACCAACATGACAGAACAGAAAACAGAGCAAGCAGTGTGAGCTCTTTTTTTGCAGGCTTTTGGTATGCTTTAATCATGTAGATGAACATTAGAATTGAAAACGGACGAGCCAGATAGTAGGTCGGAGAATGCCATGGGTTCCCGCTTCCGACGCCTAAATACCAAGATACATTTGTCGGAAATATAATAACAATCATTGACACAAGGAACAAAGCGATAGAAAGAAAATCCATTGTATATTGATTTACATTGCTGTCGAAAAATCTTTCTTTCAGATATTTCCGTATAATAATGATTGAAGCCAGATTGCTGATAACAATCAGCATCATATCCGCAAAATATACCAGCCACGATGTTATGTTTAACGCATATATTGCCCGCATAATCAAACTGTACAGTGAATAGCCTTTTTCACCCGCAGTTATAAAGTCCATGTATAGTGATAGGTCTGACGGATATGAACCGGGAACAACCAACTGTGCTGTCGACAAATATGCAATTGCACACATAAATACTGTAAGTAATATTTGCCACGGCAGCTCGCTGTATTTATTTTTTGAGCTTTCATTGCAAGATTTAATCTTATTAATAAATGTCAATATCGTCATTCCCTTTTTGTAATGTTGGGTTTCTGTCATTAAATATCTATTAGTAAAATAATATACTTCAATTTTATGAATGTCAAGTAAGATGTTCACTGTGATGTTTCCGGAAACCGTGAAAAGGGCAAAGAAAAGCACCGAAACCCTTGATATACAAGAACTTCGGTGTTGGTGACGGTGGCGGTGGACGGCATCGACATCTTTCCAGAAGTTTACGGCGGCGCAGACGAAGCGGACAGGGCATACCTCGACAACGTAATTAAATGAGATTCCAAACAAGAAGACCGAATCTTCCCATTTCGAAGGTTCGGCTTTTTGTTCCTATTAAAATGTGGAATGTCTGCCTTTTCAGGACATCACTCAACAACCATGACATTATCGGTGAAAGCTGTCCCGTTCGTTATCATAAGACGGCGCGTCCAGCTCACCGCTTATGACGGCCTGCGTCAACGCGTCGGAGACGGCCTCGACGACGCCGTGGGAGGAATAGGTGGCACCTGAAACGGCGTCGACATCGAGCGCCTGGCCGTCGATGATTTCACCCGTCACGCCGCTGAACGCCTGGCTGTAAAACCGCTCGTCGTCCGCGCTGCTGACGGTGGATATTGCCGTAACCTTGCCATTTTCCACGGTCACCTCTACCGTTATCGTACCGCGGTAGCCCTGCCCGGAGCCGGTAAAGACACCGTCCGTGAGCATCGCGCCGGCAAAGGTTGTCTGGCTGAGTAAGGATGTGGTTTCAGCGGTTGTCAGCGTGTAGGTTTCTACTGCCGTCGTCGTTTCGTCGTTTGCGGTTGTTTCACCGGAGACGGAAGTGTTTTCGGTCGTCGACTCTGTCGGCATGTAGGCTTCTGTCGTTACGGCGGTTTCGCCGCTGTTGTCAGGCAAAATTCGTTCAAACAGCCTGATACCCTCCGCCGTGATGTGGCAGACAAGCGCCGCCGCCAACGCCGCGCTGAGCAGCCGATGCCATAAAAACCATTGCTTTTTATACTTGCTGCGCAGCAGCCACACCACGACGACGGCCGCCATCAGCAAAAACGTAAACGTGCCCGTGTTCCAGCTGAACAGCACCTCGCCGATTGACGCGTCGGACAGCGTGCTCCACTCCGGATTTCCGGCCAGAAGACCGTGAATCAGCGCAACGGGCAGCGCCGCGAAACCGACCCACTTGTGAAGCCTGTGAAACCGGCCGCGGAACATAAATTTAAAAACCGATAAAGCGGTTAACACAACCGCAATCCACGCAAGAATAATGCTAATGGTCATGTCAAGTCGTCTCTTTTCAAATTTTACTGATAATTGTCCTGCTAAAATATCATAACATACGGACGAACGCCTTGTTGTGAATGACGGGTGAAACATTTATGACGGAAGCGTAAATAAAAAACCGAACCTTCTCTTTTGGAAAGGTTCGATTTTTGACGTATCTATCACATGAATATTTGAGGAAACTCAGGTTATAAATATTGGCTTTTGCTTTTTGTTTTAGTCGTTTATATAATCAAGGCTTTTTCGCTAAATATAAAGCAATTGTATCGTTAAGTGCTATTTTATTTCCCGCGTTTGTAACAGCATCGCGAACTCCGTTATAAAAGCTTGATTTGTATGGCTCCTGTAAAGTAATATGTTCAACCTGCGTAGCGGCTAAGTATTCAACATACTCATCGGCAGTATACACTGTTGCTCTTTTCCAATCGCGATAATTGAAATTAATAAAGCCGTAGTTGACAACATTGTCGTAATTTAGCCGGCATGTATATTTTGTCTCAACATGAAAGTGTTCGTCATATACTTTTTGTATTACGTTATACAAGGCTCCGTTCGGTGTTTTTTCATCAGTGCGCGTCATAAACATCGCTAATGTTCCGCCGCTCTTAAGGAGGTTATATGTCTTCGGAAAGCAGATTTTTTCCGGTATCCACTGTATGGTCGCCGCTGAAAAAACCAAATCGAATTTTTCAGTGCCAAAGTCTTGGGTTTCAAAATCACCGTTTATTATATTAAAATTGCTGTAAGAGCTGAACTTGTTCTTCATAAATTCAACAAAGTGTTCACCAAGCTCGATTGCCTGATAATTACAGCCGGTTTTTAAAAATGGCTCCGTGGCTTGACCTGTTCCGGGACCAATCTCAAGAATTGATTTACCTGCATCAATTTTTGCATAGTCAATTACAGCAGTAAAAAGCTCGTCGCAGTAGCGAGGTCTCCATTTTTCAAACTGTTCCGGAATTGAATCATATGTTTTCCTAAAATCCATATCATTTCACCTCCACAGAGCTTGAAAAAATTCATGTGCAGGTTCAAGACTT
>CAZDWM010000020.1:17083-17311 GCA_964509145.1 uncultured Eubacteriales bacterium | reverse complement strand
CAGACAATTACAGTTACCTACGCAGGCAAGACCTGTACGTTTGACGTCAATGTAACAGCAGTTGTGCTTGAAACCATCGAGATTAAGACAATGCCCACCAAGACGAGTTACTTTGTCGGCAACGCACTTGATGAGACAGGACTTGAGTTGACGGCGACCTACAACAACGGTTCGTCGCAGACAATTACCAGCGGCTTCACCTGCGACCCGACAACGCTCAATGCTACC
>CAZDWM010000020.1:11317-17057 GCA_964509145.1 uncultured Eubacteriales bacterium | reverse complement strand
TGTTTCGGTCAAAAATCCGCTTGGTTCACAAGTTATTTGGGCGGCACTTGGAGACATTGAAGATTCGACCATAGGCAATACCTTTAATGAGGATGACAACTTTATCTATGTTATCATGCAGCTGATTAACGGAAAAGGTCCGGTCAAGATTCAGCTTCGTTATAACGGCAGCAAGTTCTCAACCTACACTATTTCAAGGTCTGGCGCGGATATTGAGACGGTCGAACTGTTCGGCGCTCAGTGTGAACTTTGGAAGATTCCGAAGAACAGGCTTGTCGACGGAACCTATATCGTCATCGCTAAGTACATTAATTCGCAGAGCCTCCTTGATATTGAGAATGACACCGGTTGTGAGCTTGTCATCGACACTTATGTACCGCCCGTGTATGACGGTAATGTTTACAGCGCGGTTGTTGAAGGTCTTGATGTCAACAATTCGATACAGTTTACATCCGAAGGCCAGACGATGAAGTTCTACACCGGCGTTGATGTCAGCAAGATTCAGCTTCTTGACAATGTAACATTAGGCACAATTACTTTAACTCGCAGCTCAGCTGGTGTAACAGTTGAATCCGGCACATATGAAGGTAAAGCTTGCCTCGTGTGGACAATCAAGAAGGTGTTTGGAATCAGCACATACAACTTTAGTGTTAACGCACGTTCGCCGTTAGGTATGCTTGATTCCAACATTGACCTTGTCTTCACAATCAAGCCCATTCCCACCACTCCGGATCAGAACGCCTTTGTCAGCGTTTCAATCGATAATGCCGAGATCGTGCTCGGTACACCTTCAGTCATAACGGTTGTCACACGCGACAAATCCACAAAGGTTCAGTTTGTTTCGGAAACAAACGGTACGATGACATTCACGAAGAATTCGGCAGGCGTTGTGTGGCAGGATAACGGCGATACAGCTACATGGACTATCACGAGAACCTTAGTACCGGTCGGTAGTTTCAGCTGGGGTGTCAGGATTCTTGACAACGGCGTTTATACGCAGGTCTATAATGACCAACTGGTTTACACGGTCATTGCTCCAAACGTAGTTCCGAAGTTTGTCAGTATTTCAATCGACGACAACGGTCTCGCAATCCTTCCCGGTTTCATGTCCACAATTACGGTTGTAACGTGCGCATCCGCTTCAAGGGTTGTCCTTATCGACAGCGTCACCGGTACGACGGCGAAATTCACACCAGCGATGGCAGCCGTTGAAAATGTTGTCATAGACAAAGAAGCAGGAACGGCGACATGGACCATCAAAAAGGTCTTTATACCAGGCAATTACAGCTTTGATGTGAAGGTCTTTGCAGACAGTTCATACGGTTTAACTGTTGAGAATGCGCTTCAGTTCACCGTAGACAGTTCATTGGTCGGCTAATTCTCCCAAATCTTAAATCATAATAGTCAGGCATAATGCCGGACAGCAAAGAGCCGCAGGGGAAACCCTGCGGCTCCGTGTTTTCACTCGAAGGAAGACATAACGGAGATGTTGTCATATTTTTTTTAGTTCGTTGAGCGCTTCGCCCGATAACATCAATAACGCCGTCAGGTTTGGCAAAGCCATTAAACAGTTCAGGACGTCGGCCAAATTCCATACTGTCTCAAGCCTTGTGATACTGCCGATAAAGATTGCCGCGATAAACAGCAGACGGTAATAGGGCACAGCGCGCAGACCTATAAGGTATTCGATACTTCGCTCCCCATAATATGACCAGCCGGTCATTGAAGTAAAAGCGAGCAAAGCTATGGTGATGGCGAGTATGGCGCTGCCAGTTCGCCCGAGCACCGACGAAAACGCCGCACCGAAGAGCGCGGCACCGTCCAGAGCTGTACCGCTTTGCCAAACGTCTGAGGTCAGAATTACAAACGCTGTGACGGTACACATTACAATGGTATCAAGAAAAATCTCAAGGATTCCCCACATTCCCTGTTCGGCAGGACGGTCAACCTCTGCTGCGGCGTGGATAATTGCTGAAGTACCCAGCCCCGCCTCGTTTGAAAAAACACCGCGTGCGATACCAAAACGCGCAGCTTTGGCGATTCCGTAACCGGCGGCGCCATACGCGGCGGACTTGAAGCTGAACGCCTCGCGTAAAATCAATGTCATAACACCGGGAATGAATTTGTAATTACATAGGATGACTATCAGCGATGACGCGATAAACAGAACAGAAAATGACGGTACAACCTTTTCAGACATGCTCGCAATACGCTTAATGCCACCCAGTATGACGACGGCACTTACAACAGTAAGCACAGTACCGGTAATGTAAGGCGATATGTTATAGCTTCCGGAGAGGACTGAGGCAACGGAATTGGCCTGTGTCATGTTGCCGATACCGAATGCGGAAAGCGCGAGCAGCAGGGCGTACAGTTTTGCCGCTCTTTTCATACCGAGACCGCTGCCGATGTACATCATCGCCCCGCCGACCCATTCGCCGTTGATGTTTTTTCGACGATATTTAATGCCGAGCGTGCTTTCGGCACAGCTGGTCATCATACCTAAAAAAGCGGATAGACACATCCAAAAGACGGCACCAGGTCCGCCGCCTTTAATAGCCGTCGCGACGCCTACGATGTTGCCCGTACCCATGCAGGCGGCCAATGCGGCGTTGAGCGCTTGATACTGCGATATTGACTTTTGTCCCCGGCTTTTACGAGATTCTTTGTCGCGCAAGGCGGATAACAAGGTGTCGCCGAACCACTTTTTAATATGTCGTGCCTGAAAAAAGTTGCTTCGGACGGTGAAAACAAAGCCCGTTCCGACAAAAAGAGAAAGCATCGGAGGCCCCCAGAGAATGGCACCGGCCATGCTGAAAAACCTGTCAAGCATATAAAAAACCTCCCCTCAATCATATGAAAGAGGGGAGGACAATATGTTGTCAGATTATTTGCCGGATTTCGCGTATCAGCCGTCTGCGAGCATAGCCAAGACCGAACTTAGCCTTGTAACGGAAGCCGCGAAGCCTTGTTTTTACAGAAGCCTCCTGCTGCTCTGGTGTAAGTGAAAAATTGATATTGCGTTTTTCAAGGCTGTCGTAAAGCTCCGAGGCACATTGAGCATCGGGGTATCTGTTAACAGCCGACGCAGCGAGGATAACAATAGACGGGTCGTCCGGCAGACTGAGTGTTTTTGCGCCGTCCAGGTCAATACGATAGCGGAAAAAGTACATCTGATGCCCACGTTCGTCGACGCTATTTCGGTGCGTGTGAGTTGAGTGCCAGGCGAGCGTGTCCTTTTTTATGTATCCAGACTCCTTGAGCGCATATAAATCCCACGCGCCGACGGCTTCTGTTGCCGACTGAACGGTCAGCTCTGTCGGGCTGCCGTCAAGCTCAAAACGACAGCGTTTGTCGCCCTCAAAGGAAGCGGCAACTATATAAACGGACGATGTATCGGGGGGCAGGTCAAGCGATTGACCCTTGCAGGCAACGGCTTTGTCGTCGAGATAAAACCGTATGTTGCCGCAGACGATATATTCCGGCTTGAGTGCTTTGGGCAGCGAGCTTTCGTCGGGCAGCTCATCGTCGGTTTCCGCGTCGTCGCCGGTGAAGGCTGTGATATTGTAAGGCAGAGTGAGAGGTTCACACAAGAAGGACTCCGGACGACTAACGGCTGCAGGCGTGAGCATAAAGCTTTTAACCTCGTAAGGTTTGATATCGAAAACAAGCGCGCCGTCATAAATAGTGGCGGGGGAGACAACTTGCTCAGAAGCGAGAATGGCATCGGCGGAAGCAATGCCGCCGAACAAATTCAGATGAACCTTGTTATGTGCTCTACCCTCGCATTCGTTGACGCGCACGACAATATTTTCGCTCTTTTCGGCCTTTTTTACGGCTCTAATCAGAACACCGTTGTCGGATACCGAGGCAAGTGAAAGGGTGGGAGACACTGGAATAAATGATTTTGCGATTTTAAAAGCCGCCAACGGTTGGTTAAAATAAGCTCCTTGAAGCTGTGTCAGCTTATCAGGCGTCCCGCTGTGAGAACAAAGGGCGAAGGAAAAGCGGTTGATGCCGAAATCCTGCAAATGCGAGTTCGCGCGGTGTGCCTCACGCGGGGAATAGACGCCCGTCATGCGCAGGGTATTGTCGTCAGGCTTATCCCAACCGATACGGGAATCGCTTAAAATCGATACGCCGAAGCTGTTGTCCGGCGCGGTGATGTCCGCCCACATCTGGGCGGGAACCTCATAAAGCTTCTTATTACTGTTAGGACGCATAATGACGCCAAGCCCGAGGTCATAGGACGCCATTGGGTTACTCACGGACAACGTAAAAACAGATTTTAACAGCGAACGCAGGGACTGCCAGCAGACCTCGTTACAAATATCGACGCGTTCACCCTCGGCGGATAGTGAGATGACTTGAGTCACATCGGAGCCTCTCACAGTGCGCTTTACTTTAACGGCAACGCTTGCCGCACCGTTTTCGATAATTTCAAACGTCGGGCGTGAGGCGAACGACTGCGGCGCTTTTGCAAGCTCCTTGTATTCAAGTTCCCACGCCGGCCACAAGGCCGAGCCGTCGAAGTCGAACACCGCCATGCGTATCGGCGCTCCAAGGCACTCGCGGTTATTAACCTTATCAAAAACGGAGGCGATATCTCCGTTATTGTCGAGCGTGACAATGTATTTTTCATTTTCAAGCTGCTTTTCGGAGACGGACAAGTTGCTGATAAGCCCGCAGGGCTTGTCAGATGGGCGAATGTCATATACGGTACAGCCGCACGACGGCACGACGGCGGAAAAAGCGACGGTAACATGACCGCTGTCTTTCGCGACAATCTGCGACGCCCGTTCATGACCGTTAAAATCAAAGACGCGGACAAACTCGGGCGGAGTCTCAAAGTTAATATCTGCTTTTACCGTCTCAATACGTTCACTCTGAACGGGATTGACGACGAGGACGGGAACGCCGGAAACAAATGAAGTGTCGATGTACCTTGATAATGCGGCTGCCGACGCGCGGTATTCCTCGGCAAATATATTCATGGCGAGGATATAGTCGTTCCAGTTGCGCTTGTAGCAGCATTCAAGGGATGTGCCGGTTATATCGTCGTGGAACTGGTGGGCAATGGTCGTTTTCCACGCCGTTTCAAGCCGCTTTTGCGGGTAGTCCGTGCCGAGCAGCATTGCCAGGACGGATGTGCGCTCGGCGGCGTCGGCGAGCTGCTCACAGCGGCGGTTGAAACGCTTGGAGGCGGTGCGTGAGGTGTAACAGCCGACGCCGTGGTCGGTCATGACAAGCTCGCCGTTGTAGACGGGCAACTGGTTTTTCATCTCGTCGGGTAGTGCATCGAGGTCAAGAAAGACCTGCTGCGTCGACGCGGCTATAACATCTACAGACGAAACCTTGTTCTTGCGAATATCCTCGCAGACGGTCTTGACGGACAGCTCGCGCGGCGCACCGCCACGGTCGCCGATGCCGTGCAGAACCTCTGTGAAAGGCAGACCGTATTTTCGCAGGTTTGAGCTGAGCTTCCGACGCACGGGCTTATAGTCACGCGCCTTTTTTAGCGTATAGTTGTAGTCGCGTCCGTCGAAGCTGGCGTAAATGCGGCTGCCGTCGACGCCCTGCCAAACGCCGAGGTCGAACGGAATGCCGTTAAAGCAGCTCCAACCGAGCTTTTGCGTGGTAAAACCCTTAAGCCCCGCGTGGGCGGCGACGGCGGGCAGAACGTAGCCGAAGCCGAAGCAGTCGGGCAGATAAATATCGCAGCTTTGTTTGCCGAAATTAT
>CAZDWM010000020.1:0-11307 GCA_964509145.1 uncultured Eubacteriales bacterium | reverse complement strand
CCGTTGCCGTAAAGGATGTTCCGAAAAAGCGCCTCGGGGGAGGGGATGTTGACATCGCCGTTTTCGTAGGAGCTACCCGCGACATGCCACCTGCCCGCGGCAATGTATTCCTTTACACGCTCGAACAGCTCGGGGTAATATTCCTCAAGCAACTCGTAACGGTAGCTGCCCTCAAAGGAAAAAATATACTCCGGGTATTTTTCTAAAAGCTTGAAATTGTCGCGCGGCGTTTTCGGGAGAAAGTCGTTTAAGGTCGTTTCAAAGTCCCAGCTCCACGAGGTGTCGAGGTGTGTTGTGGCGACGGTGTATATTCGCGGCTTCACTAGCAACCAGTCCTTTCAAAAAAGCAGGGAATGCCGCCGTGCATTCCGGAAACCGGAATGACACAGGGCCATTCCCTGCAAAGTGTCTAATACTTATAAAATTACTGCATGGCGACAGGTTCGGTGGTCGTCTCGACCTCGGAGGCCGGAACGGTGGGCGCTACATCATCTTTTGCGATTTCGAGCTTCTCCAGCTCGACAATCGGCTTGTCGGACGATTTGAACGTTAAGGTGATGTTGTCGCCTACATTCATGATGACGGCGTCAGTGCTTTTACTCGCCGAGATAGAGTAGAAGATATCCGAGCCGGAAAGCTTGACGAAATAGGTTGTGTCGCCGCCGATAACAGCGGAGCGTATTTCGGTGACGATACCGGTGATGACAGTCGGGGTCTCTGTGCCGCCGTTTTCCGTTTCGGTGTTTTCTTCCTCATCAGGCACCTCAATGTCGTCGCCGACAGTGAAGCCCTCTTTTTCGAGGCTGCTGATATAGGCATCAAGACATTCGCCCAGTGTATCGCCGACAGCCTTAATCTTGTTGTACTGCTTAACATTAATCATCGCGTACATCTGGACGATGTCACTCGCGTCCTTGAGCGACATGAAATAGGTCGGTTCGCCGCCGATGTTCAGAAGCAACGGGAACGTAGCGGTGTATTCATATTGCTGCACAAGACCTTCGGCGGATGTTTTAGCGGTTGACTCCTTGGCACCGTTGACGCTGTAATACATCGTCTCCTTTGTGCGTTGGTTTACAAGGACGAAGCCGGTGATGGACTGGTCGCTTGTGACGGACGTGACGCCCGTGTAAAGCCAAACATCGTCGTTCTGAGCAATATAGTTATAGCCCTCCGTCGTCTCAATACAGCCCTCCTGACCGAGAATTGAGTTCCAGAAGCCCTTTTGGTATTTGCCGTAGAAATCGAACTGCTCGATGATAATGTCGGAGGAGTAGACCCTGTCAATCCACGCAAGAGATTTGTCGGTACGAACCGTGTTTATGTCGTAATAATTATTTTTACCGGTAACGGCATCGACAAGCACAATGCCAATAACATCACGTCCGCCGAACAGACCGATGGTTTTGTCGATTCTGGCGCAAATCCAGTAGGGATTACCGTTCTCATCAATTTCAAAGGACGGCGTGCTGAACATATAGGTCGGATATTCAAAGCGGATGACACGCTTGACATGGCGGCCGAAATGGTCGGCCAGCGAATATTTGATGCTCTTATCAAGCGGAACAAATTCAGTGCTTTCATTAGACATATTAACGACGATATAGCCCGGGAAGCCCTCGTCCTTGTTGGTGAGCCATTTGATAATATTGGCATACTGGAGCGAAGCCACTCTGACGGGAATATTTTTGTAGTTAATCTGCGGGTAGCTAGGATAGACCGTGAACTGCGAGACATAACCCAAATCCGCGAGGTCGCTCAAAGCACGGTTTGCAAGGTTTGCCGAGGCCGACTCGTCGAGCCTCGGGACGGTATTAAAATCAGGTTCATCAATGGTGAACGCGCTCTGTGCTTTTACGCTTATAATCTGGCTGTATTTTTTTGCCCTAAACAGCTTGGCGCCGACGACATACCCGCCGCCAGCTATGATAGCGAGGACAAGCACGAGGATAACAGGCGCCACAGCCTTTTTCTTGACATAGGGCAGGTATTCCGGCTTTTGCAAGGCGGACGACAAAATCGCGAGGAAAACAACGAACGACAGAATGACTATGCCGATAAAATAATAAAACTCGGTGGCCTTGAGGTTAATGGGCGGCAGCATGAAGTAATAGGCAATTGCGCCGGTAATCAGCGTAAGAAGCAGTGAAAGAACGACCTTTAGCACCGCTCTTTCGGGGGGGATAACGATGGTTTTCTTTCCATCTCCGCCCCTGCCGGAAAAATCAACCTTAATAGGATCCATTAATTTCAACTCCTGACAAATACAAAGTGAATACATTATATAAGAAACCGCGTGCAAATACAAGCCTTTTTTATCGAATTATGCGGATTGGCATATTTACACGTTAAGCACGTTAAACTGTCTTAAAAATCCGTAAATTCTCGTAAATTCACAAACCCCATAAAAACTCTAAGCAAAAATTATCTTGACAATTACCGGATATTTGCTATAATATTTTTTGTCCCTGCTATCCGGGTGTGGCGCAGTTGGTAGCGCGCTTGACTGGGGGTCAAGAGGCCGTGAGTTCAAGTCTCGCCACTCGGACCATATTAGAACGCTAATTTTGATACAGTAAGTATCGAGGTTGGCGTTCTTAATTTATGCCCAGAAATGGCTTGAAATAAGGCTTATTGGCACTTTTCGCTTTGCGTTGTCTGGCTCAAACACAGGAAAATGCACACCGCCCCCGAGCCCTTTCGCCTTACCCCATACCTTCGCTATACTATTTATCGATGGGGTGTGCATTTTTTCGAAGGGGTGTGCAAATCGCAAATATTGAATGCGAGTGGGCAAAAAAAGAGGTCAAGTCTCGGCTCAACCTTGTAGCTGGTAAGCCAAGATTATATGACAAAATAGTCACCGCTATTCGAGTAAAAAGAATGAAAAAAACAACCACCTTGTTAAAAGTGATCGCTTTACAGTTGTTATATGATTTGTTAGTCTAAATTAAAGTGACAGAATATTTTTGCTTTGCGGTGAAATTCTTCTTTTGTCAGTTCACTATTGTCTAATTGATTTTTTAAGAGTTTCAGATTCCGCATAACATCAACATCAAAATAGAAATCTAAATCATCTTTTTTTGTTTCTTTTCCAAAAACATGTCGTTTGATGCGTTGAAATTGCTCATTAGATATTAATTCGCAATCTCGTATCAGTTTTAGATTTCCCCATTCTTCTTTAGTAATCTCTTTCCACATTTCTTTATCGCCATTTTCGCTGTCTTCGCCTAATAACCTAGCCCATTCTTCGCGCGTAGCACCGCTTGACATTGCGTCCTCGAGTTCTTTATCTTTTAAGTCATGAAGAAAATCCCACTCACTCATAAATTGCGACCTCCAATACTATCTTAATAAAAGTCTGAATAGTTAAATATTCACTTTTATTATACTATCGAATATGATTTTTGTCAACATATAGTGGCTCTTAGGAGTGTGCATCCTCGCAAATTATAGGGTGCAAATGGGTAAAAAAGAGGTCGAGACCTAAAGCTCAACCTCAATCTCTGTGCCGTTCTTAAACTCAAATACCATTCTGCCATCGTGAAAAACGGTGGCTTTTTCGAGCAAGCCTATCCACAGCCTTTCGTCCCATACTTCAAGGACGAGTGGCTGTTGCTTTAATGCTGCAATGAAAAGCCGGAGTTCACGGTCGCGGTCTTGTTTCCGTGCTTTTTCGGCGGCAAGTTCATCAAGACGGAATGCGTTCTTTTCGTAGCGTTCCACAAGACTGCTGTATTTTTTTGAGTATTCTTCTTGAGATTGTGCAGAGGAGGCATTCTCTTTCACGCAGGCTTTAACCATTTCCGCCACAATGTCGATTTCCTCGGTCAGCTTCTCAATCTCTGCGTCCAGCGCCGTGCAGTCCGATACTAACCGGCGCATTTGAGCGCAGTCGGCGATGACCCCATCGCGGTTTTCCATCAGTTGATTGTAAGCAAGCAGGAACTTCTGCTGTATCGTTTCCGTGTCAAGGTGCGGTGTTGCGCACTTCTTTTCGCCCTTGAATTTACTGTTGCAGCGCCATATAACCTTGCGATAGGAATCAGTGGAGTGCCACACTTTTTGGCCGAAGAATCCGCCGCAGTCGCCGCATACCAGCTTCGAAGAAAAAATATTGTTTCCGCTGTATGCTCTGCCGAGGGTCTTGCGTCTGCCGATTTCCGCCTGCACCATGTCCCAATCGGCAAGGCTGATAATGGCGTCGTGGCTGTGTTCCACATAGTACTGCGGGACTTCGCCCTCATTGATTTTTGTCTTTTTCATAAGGAAGTCCACGGTAAACCTTTTCTGCAAAAGGGCATCACCCTTGTATTTTTCATTTTTAAGGATACTGTTTACCGTAGTCTGGCTCCATTTCTGTTTGCCGGACGGCGTAAGTGTACCACGCTTATCCAAATATATGCAAATCCCCGCAGGAGTCTTGCCCTCAAGAAACAGCTGATAAATGAGTTTTACGGTTTTGGCTTCATCATCATTTATAACCGGGGTGCCGTCCTCGCTCTTGTCATAGCCGAGAAACTGCTTGTACGGCATACTGACCTTACCGTCGGCGAATCGTTTCCTTTGACCCCATGTTACATTCTCTGAAATGGAGCGGCTCTCCTCCTGCGCAAGGCTGCTCATGATGGTAATGAGCAACTCTCCCTTACTGTCAAAGGTGTAAATGTTTTCTTTCTCAAAATATATCTCCGTGCCGTGTTCTTTCAGCTTCCGTACTGTGGTAAGGCTGTCAACGGTGTTACGGGCAAAACGGCTGACGGATTTTGTAACAACAAGGTCGATTTTGCCGTCCAGAGCGTCCTGAACCATCCGGTTGAAACCGTCACGGTGCTTGGTGTTCGTGGCCGAGATGCCTTCGTCCGTGTACACTGTGATAAACGCCCAGTCATTTACGAGCCTTGATGAATTTCGTGTAATAGTCAATTTGCGCTTCGTAGCTTGTAAACTGCTCATCGCTGTCGGTTGATACGCGGGCATAACCTGCGACACGACGCTTTTTCACCGCCGTCGAAGGCAAATGTGTCAGCGGGTTGATGGTCGGCGGGATAACGGTTACTGTTCTTGCCATCAGCTTTTCCTCCTCTCCAGGACTCTCTGCCGCGCGGCGTCCCTCATCTCATCCGTCCAGCTTTCAGCTCGTGAACGGTCTTTCCATTGTTCCGAGACCTCTATGCCGTCCTTGAAACGGAATACCAGCGTGTTGTTCTCGCAAACACGGACGCCGTCAACCGTGCAACCGAAAAACCGCTCATCAAAAGTATCTGTTCCAAGAGCGTCGGCCGCCGCCTGTTTTAACGTTTCCTCCGGGATTTGCTTTGAATTACAGGCATCCTTGCCGACAGTGTTAAAAGTAGCGCATACCCAGACGGGACCTGTGCGCGTGACCTTTCTGCGGTAGTTTTTACCGCAGATGTCACAGACCATCAGCCCGGTAAAGGGGTATGGCTGTTTGTTTGCCTTCGGGCTTTTGAATTCGGCTGCCCGCCGGGTAATTTCTGCCTGTACCGCCTCAAAGCACGCTGTGCTGATAATCGGCTCATGCGTGTCCGCAGCATGATAGCGGGGAAGCTCCCCGTGATTGACAATGGCGCGCTTGGTCATGTGATTTTCACGGTAAGTCTTCTGTAAAAGCAGGTTGCCCGTATAAGTGTAATTCATCAGTATCTTCAAAATTGTACTGCGATACCAGCGCTTACCTCCGCGGGTTGTATATCCTTCCGAGTTCAGCCTTTTTGCAATTCCGCCGCAGCCTAAACCGGACAGGTAATAATCAAAAATGCGTTTAACCGGTTCTGCTTCTTCCGGCACAATTATGTATTGCCCTTTTTCGTAGCGATAACCGAGTATCGTGCCGTTCCAGGGCATGCCCTCCTCGAAGTTCTTTTTGATGCGCCATTTCTGGTTGTCGCTGGCGGAGCGGCTTTCCTCCTGCGCGTAAGAAGCGAGAATGGTCAGCATCAGCTCGCCTTCGGAGCTCAGAGTGTGTATGTTCTGTTCCTCAAAATAAATGTCCACGCCCAACGCCTTGAGTTCACGCGCTGTTTGGAGCAATATGACCGTATTTCGTGCAAAGCGAGAGATGGACTTTGTTATTATCATATCAACTTTTCCGGTGCAGCAGTCAGCGAGCAGCTTTTGAAAATTCTCTCTGCTGTCTTTCGTGCCGGAAAGGGCTTCATCGGCATAAACACCGACATATGACCATCCCTCGTGACCTTGTATCAATTTGCTGTAATAGCTGACCTGTGAGGACAGCGAATGAAGCATGGCATCTTTCCCGGTCGAAACGCGGGCGTAGGCAGCAACCTTTTTTTGTTGCGCCAGTCTGGGCTTGTGCGATACTTTAATTATTGTTTTTGGCATTTTGTCACCTCCTCGACAACCAAAGACTGCTTTGGTTTGGTGACAATATTACCGTCATTCTCCCTATATAGCAAGGCATTATCCCGAAATATACTACACGAAGATAATCCGTATTTCTCGGCCATCATTGTATCAATTTCAGTGTACTCGCTGTCGGTTAAGATTCCCTTGAAAAGCATCAGCCGAGCCTGTGCCATTGCGGATTTATATCCGCAGACGGCAGAAAAATACTCCTTATTCATCTCCGCCGCGCTCCTTGCCGAACCGCGCCGCAATGTAGCAATCATGAGAGCAATATTTTCTGCTTTTATTACCATTGCTTTCAAAAGGCCGTCCGCATTTATCGCAGACAAAGTGATATGTCGTTTTTGTTCGGCTCTGGCGCTGATGGCTGTTCCACCACGCAACACGGCACCTGTCGGAGCAGAACTGTCGCGGCTTGCATTTTTCTTTGATGATTATTGGCTTTCCGCATTGCTTGCAGACGGCTGTATTATTGAGCGCATCAAAACTCAAACCATTTCTTCTGCAGTACGATTTAACCGTATTCTCTGAAATAGAAAGGGCTTCAGCAATTTTCGAGTATCCATATCCCTGTCGGCGCAACACCGTAATTTGCTCTTTTAGCTCGTTCGTCATTGGTCATCCTCCGGTCTGGGGAAATCTCTCCCTCACTACCCAATGGAGGGAAAGAGGCGTCTTGAACGAAAAAAGTGCAAAAAAAAATAGACCTGCGAGAGCGTAAAAGCACAATCGCGGGTTTGAAACTCTAACCGTAAGTCAACACTGGCAGACCTGCTCATCGTTATGAGATGGTTGTCAGAGGTTTAAAGCTAAAAGAGAAACAAGCGATAGAAACAGATTAATGTCGAGCATGGCTGACCGATCGATGTCGGCAATGGGTAGTTCATTAATTATATTGACTGGCTGATTTTCCTCTTTACAAAAAAATAGTGAATTTTCATAGATTTAAGACCTGCGGCCGGCATTTTGAGAGCTTTCACAGGTCTTTATTGTTTCTTAAGCAATTCTTTATAATTATGACAGTTGTTTCTTAATGTGAAAAGATGGATAATAATAGCAGAACACAGAAAAAACAAAAAAAGAGGTTATTAAAATGTTAATAGTTCTTTACGCAACCTTCGCGGCCATATTTGTCATTACTTGTACGGCTCTTTGCATTACGCTTGTCAGCAGTGCAGACGCATTTGGCACACCGAACCCGATGAAAAGAAAGAGAAGCTGATTTTTATATGCGCGATTCGAGTTTAACATCAAGATTTTGATCGGCTTTTGTTCTTCCCTACCTATTATTAAGCTTCGTCAAGCTTGCCTGGTGGCAGTGGCTGATAAAGGTACTCTTCTTCGGATGGCTTTGGTATTAAAACAAGCTATTGCCGATTGACACGGCAAAAAAGTTGAAAAGCAAACACCCCGTGAACAAAAACCTTATGGCTCAATGCACGGGGTGCTTTATATCTTAAAATTTGACTGTACCATTAGAAACCGCCGGCACGACCGGCAGAATGGAGTTATAAAATGATAAACCTGAAAAAAATCATCTGCGTGCTGCTCGGAGCGGCGCTGCTCATGTCCACGCTGGCACCGGCGGCTTTTGCGGAGGACGGATACGCGGGCATGAACACCGACAAGGTTCTCGCAACCGAGGCGTTCGCAAACAGCGTGTTTCCCGCGGAAACCCTGTGCGTCGCGCTGAGCGGCGAGTATGTATCGGCAGGGGAAAGCATCGGGATATCCATTTGCAAAGTCGGTACGGAGGGACTGCTTGAAACGGTTTACACCTACGGCGGGGACGAAATGCTGATTCAGTATCCGTGCGCGGAAAACGGAAACAGGCTTGAGCTTTACTTGCGGTCGGAAAGCTTGCTGTCATACCCCCCCACATACGGTTATTTTCTCTGTATCGCCGAAGGCTCGTTTGTGTCGGCGGCGGGCGGAAACGGGAGGATTGAATATGAGCTTAATAATACTCAAACGAGTTCCATGAGTCTTTGGTTTGTTTACGGAGAAAGCGCGCCTGCTCTAACGAATTATTTCGCTCAAGGCTCTGCTTTATTCGCTCAAGGCTCTGTTTTATCCTTTCATTTTGATTCACTTTTTTTCGAGAACCGCGCAATAACACTGACGTTTAGCAAAGAGGGTGTAGCGTCGGCTTCGGATGACGGTTCGTTTACACTTTCGGGCGTCGGCTGGACAACAGTCACGGCAAAGCTGAATGACTTTGTTTATGATGAAATAGAATTCGAATCCATAAGTGATCCAATGGACGCCCCGAGGGAACTCGAACGGAACAACTATCGGCAAAATATTATACGCGCAATATTGCATTTACTGGTCTTTCCGCTTGCGGGTGCAATTGCAGCTGGGTTTTCAAGTGAGCCACTTTTGTTTATTAAGGCGTGCCTTAGCATTTTGTGGTCAATACCTCTCTGTCTGTTAAACTTAGTCGCTGCAGTGTTCGGGGTGCCTTTTATGTAGCGACACAATGACTCGGTAGATTGAGCCGAGGATAAAGGAAACCGGCGCAGTTTTTGACCGTGCCGGTTTGAAAATATAAATTATATCAAGGCAGCACCGCACAAAAACAGGTTACGGAAAGCCGCCCAAAATGATGATATTTTGTGCCTGTCATCGCTTCATCGGCATAACGCCGGTATAAATCCGGCCGGCATGACTTTGAATATATTTGCTGTAGCGGCTGACCTGCGCAAACAGCGAATGGCGCATAGTGCCATACCCATCCGCACGCGGACATAGACCGCAACCCTCGTTTCCTGCTCACCGGTCATAGACGGCACCTCCTTCGCCATACGGAGATGCCGTCGCTGTTTTGTACGGGTGTTTAATAACTATGCAGCTTGGCGATTGCAGGAATGCCCGCGATTATACGAAGCAATCGCTCCGCTTTAAGGGAATCCGACATAAATCTTTCGGCGTTCCGTCACACCGGGCTTTTAATGTTACATATAAGTAAAATTATTAAAATATTAATTGGGAATTTATTGTATCTTAATATTTCTTATGGTAATATATACACATGTTCAATCGAACGAGGGGGATTTACTTTGAAAAAAACGCTAAATAGGGTTCTTGCGATTATGCTTGCGGTGGTTATGGTGTTCGGCGCGGCGCCGCTGAGCGGGCTTGCGGGTCTGACGGATTGGTTTAAGGGCTTGGCGGTGACGGCTTCGGCGGCAAGTTATACCGTCGGAGATATCATCGAGTTCGGCTCATACCCGCAGACGCGGGTGACGGACTCAACGCTTTTAACGTCGCTGAACAGTCAGACGCTGACATGGGTGTCGTACGGCTACTACAGCGGCACGGGGAGTTCAGGCTCACAGACGCAGAGCGACTATATGAAATACGCCGACATTACCTACGGCGGGAACAAGTACCGCGCGGTAAAGTTCACGTCCTACAGACCATATTATACAACTGCTTCATCTTCAGCCTCAAATTCTAATCAGGATGACAACGGCTACTCAACAAGCACAATCTACTGGTTCAAGTACGAGCCTTTGGAGTGGCGCGTGCTTGACCCCTCCACGGGGCTTTTAATGTGCGAGTCAATTATCGATTCCCAGCACTTTTATCCGAATGAAGAATACCCCACATGGGCGAACAGCTCGGTGCGTACATGGCTCAACGGTCTGTTTTACAGCACGGCGTTCACAAGCACGGAACAGTCAAGCATCAGCAGCTCGACGGTCTCGACGCCGGACTATAACGACAACGACGGCGGCGTCGACACGACCGACAAGCTTTTTCTGCTCTCACGCGAGGAGGTTACGACAGCATCCTACGGGTTCAGCTCAAGCACTTCAACCAACGATACCGCCCGCGGGGCGCAGGGGAGCGACTACGCGAAGTGTCAGGGGTTATATGTCTATAATTCAGTAGGAGAATATTACGGAAACAGCAACTGGTGGCTTCGCTCGCCCGGCTACGATTCTTATTACGCGAGCTTCGTCAACTTCTATGGCTACGTCGACTACTTCAGCTATGTGTGCCTTACTTTTATTGGCGTTCGTCCGGCTTTTAGAATTTCAAATCTGTCATCTTTAATCTTCACATCTTACAGCGGTTCATCCTCCGGCAAGACGGTTCTGACGATGTATGACCGGGACAACGAAACGCTTTTGCGAAGCAAAAGCGTCGAAATAAATTCACAGTCCTATACATCCTCGTCGAGCGGCACGGTTAAGATAAACAGCCTGCAAACCGTCAATACAATCAAAATCAGCGGTTGCTATGACTATATTTTCAACAGCGAGACAGTTAATAACGGAAAAAAGACAATTTATGTCGAAAGTCTGAAGGAAAGCACAAAGCCCTACATTTCGTCCGTCCATTACAGAAATGTAACGGTGGGTGGTGAATGGAAGGATGCCTGCAGCGAAAAAATCGAGATACCGCAAAACAGCACCGAACTGTTTGATGCCAGGATTTACGCGGTAGCGCGGAGTTCTCCTGTCTCAAAAATAGTTCTATCTCAAGACAACGCACACAAGATTGAAAGCACGACAGGAGTTTTCACAAGCAAGCAGCTCGCGGCGACATTCGTGAGCGGAAAGACCATCTATGCCTATTGCGTGGACGCAAACGGCATGTTCTCTAAGCCGTATGAAACAAAAATTAACATAGCTGTCGCAAGGACATTGTCTGACAGCGAAGGCGGCATTTTTCAGACAACCGTCGACGTAGGGGGCAAGAAAGTTACAATACCGGGTTCTATTCCGCTGATCGGGGAAAAGGAGTTCGGGCTTGACATCGGGGCGTACAAGGCCACCGTTAAGCGTGAGGGCAACAAATACAAGGTCGCCATCGGCGCGGGCGTTGACAAAAAGGTATACGATGACGAGGATGTTTTTGTCAAGCGAAAAACCAGCCAGTCAATATAGTTGAAAAACCAGCCAC
>CAZDWM010000019.1:0-18597 GCA_964509145.1 uncultured Eubacteriales bacterium | reverse complement strand
TTTACGCGTGTCGGCGCGTCCGACGACCTCGCCTCGGGTCAGTCCACGTTTATGGTCGAGATGAGCGAGGTTGCGTCCATTCTTAAAAACGCCACATCAAAAAGCCTGATTGTGTTTGACGAAATCGGAAGGGGTACCTCGACCTTTGACGGCATGAGCATCGCGCGCGCGGTGCTTGAGTACGCGGCGGACAAAAAGAAGCTCGGAGCTAAAACACTTTTCGCAACGCACTACCACGAATTAACTGAGCTTGAGCAGTCGATAGACGGCGTTAAGAATTACAATGTGTCCGTTAAAAAACGCGGCGACGATATTACGTTTTTACGCCGGATTGTAAGGGGCGGGGCGGACGGAAGCTACGGTATCGAAGTAGCCAAGCTTGCCGGGGTGCCGTCGTCTGTAGTCAGCCGCGCCAAGGCGGTTTTACAGAGCCTTGAGGAAAACGATACACACGGGACGGTACATGTAAAGTCAATTAGCTTTACAGATGAGCCGCAGATGTCGTTTGAGGGTACACGCGGAAACGTGCTGGTCGAAAAGCTTCGGGCGCTCGACGTTAACACCTTAACACCCATAGAGGCGCTCACAAAGTTATATGAGCTGTCCGCGGAAGCGAAGAATATTTGAATTCAGTTATTATACAGAGGTGAAGCGGGATGGCGAAAATCATCGTTTTATCAAAGGAGACAACCGAGCTTATCGCGGCCGGAGAGGTCGTTGAGCGCCCCGCGTCCGTTGTTAAGGAGCTGCTTGAAAATTCCGTCGACGCCGGAGCGACGGCAATAACGCTTGAAATTAAAAACGGCGGGATTACCTACATCCGTATCACCGACAACGGCTGCGGTATCGCGCGTGACGATGTCCGTGCGGCGTTTTTAAGCCACGCAACAAGTAAAATCAGACAATCAAGCGACCTTGAGGCCATATATACCTTAGGTTTTCGGGGTGAGGCGCTCGCTTCAGTCGCCGCTGTGGCCCGCGTTGAGCTGCTGTCTCGCGCGCAGGAGGAGGAGACGGGTACACGTTTCACTGTTGAGGGCGGCGAGCAGGGCGAGCCGGAGGACGCCGGCTGCCCCAAGGGGACAACTCTGATTATACATGACTTGTTTTACAACACACCGGCGCGTATGAAGTTTTTAAAAAAGGATGTTGCCGAAGCGAACGCTGTCGCCGGTGTCGTCGACAGAATAGCGCTGTCGCATCCCGAGGTTTCGTTCCGTTTTATCCGCGACGGCAAGGAGACGCTGTTCACGTCCGGCGACGGAAAGCTCGACAGTGCCGTCTACTCTGTGTTCGGGCGCGAGTTTTTAGCGGGACTTGTGCCGGTCAATTACGAACACAACAGTGTAAAGGTAACGGGCTTTACAACAAAGCCTTCAGGTGTCCGACCGAACAGAGGTATGCAGTTCTTCTTTTTAAACGGCAGATTGATTAAAACGGGCACCGGCTCCGCCGCTTTGTCGGAGGCTTACAGGAATTCCATCATGGTCGGCAAGTTTCCGGCGTGCGTGCTCAATCTTTCCGTCCCGCCGCACACAGTTGATGTCAATGTCCATCCGGCAAAAATTGAGGTGCGTTTTGCCGACGAAAAAAACGTATTTAACGCTGTCTATTACGGTGTTAAAAATGCTCTTGAGGGTGATACCTCACGCGTTCAGTTTGTTAAAAAGGACGACAGACGAGCTGTCGGCAATTACCTTAATATGTTAGAAGCGCAGTCCGAAAAGCCGGAACAGCTTACGATACAGCAGCCGGTGCAGAAAAACGAAGACTTTTGGAGCAGAATCATCAGCAAACCTTCGTCGCCCAAACCGCTCGGTCAAGAAGACGATGATGCCGATGAAAAAAGAAGCGGAGGTTTCATTTTACCGCTTGACGATAAAACAAAAAGCGGCTTTGCACCTGATGCGGAACGCGAAAATGATTTTTTAGTGAAGGGTACCGCAGTTAAACAGGAAAGCACCGAACAGACTCAAGTCGTCAGTGATGCGGCAACAGCTGAAGTAACATCATATGGGGAAAACAATAATAAAAATCAAGAAAAAGCAGTTGATGAACAGCCCGGTGAGGTGCCGGAATTCCGCATCATCGGAGAGGCGTTTAAAACCTACATCATGATTGAATGTAAAGAAAAAATACTTGTTATTGACAAACACGCCGCGCATGAGCGTATAGTTTTTGAACAGCTCAAGGCGTCTGGCGGTGAGTCGGACAGGCAGTTGCTGCTTGAGCCCGTCACAGTCACCTTGAACAAGGAGGAGTACACCGCCGCGATAGAGAACACAGAATTGCTTGAAAAGAGCGGCTTTGGTGTGCAGGATTTCGGCAGCGGCACCGTAATAGTCGGCGAATGCCCGATGCTTGTCGATAGCGGAGACATCCGGGATATAATAATTGAGCTTGCCGGATATCTCGCCGCTAATAAAACGGAGCTTGTTTCAGAAAAAATCGACAGGATTTATCACACAACAGCTTGTAAGGCGGCTGTAAAGGCTGGGGACTTTACTTCGGATTATGAGATGCGGAGATTCACCGAAAAGCTTTTATCCATGCCGGAAATACGCTGCTGCCCCCACGGCAGGCCGGTGCTCATAGAGCTTTCACGCAGGGAGTTGGAAAAAAACTTTGGCAGAGTACAATAAAATTCCCGTAATAGCCGTTGTGGGTCCGACGGCGTCCGGCAAAACGGCCTTGGCCGTCGGCTTGGCGCTCCGTTACGGCGGAGAGGTTGTTTCGGCCGACTCGATGCAAATTTATAAAGGTATGTTTGTTTCTACCGCTAAGCCGACGACGGAAGAAATGCAAGATGTTCCGCACCACCTCGTTGATTTTCTCAACAACGACATCGCGTTCAGCGTCGCGGACTACTGCGCGGCGGCAAAAAACGCAATTGACGACATCGTTTTGCGCGGACGGCGGGCTATCCTCTGCGGCGGCACAGGGCTTTATGTCAGCTCGCTTTTAGACAACATCGGCTTTAGCGGCAGCGGAGCGGATATTGAACTGCGCGAGACACTACGGCAGCGGTCAAAAACCGAGGGCGCGGAGGTGCTGCTTTCAGAGCTTGCCGAGTTTGACCCCGAAACGGCGTCGGCGCTTCATGTCAACAATGTCGGCAGGATTATAAGAGCTATTGAGCTTTTCAAAACGACGGGTATCACGATGTCCGAGCAAAAGAGACTGTCCAGAAGCAATCCGTCACCATATAAGCCCTGCGTCATCTGCCTCGACGCACGGGAACGGGCTTATCTTTACGACAGAATCAACCGGCGCGTCGACAATATGCTTGCCGATGGTCTATTGGACGAGGCAAGAACATTTTACCAAAACGGTACGGAGGGTACTGCTTGTCAGGCCATCGGATGTAAGGAGCTTGCACCCTATTTCGAGGGCGAGATAACACTCGATGAAGCGGTTGAGAACATCAAACGCGCCACACGACGCTACGCCAAGCGGCAGATGACATGGTTTAACAAAATTGAGGGCGTTCAAAAGATTTATATCGACGACTGCGGGGATGCCAAGGGTGTGCTTGAGGCGGCTGTCGGGATTGTTCAAATTTCAGGTATCCTTTTATGAAGGAAGTGAGCATATGGTCTCCGAAAGAGCAAAAAGCAAGGAAACGGAAAAGGAAGACCAGCACAGGTTAAAAACCGAAAAGACCGTTTTAAAGGTCATCGGTGTCATACTTTTCGCGCTCGCCGCCTGCTACACCGTTTTCGAAATCTACGATGTCAGCCGTCAGGGCGTAGTGACACGCACCGCGCGCGAACAGACCATCTACGAGACGCTTGATATGGATGTGTTCATTCTCCGCGACGAGACTTATATTGAAGGTTCACCCTCGGGTACTGTCGTCCCGTTTGCGGACGAGGGAGAACGTGTGGCGGGCAGAGCCGAGATTGCCGCTGTTTTTAATAGCGCCGACGACGCGGCGAAATATGTCCAACTCCAATCGATGAAAAAAGACCTTGCACGGTACGACACGCTTACAAGCCAGGCAACCTTTTCCGGTCTCAAGGTGGGCACACTCGAATCAGGCGTAAAAAGCGACGTGTGCGAATATCTCCGCTCGGTTTACTGCGGCGATATGGTCTCGGCTTTCGACAGCGCCGCAGATTTCCGAGACAAGGCGACGACACTCGAAATTGTCACAAAGGGTACGCTTGACCTAACTGACCGGCGTCAGGCGCTCGCGCAGCAGATTGCAGCGCTCGAATTGTCGTTGGGAAGCTATTCGATGGTCACGACGGGTATAAAATCTGCGGGCTTTTACATGAGTGAAACGGACGGCTACGAGCAAACAACCGATTTTTCCAAGGCTAAAGAGCTTTCTGTCGACAACATAGAAGCGCTGCTTGCCGCTAAACCCTCGGGTAAAAGCACAGCGCTGGGAAAGCTGGTTTGTAGCTACCGCTGGTATCTTGCAGCCGTGCTTGACGCTAAAAAGTCCGCCGATATCACGGTCGGTAAAAGCTTTACCATTAATCTTCCGAATTCCGCCGCGGGGAGCATATCGGCTAAGGTTTACGCCAAAAATGAGGATACAAAGGGCAGGGCGGCTATCGTGTTTGTCTGCGATGAAATCAACGCCCAGCTTTTAAGCTTGCGCAGTGAAAAGGCCGAGCTTGTGATGAAGTCCCACACAGGCTTTGTCATCAACAGCGGCGAAATAAGGATGATAACGGGCGCAAACGGCGAAAAGGTCAACGGTGTCTACACCCTGCGGGGCAACATCATCAGTTTTAGACGCATCAACACCATCTATTCGGGCAACGGATTTATCTTGTCCGGCACCACGGCGGAGGGCGGTTTTATTAAGCTCTACGACGAAATAATAACGGCAGGGAGGAATCTTCGTGACGGAGCGGTTGTATATGACTGAGGGTCTCAAATCGATTGAGGAAAGCTTTAAACGCATAAAAAACGAGGTGGCCGAAGCGGCTGTTAAGGCGGGTAGGAACCCGGACGACGTCCGGCTGATGGCGGTGACGAAGACGGTTGAACCCATTTACATCAACCATGCCATCGCCTGCGGTGCCGACCTCATCGGCGAAAACAGAGTGCAGGAGTTTCTTTCGAAAAAGGACGAGCTTGACCTTTCACGCTGCAAGGCGCACCTCATCGGGCATCTCCAGACAAACAAGGTCCGGCAAATCGTCGGCGAGGTTCAGTTAATTCAATCGGTCGACAGCGTCAGGCTTGCGCAGGAAATCGGCCGTTGTTCCGCAGGTAAAAATGTTGTTACCGACATATTACTGGAGGTAAATATCGCAAATGAGCAGAGTAAATTCGGCTTTAAACCCTCGGAGGTTTACGAAAAAGTCTGCGAAATTGCCGAAATTGGGGGCGTCAGAATACGCGGATTAATGACTGTACCGCCACTTGATGCAGAAAAAGAACAAACAACCACATTTTTTTCAAATATGAGGCAACTGTTTATTGACATCGGAGAGAAAAAAATACATAATGTTACTATGAGTGTACTGTCTATGGGTATGTCCGGCGACTACCTGGAGGCGGTTTCGGCTGGCTCAACCCTTGTAAGGGTGGGTACGGCGATATTCGGGACCAGGCATTACAATTAAATTTTCGGCACTGGTAGTTTTTCAGTTATAATTTAATTAAACCCTGTAAACTTATTTTTGTTCGGGAGGAAAGCAAAATGAAGGTCTTTGACAAGCTTAAGGAGATCGCCAAATTGACGGACGAGGATTACGCCGAGGGCATGGACGATCAGGATTACGACGAGGAAAAATATTATCAGGACGACGACAAGGATATATACAGCAGCAGCGAGGCCGAGTTCTCCACAAGGAAACACGCCGCGCCGTCCTATCCGCGTTATTCGCAGGAGCGGCCGTCCAATCTTGTCGACATCAGCACGTCGTCCGCTTCCGCCCGGCCAAACGTGGTATTCAAGCAGATAGAACGTTTCGACGATGTCGGCTCCGTCGCCGACGAGGTCAACGAGAAGCGCATAGTGATTCTCAACCTTGAAACCTGTCCCAACGATGTTTCAAGACGTGTGCTTGATTTCCTGTACGGTGTGGCATACGCAAACGGCGGCAAGATCAAAAGGGTCGCCGGTCGCGCCTATATCATAAATCCCAACAATGTTCCTCTCACGGGCGAGCTGCTCGACGAAATCGAAAACGCCGGCATGGGCGGATATTGAGCAAAAAACGATGTGAGGAGATAGACATATGCTTACACCTGTGCAAATCAAGTCCTACAGATTCCAGTCTGCCGGCAGGGGGCTTTATAAATCGGACGAGGTTGACCAATTCTTTGAGAAGGTGTCCGCCTCATATGAGCATATTTTCAGGGAGAACAGCGAGCTTGTTAAACGTGTCAGTCTGCTTGCGGACAAGATTGAGGAGTACCGCAGGGACGAGGAGCTTATCAAAAAGACCCTTATAGTGGCGCAGAGAAAGGCCGACGAGCTTGAAAACGAGGCTGCCGCGGCCAGTCGCAAGCGCATCGCCGACGCCGATAGGGAGGCGGAGGAAAAGCTTGCGGCGGCGCAGACGAAGGCCGGTGAAATTCTGCGTTCGGCGGAAGCCTCTGCCGGTCAGCAACTTGCAGCAGCGGCGGGCAAAGCCGAGCTTTTAAAGATGAACGCCGAGGAGGCAGCCGAAGCGAGGCTTTCGGAGGCGCAGACCAAGGTGGACGCGATGCTCGGCGGGCTTCAAAAGGAGCTTGCGGAGGAAAAGGAAGCGTTAAAGCGCATTCGATACGAGAGCAAGTTTTTCAGAAAAAAGCTGACCGATTCCTACAACGAACAGCTTCAGAGAATCGGGCAGATTTTAAGCTTTATCGACGAGGAAATTCCGTTGGACGAAACAGCGGTCTCGCCGGAACCGGTGTTTATAGCGCAGCCTACCAAGGCGGTTGAGGTTAAGGCACCGGATGACAAACCTGTCCTTGAGACACCGGTATTTACACAGAACGTCTCCATTGAGGAACGGCTGCAGGCAGCGCTTAAAAAGGAACCGCCCAAGCCGGAACCTGCTGTTTATGAACCACATGAAGAAAAAATTGCCGAGCCCGCTGTTAACCTTTCCGAAGGGGCTGTCATTATCCAAGCAGAGCCCGAGGAAGAACAGCCGGTTTTTGAAGAGAGCGTTCCGGTTATAAAAACCGAGCCCGAGGTCAAGGCAGAACCCGCGCCCGAGGCGGACGACGATGACGATGTGTTTATTTACGGCGATGAGAAGACCGACGACAGCGAAACATACATTCCGGGCGTATCGACGCGCTCAAAATCCGTCGACGCGCTCGTTAACAAATACGGTCAGGTCGAAGACGGCAAAGACGGTTTTGACGCCGCGGCTGAGGAATTTCTGTCCGGCTCAAGCCCCGTGTCGAACGACGAATCAGGAAACGACGATGACGACGATGACGTCGAGGGCTTCAGAATCAGTCTTGAGCAGTTTGTGGCGGAGGACGACGAAAAGGAGCCGGAAAGTAAAAGCGAAACGGTTGAAAGCAGGCTTCGCAGGTCGTTTTTCGGACGCCGCGACAATGACGACGAAGACGACAATGACGACGAAGACGACGAATATGACGAGGATGAGGACGAATACGACGAAGATGACGACGAAGAAGATGACGATGACGAAAAGCCGCACCGCTTTAGAGGCTTTTTTAAAAAGTAATTAACCGCAGATAGACCATAGGTAAGATTGAATGTTAAATTATTCAATCTGCGAAAGGATGGTCATAGGTATGCGCAGAGCAATAGCGGCCGTTATTATGGTTGCGTCCGTTGCGGCGGATCGTCTTTTAAAGGTTCTGGCCGAGTCGGCGCTCGAGGGTAAAACCGATTATCCTAAGCTCGACGGCATAGTGGCTTTGCATTACACAAAAAACACCGGCGCCGCTTTCAGCATTTTCAGCGAGCACACCAAGCTGCTTGCCTTATGTACAGGGCTTGTGCTGCTCGCGGGCATAATTGTGCTGATGTCCGGCAAGCTTAAAGACAAGCTTCTTTTTACCGCCGCTACGCTCATCATTTCGGGAGGTCTCGGCAATCTGTACGACCGTTTGTTTGTCGGGCATGTTGTCGACTACATTGAGGTGCTTTTTGTACGCTTCGCGGTATTTAATTTTGCCGATTGCCTCATCACCGTCGGTTCTTGCCTTATTATTCTTTATGTCATCATCGACACTATCCGCGACGCGAAGAAAAAAAGAGGTCTGAATTCTTGATACACTTTACAGTTTCCGACGAACAGACCGGTATGCGGCTCGACAGGATGATTGCCGCGGAATACCCCGATGCCTCGCGTTCGTTTATCCAAAAGCTGATTGCTGAAGGCGGCGTTACGGTCAACGGTCGCGTTCAGTCAAAAAGCGAAAAGCTAAAATCGGGCGACGAAATCCTGCTTAAGCCGCTTGAGCTCAAAGCGCTGTCAGTCGAGCCGGAGGATGTGGCGCTCGACATCCGCTTCGAAGACAACGACCTGCTTGTTGTCAACAAACCGAGGGGTATGGTTGTCCATCCGGCGGCAGGCAACCAAAACGGCACGCTCGTAAACGCGCTTTTAAACCACTGCGGCGACAGCCTTTCCGGCATCAACGGCGTTATCAGGCCGGGTATTGTTCATAGGATAGACAAGGACACAAGCGGGCTGCTTATTGTCGCTAAAAACGATTTTGCCCATGCTTCACTCGCGAGGCAAATCAAGGAGCACAGCTTCACACGCGAATACATGGCCGTGGTGCACGGCGTTTTCAAAGAACCGTCCGGCACCATCAACGCGCCCATCGGCAGAAGCGAACGCGACCGAAAAAAAATGAGCGTCACCTACAGCCATTCACGGGAGGCAGTTACCCATTTCGAGACGGTTGAGACATTTGATAAGTTTACATTGGTCAAGCTCCGGCTTGAAACAGGCAGAACGCACCAAATAAGGGTACACATGGCGTACATCGGTCACCCCGTTGCCGGTGACCCGGTATATGGTCCTAAAAACGGTGTTTTACTCGGCGGACAGTGCCTTCACGCGGGGTTGATAGGCTTCAGCCATCCGCGAGACGGTCGGTATATCGAGGTCAAGTCTGAGCTTCCCGGTTATTTCGAAAGCTTTCTCGCAAAGCTGAGGGGTTTGGCAGAATAGATTCTGCGAAAGGTTGGTTATAGATATGGAGAAAAGTAATAAGGTTCTCTCAATACTGATTATAACGATTTCGGCGATGGCGATTTTGTTCGCCGCTACGTTCGGACTTCATTATTTCTTGGGTAACCCGCTCGAAATTGCCTTGCCCGCCGATATGAACGCCTTTACCGTCGTCAACGGTGGCGACTTTACAAACCGCGAGGTTGCCAGCTTTATCAGGGGCATGAAGCGGCAGGAAATGAATTATATGCAGATTGCCGATTACTGCTACTGCGCGCGTGGCAACAACACCTACGACTATCTAGACGAAATGATGTCCGATAACGATTATACATACATCGGTCACAGTAGCAGCGATAAAAACATGCGCTGTTTTTACAAGGCGGAACTCGGCATGATCAGATGGGTACGCGTAGAATACGATATACACGGCGTTTGGGCTACATGGAATTTAGGGACGCTTGAGGAATACGATTTAGCAAAGAACGGATATAAAACCATGGATTAATAACTGTGGTTTTGTTGTGCGTTTCATATATGTTTGGAAACATCAAGATTTTGGAGGTGGCTGTATTGGATGCAGCAGCAAAAAAGCAGTTGAAAATAACTGCGTGTAAAGTTAGAATGGGCATTATCGAAAGCGTATACAATGCCAAATCGGGTCATCCGGGAGGTTCTCTGTCGGCGGCGGATATAATGACCTATCTTTATTTCGCAAAGATGAATATCGACCCGTCAAACCCATCGTGGGAGGATCGCGACCGTTTTGTCCTGTCAAAGGGTCATATTTCACCGTGTCTTTACTCTGTGCTCGCGCACAGGGGCTTCTTCCCAGTCGACGAGCTTAAAACCTTCCGCAAGGTTGAGTCAAGGCTTCAGGGGCATCCGAGCATGCGCTACACTCCGGGCGTAGATATGAGCTCCGGCTCGTTGGGTCAGGGCATATCAACCGCCGTCGGTATGGCGCTTGGCGCAAAGCTCGGCGGGAAAAAGCTCCGCGTCTATTCCGTCCTCGGCGACGGCGAGATTCAGGAGGGTCAGGTCTGGGAGGCCGCCATGTACGCCGCCGCAAAGGGGCTTGACAACCTTGTCGCCGTAGTCGATAACAACAACCTTCAAATCGACGGCTCCGTTGCGGAGGTCAACTCGCCCTATCCGATTCCCGAAAAATTCAAAGCCTTCGGCTGGAACGTTATCGAAATCTGCGCGCACAGCTTCGATGAAATCGAGGCGGCCTTCAACGCCGCCGAGGAGTTTAAGGGCAAACCGACCGCCGTTATAGCTCAAAGCACCAAGGGCAAGGGCGTTTCCTTCATGGAAAACCAGTGCGCGTGGCACGGCACGGCACCCAATGCCGAGCAGTACGAGCAGGCCATGGGCGAATTAAAATCCGCGCTTGCGGAATTGGAGGGCTGATAATGGCAGATACTATAAAGATAGCAACACGCGACAGCTACGGCAAGGCGCTTGTTGAACTGGGCGCTAAAAACGATAAACTCATCGTACTCGACGCGGATCTCGCAGCCGCGACAAAAACGGGAGTATTCAAAAAGGCTTATCCCGACAGGTTTTTCGACACAGGCATTGCCGAGGCAAACATGATGTGCATCGCCGGAGGTCTTTCAACTATGGGTTACACCGTTTTTGCGAGCACGTTCGCGATGTTCGCCGCGGGCAGAGCCTTTGAGCAGGTCAGAAACACCATCGGCTATCCGCATTTAAACGTCAAAATCGGCGCGACACACGCCGGTATCTCCGTGGGTGAGGACGGCGCAAGCCACCAGTGCTGCGAGGATATCGCGCTCATGCGAACCATTCCCGGTATGGTAATAATAAATCCGGCCGACGACATCGAGGCGAGAGCCGCCGTTTTGGCCGCAGCCGAGTATGAGGGTCCTGTATATATGCGCTTCGGTAGGTTAGCCACCCCAGTATTATTCGACGAAAGCTATAACTTTAAAATCGGCAAGGGTGTTCTGCTCCGGGAGGGCACTGACGTTACGATTATCGCCACCGGTCTGATGGTCGGCGAGGCGCTGGCGGCATGCGACTTGCTCTCAAACGAGGGCATTTCGGCGGCGGTCGTCAATATGGCAACCATTAAGCCGCTCGACAGGGAGCTTGTTATCGCCGCCGCCCAAAAGACGGGAGCCATCGTCACAGCCGAGGAGCACAGCGTCATAGGAGGTCTCGGCGGAGCGGTTGCGGAATTGGTTTGCGAGACAAAGCCTGTGCCTGTCGTGCGCTTAGGTGTCGAGGACACGTTCGGACGCTCGGGTCCCGCAGTGGAGCTTCTTCACCTGTTCGGGCTTGACGCCGCGAACATCGCCGAAAAGGCAAAAAAGGCCGTTTCGATGAAATAAACATTTCGCCTTCGGCAGTTTGCCGGACGGTGGCGACATCAGTGGGTTGAAGCTTGAAAGATAAATTTTCAAGCTGCATTCTGCGAAAGGAAAAGTCATAATTATGAGCGAAGAAAAAAAGGATATCCGTTTTAAAAAAGCCTTTATGGGAGGCTTTAAGCGTCAAAGTGTTGCAGACTACATCGAGGGGCTTCAGAAGGAGCTTTTCGAAAGCCGCTCCGCGGCGGCCAAGGCCGTCAAGGAGTTTGAGGAATACCGCGTCAAGGACAGCATTCTTCAGCAGAGAACGGCGCTTGAAATCGAAGAAAATACAACATTGAGCAAGGAGCTTGAGGAGACGAGAGCAAAGCTTGCGGCAGCTCAAGCACAGGCTGCCATAGCAGCGCCGCCGACAAACACCGACACATCGGCGCTTGAAGCCGAGCTTAAACGTGAGCGCGGCGTTTCGGAGTCGCTTCGCTTGGATGTAGCCGAGTTAAAAAAGCAACTGAGCGAGGAATACTCCGCAAACGAGCTGCTCGCCGCGGTCGTCAGTGCCAAGGACAGCGAGCTTACTTTGCTGAAAGAAAAGCTTGCGGCTGCCGAAGCGGAGGCAGCGAAAACAACCGATATCGAAAGCGTTCAGGCTGAGGCGGCGGCGGAAATCGAAATGATAAAAGCCGAGGCCAAAGACGAGACGGAAAAGGTTAAGACTGAGGCGTTTGCCGAGGTTGAACGCGTCAAGGCCGAAGCGGCGACCGAGCTTGAAAAGGCAGAAATCGAAATCGAACAGTTAAAAGCCAAACTTGAGCTGGCTGAGTCAGCACAAGCAGAGAAAACGGCATTACCGCAAGCTCCCACAGAAACATTTTCAGAGCCCGAAACGGAAGTGTTGCCCGTGACGGAGGAACCCATAAAGGCTCAAGCGGACGAGAACGTCATGCCGGAGATTCCTCAGGAATACCCGTCGGTCTATGCGGAAGAAATTCCGAGCGAGACATCATATTCAGAGGACGACGCGGTTATAGGATATGCGGACGAAAAGCTTGTGGCTCCCGCGCAGTCCGAGCCCGAACAACCTGATGAATCCGTGGTGTGGGAATCCGTCGGCTTTAACGAGCCGGTAGCCGCGCCCGTGGACGAGGCAAAGCCTGTTGCTTTTGAGGTACCGAAGGTAGCTTACGGCGATGTGCCGGAGGTTATACCCGCAGAGGAACCGAAGCCCACCGTCTCCGATTTACCACAAGCCGTTTCAGCCGAAGCTCCGAAGGTCGCGCCCTCGGAAGCACCCAAGGTTTACGACAAGGATAAAATTGCGGACATCATCGCAAAATACGCTAAAATTCGCAATCAGTCCGAGAATAAATGATAATCAGGTAATAGGTTGAAAGATTTCTTTCAACCTATGGAAAAACCGCTTGTGGGTCAGACGGATTGACCCGCATTTCGCTTCGCGAAACCGCGCTTTTTCAATTCGGTTTTCATGCCCTTTCTTGGGGCGTAAAAATACAAGAAAGGGCATGAATCTTAACATGGCAGAATTCAGCATCAACACGGCGGATTTAAAAAACAAAGCAAAAAATTTACGAGCCGGAGACAGAGTGTTGCTCTCCGGCTTTATCTTCACGGCGCGCGACGCGGCGCACAAGCGCATCTGTGCACTTTTAGACGAGGGCTGCGCGCTGCCGTTTAACCTTGACGGTGCCTGCATCTACTACGCCGGTCCAACCCCAGCGCCTCCTGGCGCTGTCATCGGCAGCTGCGGACCGACGACCTCGGGACGGATGGACAAGTTCGCGCCGAGGCTTCTTGACCTCGGTCTTGCCGCCATGATTGGCAAGGGCGAACGAAACGACGCGGTGGTTGACGCTATAGTCCGCAACAAGGCAGTTTATCTTTGCGCCGTCGGCGGCGCGGGCGCGCTTGCGGCGCAGAGCGTAAAAAGCTGTGAGGAAATCGCGTTCCATGATTTAGGCTGCGAGAGCGTCAAGAAGCTTGAAATTCTTGATTTTCCGCTAATTGTCGCCATAGACTGTAACGGCGGAAGCCTGTTTCAAAAATAGTGCGGCGTACATACGAGTACAACACCTATATGTGTGTGGGTTTAATCATATTGGACGGAGAGTAAAGCTGATATATGATAGCTTTTACGGAATTTTTACGGCAGATGACGGGTAACCCGACGCTGCTTGTAACAACCGTTCTGACGTTGGGTGTCATCCTTGTCAACGGCTGGACGGACGCGCCGAACGCCATCGCTACATGCGTTTCAACGCGCTCAATGAACGTCAGAACAGCCATCCTGATGGCCGCCGTTTTTAATTTTCTCGGCGTGCTTGTTATGACCGCGGTCAACGCGCAGGTGGCACAGACTATATATAACATGGCCGACTTCGGCGGCGACCCACACAGGGCGCTCATTGCCTTGTGCGCCGCGATGGTGGCAATCGTGCTCTGGGCGACGGCGGCATGGTATTTTGGCATCCCCACGAGCGAAAGTCACGCGCTCATTGCCGGTGTTTCCGGCGCGGCCATAGCCTTAAACGGCGGCTTGAGCGGTATCAACGGCGGTGAGTGGATTAAGGTCATTTACGGACTTGTGCTTTCAACGGTGCTCGGCTTTTTCTCCGGCCTCGCTTCCGTTAAGGTTATCGGCTTCATCTGTAAAAACATACCCCGACAAAAGACGCTCGGCTTTTTCAGGGGCGGTCAGATTTTCGGCGGCGGCGCGATGGCGTTTATGCACGGCGCGCAGGACGGCCAGAAGTTTATCGGAGTTTTTCTGCTGGGCATGAGCTTGACCGCCGGAAACGCACAGACCGTCGAGTTTAACATACCGCTGTGGCTTATGGTGCTTTGCTCCGGAGTGATGGCACTGGGAACATCGATAGGCGGCTATAAGATTATAAAGTCCGTCGGTATGGATATGGTCAAGCTCCAGAAATATGAGGGGTTTGCTGCCGACCTCGCGGGCGCGTTCTGCCTGCTGGTTTCCACTTTAACAGGTCTGCCCGTCAGCACGACGCACACCAAGACAACCGCCATCATGGGCGTTGGCGCAAGCCGCAGGCTTTCAAACGTCAACTGGAACGTCGTTAAGGAAATGGCTTACGCGTGGGTGCTCACATTCCCCGGTTGCGGCGTCATCGGCTATTTTATGGCGCTTATCTTTATGCGTATATTTTGAACATAGGAATTGATAAGATGTTTAACTCGAAAAAGGAAAAACAAATCGACTATTTTGACGCTTTTATCGAGCAGGCGCAATACGCGTGCGACGCGGCCGACATCATCGTTAACCTGTTTGTCAGCTTCGACAAATTTGATATCCCCGACACCGTCAACCGACTCCACAGTGTTGAGACGGCGGGCGACGCGGTTAAAAAGAAGCTGACTGAGGCGCTCGCTAAGGAATTTTTGCCTCCCATAGAGCGCGAGGATATTTTAACACTCGCCAACGAGCTCGACAACGTGACCGACAACGTCGAGGATATATTACGAAACATTTACATGTACAACGTCAGTTCAATCAAGCCCGAGGCGTTGGAGTTCGTCGGGGTTGTGCACGAGATATGCAGCGCGACCCGCGATATGATTGAGGCGTTTAAAAGCTTTAAAAAGTCCGAAAAGCTCCACCCGCTAGTTGTAGAGGTCAACCGACTTGAGGAAAAGGGCGACGAAATTTACACACGCGCCATTCGAAACCTCTACTCCTCCGTGAGCGATCCGCGCGAGCTATTAGGCTGGACACGTATATATTCCATTATCGAGAGCTGCTGCGACTGCTGCGAGCATGTCGCGGACGCGGTAGAGCTGACGGCGATGAAAAACACTTGATTGATTATTGATTAACTGAAAGGCACGGAATAAAAATGGCATTACCGATTGTAGCGATTGTCGGGCGTCCGAACGTCGGCAAATCGACACTTTTCAACAAGCTTGTCGGCAGCAGGCTTTCCATTGTCGACGACACGCCGGGCGTTACGCGCGACAGAATATACGGAGAGTGCGAATGGCTCGGAAGAAAAATGCTGCTTGTTGATACGGGCGGTATTGAACCGTTTTCGGAGGACATTATTTTGTCGCAGATGCGACGTCAGGCGCAGCTCGCCATAGACAGCGCCGACGTAATTGTGTTTGTCACCGATGTGCGCACTGGAGTTGTCGCGACCGACGCCGAGGTTGCGCAGATGCTTTTAAAGTCCGGCAAGCCCATTGTGCTGTGCGTCAATAAATGCGACAGCCTCGGCGAGCTGCCGGTTGATTTTTATGAGTTTTACAACCTCGGCTTGGGCGACCCGTTCCCCGTTTCGTCCGTTCACGGTCACGGCACGGGCGATATGCTTGACGAGGTGTTAAAATATCTGCCCGACGCGTCCGGCGAGGACGAGGAGGACGACACTATAAAGGTCGCCGTCATCGGCAAGCCGAATGTCGGCAAGTCCTCGCTCATCAACGCCATCGCGGGCGAGGAGCGTGTTATCGTGTCCGATATCGCGGGCACAACTCGCGACGCGACGGATACGGTTGTCGAAAACGCGCACGGTAAGTTCCTTTTCATCGACACCGCCGGATTGCGCCGAAAAAGCAGGGTCGACGACGCCATAGAAAAGTATTCTGTCATCCGCGCACGCATGGCGGTTGAGCGTGCGGATGTCTGCGTCATTATGATTGATGCGGTTGAGGGTTTTACCGAACAGGACTCAAAGGTTGCGGGTATCGCCCACGAGCAGGGCAAGGCCTGTATCATCACCGTCAACAAATGGGACGCCGTCGAAAAGGACGGCAAAACGATGGACGCTTACAGGAAAAGTCTTATGGACGATTTTTCGTTTATGTCCTACGCGCCTATCATCTTCATCTCGGCCAAGACGGGGCAGCGGCTCGACCGGTTGTTTGAGCTGATAAAATACGTTAACGACCAGAACGCCGTTCGGATTTCGACGGGTAAATTAAACGATATCCTCGCCGAGGCGACAGCACGCGTTCAGCCGCCCACAGACAAGGGCAGACGGCTTAAGATTTACTACATCACACAGGCTTCCACAAGACCGCCGACGTTTGTGTGCTTCGTCAACCGCAAGGACTTGTTCCATTACAGCTACCAGCGATATATTGACAATAGAATCCGCGAGGTATTCGGTCTTGAGGGCACACCCACGCGGATGATAATCAGGGAAAGGGATCAGAAAGCCTGAAAAGCAAGCTTTTCAGGCTTAGGGAGTTTTGCCTTTTGCGCCGAACAGGCGCAAATCGGCTTCGCCGACCGGTCAAAACTTCCGCATTCTGCGAAAGGATAGCTATAAATGATTATTCTCGGCATCGACCCCGGGTATGCCACCGTCGGCTACGGGGTCATCGACTACAACGCCTGCCGGTTCAGCGTGCTCGATTTCGGCGCGGTGCTGACGCGTGCCGACATGCCCTTCAACGAGCGGCTCGAAATCATTTACGACAGTCTGACAGCCGTCATGAAGCGCTGGTCGCCTGAAGCGATGGCTGTCGAAAAGCTGTTTTACAACAACAACGCCAAAACCGTCATCGACGTCAGCCAGGCACGCGGGGTGATTATACTCGCGGGGCAAAAAAACGGGCTGAAAGTTTACGAATACACACCGCTCCAGGTCAAACAAAGCGTCGTCGGCTACGGACGGGCAGACAAAAAACAGGTTCAGGAAATGACAAGGGTGATTTTAAATCTTGAAGAGGTTCCAAAGCCAGACGACACGGCCGACGCTCTTGCCATGGCGATTTGCCACGCCCACGCGAGTGGTTCGCTGATGATGAATGCTAATTACGGAAATTTAAAGATAAGAAACGGGATTTAAGCATGTTTTACAGTCTGACAGGAAAAATAGTTCACGTTGACGAAAACGGCGCGGCCATCGACTGCGGCGGCGTGGCGTTCTATTGCTCGGCGTCGATGAATACCCTTAAAAGGGTTGGTGCGCCGGGCGGCACAGCTACGCTTTTTACATATCTGAACGTGCGCGAGGACGCGCTGGACTTGTTCGGCTTTTACGAAAGGCGCGAGCTTGAGTGCTTCAAGCTGCTCATCGGCGTTACCGGCGTGGGTCCCAAGGCGGCGCTGTCAATTTTATCGCAGTTCGAGCCGGATAAACTGGCGCTGTGCATTGCCTCCGGCGACGCCAAGAGCATCACAAGAGCGCAGGGTATCGGTCCTAAAATAGCACAGCGTGTGGTGCTTGAGCTCAAGGGTAAGCTGGCGGCGGGCTTTGAGGGCAGCATTTCGGCGGATATCGGCGCGGCGGGCGTTGCCTCGGCTTCGGGCAACTGCGAGGAAGCGGTGAGCGCGCTTGAGATGCTCGGCTACAGCCGCGAGGAGCAGATCGGCCGGACCACCAGGGAGCTCGGCTACAGCCGCTCCGAAGCGTCCGTCGCCGTAGGCAGGCTTGACAGCGCGCTTCCGGCAGAGGAGCTGATTAAACAGGCGCTTAAAAATCTGGCAAGATTTTAATGCAGGCTTCGGAGGATTTGGACGTTATGGATATGGATTACGAAAACAGAATCGTCGCGCCGGAGTATTCGCCGGAGGACTCGGAAACGGAGCTTTCGCTGCGGCCGAAACGCCTTGAGGACTACATCGGGCAGGACAAGGTCAAGGAAAATATGAAGATTTACATCGAGGCTGCGCGCCAGAGGGGCGAGGGGCTCGACCATGTGCTGCTCTACGGTCCGCCCGGTCTCGGCAAAACGACACTCGCGGGCATTATCGCCAACGAGATGAACGTCAACCTCCGGGTGACGTCGGGTCCGGCAATTGAAAAGCAGGGCGATTTAGCGGCGCTGCTCACAAATTTAAGCACGGGCGACGTGCTGTTTATCGACGAAATACACCGATTGAACAGAAGCGTCGAGGAAATATTATATCCCGCCATGGAGGACAATGCGCTCGACATTATCATCGGCAAGGGTCCTTCGGCGCGCTCCATCCGGCTTGAGCTGCCGCGGTTTACATTGGTCGGGGCGACGACGCGCGCGGGTCAGCTTTCCGCGCCGCTGCGCGACCGTTTCGGCGTGATATGCAGGCTTGAAATGTACACCCCGGAGGAGTTGGCGCTCATTGTCAAGCGCAGCGCGGGCATACTGAATATTGAAATCGACGAGAA
>CAZDWM010000018.1:6255-18877 GCA_964509145.1 uncultured Eubacteriales bacterium | reverse complement strand
AACGGCGTCTATACCAAGCTCCGACAAAACAGGTGCCAGTTCCGCGCGTTTTTGTAAAATAACAGCATCCATCGCGTGAATCGCGGTGCTGTAGATGGACTGATGGAACGCGACAATTTTCCATGTAGCCCTGTAATTGTTCTCTGATATGGTCTTTTTCATAAACTGTGTGTGTGAAGCGTTGTCTGAATTGTTGGTATCGAGAACCATGAACAGAATATTGTTATATACAAACCAATAGTCGCCACTGTTTTCGCCTGCCGTAACCACCGAGCCGTAATCTGACATGTTCGGCAGATAAAAATGCTGGCTGTATGAGTTGCTGCCGTCGTCATGGTTGCCGACGATTGTTGCCAGCGGAAGACTTTTTAAAGCTATCGGCGCGGTGAACGCGTCATATTGTGTTTCGTTGCCGGCATCGTTAACCTGATCGCCGACACTGAGAAGAAAGCTAGCGGAGGAAAATGACGAAGCTATTTTTTTAACTGTGTTATTCCAGCGGAATTGATCTAAAAAAGTTCCGCCTGCGCCAATTTGCGCATCGCCTGCCGCTAAAAAGCTGAAGCTGCTGCTGAAATTACGGGTACTGAAAATGTATGTATCGGACCAACCGTCACTGTTGCCGACTTGGTACACATAGTCGGTGTTTTCTGTTAAACCCTTGACGGAAGCCTGATTGTAATAATACCCGTCGCTGTTTGAGGACAGGCATTTTGACGCTGCGAATTCCTTGTAGTCTTCCGGAAAGCCCGTACCCGTCGCGTCGGATTTTTTTGAGATCCTGACAAAACCATTTTCCGGCGAGGTGCTATACCATGTCATGTTAAGTCGGCTGTTGTCGGAGCCTACTGTCGGTACGATACATTTAATTGACGCTGTGTTCGACGCAAACGCAAAACAAAGAGTGCACAGGACAATTACCGCGGCAACCATGATAGAAAGCAGACTTTTTATAAATCTTTTCATTTTAACGCTCCTGTCAAATTGTTACATCAATTATAATGTAACTCAATTTTAACAACAATAGCGGTTTGGTAAAAAAGAAGTAAATTCCGTGTATAACGGTTTAATAAATACCGAAGTCGTGCGCCGCCTGATACATTGCGACGACATTTTCAACCGGCGTGTTGTCCTGAATCTGATGCGTTGGAGCGAAATGATAGCCTCCGCCGTCCATCATAATTTCAAGCGTGCTTTTAACCGTCTCGCGTACCTCCTCGGGTGTTCCTGTGACAAGCTTTCCGGCGGTTGAGATGCAGCCGCGATAGCCAAGCCTGTTCCCGAAGGTATCCTTAAGATAGCGCGGGCTCATGTTGGCGGCCTCCGGCTGGAGCGTATCGACGGCAGACACACCGATTTCGATGAAATCCTCGAACGCCCACGACGAACTGCCGCAGCAGTGAACCAGCACGGGCTTGCCGTAGGACGCAGCGAGCCCGACAAAGCTCTTATGTATGGGCTTTAATGTTTCTCTGTAGAGGTCAAGGCTTATCATCGGCCCGCGTTGGGTGCCCAAATCCTCACCGAGCCAAACGAAGTCAATGCTGTCCCCGCACCTGTCAAGTGTGCGCTCAAGCACACTGTACTGGAAATTCGCACGCCTGTGTATGAAGTCCATCGCCGCGCTGTCACCGTCAAACAGATGGCAAAGCACATCCTCCATGCCCATAATGCGCCCGTTTGAATTTATAACGTCCGGTACGCCCGCACCGCCTGTGTTTACGCCGTAGCCGCGCAGAGCTTTGCAGCGTTCAAGCGCTTCGTCATAATCAAAGTCGTCGGGAGATGGGACGGGATAGCTTTCAAACAGCGCGTCGGACGCACCTTTCAACGGGAATTCACAAAAATCCCAGTAACCGCCCGTCTCGTGGGCGACATAGCGCATGTAGCAGCCCTCGAGCGCGTCGACACGAAGCCCCGGCTTTTCCTCAAACAACGGCTTGCCCGTATAACGGGGGTTGACTCCCCGGTAGTCGACACCCAGCGCGTCGCGCACCTTGTCCATATCGCCGTCCGTAATGCCCAGTTCGGCGGCGAGGCGCGCGTGAATAGCGGGGTTTGTGTCGTAGCCGATGGGAACCCGGTCGGTTTTTTCGTGCGCGAAAGTGCGCAGTACACGTTCCTTCGCCGTCATCGTCTCCTTGGCCTTGATTATTTTTGTCATTTATATATCCATCCCTTTGTATAATCTTGTGTCTGCTACCAATTAAATTATAGCCCGTTTCAGCCCGCTAATCAATAGGCTTTTGTTCGGACTAAAAAAAATAGCGACAACGATTGCATTTGTCCAAAAATTTGATATAATCTGAATACAATTTGTCAATACAAGAAACGCGGCGCTCTCGATTAAGAAAGCGCCGCTGTTGATTACTTTTATGTACAGTTAATACCACGCCCAGCCGAACAGGAAGATGACGATGAGCCACTGCCAAAATGAATATATTACTTTAACTTCATATGTAGCACTTCTGCCTCCTTCAATTGACGCGGTTATTGTTGCAGTACCTCTTTTTATTCCCGTTATCTTCCCGTTATCATTAACTGACACAATATCCGAATTATCAGAAGTCCACTTCAATACGTTCACATTCTGATCGGGTACTGTTAGATATACTGAGCTCTTATAACGTAACTCAGAATAAGTTTTTGTCCACCTGACGATATATGAAGAAGGTTCACTAAAAAGGATTCCGTCACTAAATGATACAGCCGTAATTGTTTTAACATTCGGGTCAGAAATACTTATTGGCTGATTATACAAATTTGCTGAACTTGGGTCTGGAAACGAACCATTTGTTGAATAGTAAATATCAGCATCTTGATTCGATAAAGGATTATTAGCAATTTCAATTTTATTGTCAACATTATTGATAATAGGTGATTGTAATCTTTCAAAATGTTTAACCATGTTCAAAAAGTTAACAATACCTGTACCGTATTTATCGTCCCACCCAGAGGGTCGGTAAGCCGTTTCTTTTAGTATTTCCTTGATACGGTAAGCGGTCAAACTGGCGTTGGTATCCAGCAGCTTCATAATTGCCGCCGCCGCTGATACAAAAGGAGCCGCCTGTGATGTGCCATCCATTCTTACATTTTTACTGTTATTTAGTCCGGTACTGATGATGTTAATCCCCGGAGCGGCAATATCAACACAATCACCATAGTTGCTACCCATTACACCGGGAGTGACTTTCCACGGCATATTACTTTCCGTTATTGCTGAAACCGTAATTGCATTTTCTAGATAAGCGGGCAAGATTCTGCTGGCGTCTTGCTGGTGGTTTCCGGCAGCCGCGACAACAATCACTCCGCTTTGAGTAGCATCATTAACATTATTTTTAAAAGTTATATATTCTTCTATTTCGTAAAAGACAGGAGTTTCAAAGCTCATATTGATCACATCAGCACCGGCAGTTACTGCTTTTGGAATTAATTCAGCAATTTGAAGATAATCAAAACCTTTGTCATTTTCCGCAACTTTATATGGACTGATTTTCACGTTTGAAGGCGTATTGTTATATATAATTCCCGCAACATGTGTTCCGTGTCCATAATTGTCATTTGTATCGTTTTTATTTAACTCGGTTGCAGAACTGGAAACATTTATCTCGCTGTCAATGATTCTTGATGCATCAAAGAAGGGGTGATTCTTTTGTAATCCGGAATCAAAAACGGCGACAATAACCTCTTCATTTAATGGGATATCATATTTGCTGATAGCACCAAGCAGCGTTTTTGAACCTGTCGCATCAGCCCCCCCATGACAGATATCCGTCATTTCCATCAGACGCGGATGTTTCTACTGCTTCTGAAGTCGGCGATTCAAAATTAAAATCGAATTCAACATATTCAACATATTCCTGTGAATTAAAATAAGCATAAGCGGCGTCTGCTTCGGTTTTACTTGAATACTGAAGAATATGCAGGCAGTTATATCCTTCAATCATATCGACTGCCCCGCAAGTATTGCTTAACGGCTCATTGGAACCGGTCTTTACAATCAGCCTGTTTTGCAATGTCACAAGCATTGAATCGTCACCTGATGCAAGTGATTTTTCAGCCTGTGTGTCTTCGGTATATGTTCTTACCAATTCACCCAAACGGTCTAAAAACTCATCAAGTGTTATAATATTGGCAGTTGATTCCGCGTTTGCTGTGATTTGCGTAATCCCAAAAAACATCGAATTGCCTAAAATTAAAATAGCTGTGAGGAGTATAGAAACAATTTTGATTATTCTTCTCAATTTTTTTACACCCCTTTGCATCGTTCGTCAAAGAAAACAAATATTTTCATTTCGATATCTCTTATTGCAGAAGCTAATGAGCTAAAATATATTTTCACATATGTTTTTTGCACGAAGGTTAAAAACGAGTCAATTATTTTATCGAAGAACTTTTGAAGCCCGGATTTTTCTGCCTGATTGTCATTAGAAGTAACAATGACATTTTGACTTTTTTCGTTAATTGCCGTTGTGTTGCTCTCCCCAAAAGCAAGTAAAGATACTGAAAGAGTTCCAAAGATAAGTAATAAACTTAAAATAACCGATACGAATTTAACTATTTTCCTTTTCATTTTTTTCACCTCAAAATTTATTGTTTATAACCTTACAGAATATGATTAAGACCTCAAGTTGCTATAGTATAAATATTTCTGTCACAAATTATAGTTCGTCACCCCGTCGTCGCATGATTGTATTTCAGACGCGGTTAGCGAAGACACAAAAGCCGATGGCATGAAAGACATCATTACCATAAGCATGACCATAAAAACGGACATTGACTTAATAAATTTTTTTCATAACAGCTTGTCCTCCTTGTGAGAATCATTATTTGATAATTAGATTATAACGTTATTGATAAAATTTGTCTATCTAAAATACCGAAGTGTCGGGAAAAAACGCAAAAATGTATGAAAAATCATGTTTTTCGTTCCGCTTTTTTATGTGTAATAATTTCACATTGATGTTACCATAAATAACATAAAATGTCAACAAAAAATTTAATATAAAACCATTATTACAAACAATCGACAAACATCGCGTGAAATCAGTCGATTAGAGTCAATTCTCACGAAAAGGGGTCTTATATATAGTATGTTGTTTAATTATATTTGCGGCGAGGTGAAATACATTATTTTTAAAAAGATTATGGAAGACCAAACGACCTTTGAATACGTTGCCAAGGCGTTGCTCATGTTATTTATATTTGGAATAACTTACACCTCAAAGGTTGTGTTCGGTCACAAAAGGAAAAATAATAGTCAGGGACAGTTTATTGTAAAAAGGGATGAGCAATATATCGCCGAAAAGAATAAACCGGCGGACACTTATAATAAACCGCAGGATAATACTTATAGCAAAACGAATGCCGACGCCTTAAAATTAAACCGACCATCCAAATCCTCTGTTCAAGATGAGTGTCCGTGGGAGGGCAAGAAAAAGAGGAACAGCCGTGAGGATAAAATCGAATAAGTTACATAACTGGACTCGGCTTTATATCAGCCGTCGTATTCTTTATATCGCCGCGCGCGTTCAGCCTCTCGCAAAGCTCCTTTTGCGTCAGGATGGTTGCCAGTGTGTCGCCGAGCTGCGTCAGGACGACGGCCAGCAGCGCAAGCTCGTCATCGGACAGCTTGCACGCTAAAGCGTTAGCGATTGCCGTCACGGTGGCGGTCAGTTCACAAGGATTCATTTTAATAACCCTCCTTTTATGCATAGGCCGGAAGCTTTTTCCGGTCGGCGAAGCCGATTTGCGCCGTCCTGTATGGCGCAAAAGGACAAAACTTCCTGTTTGAAAGTTTATCTTTCAAACTTGCACCTTCCCATACAGCATATGCCACATCCCGAAAAAATGTAAATCGCCCCCGTCGGTTTTATCGGCGGGGGCGCGGTAATATCATAACAATTTAACGCGGCGCGTATCGTGCGTTATGTATCTTACTTTTCCTTATAGTACAGCATACAGTGGCAGTAGCCCTCGAACGCGGGGTCGGCGATTTGCTCGCGAAACTCCCTGCACATACACTTGTTGTCGTCGGTCGATTCCATCCGGCAGGGACAGTAGCCGTTTTTGGCCTTGAGTCCGTCCTTTATAACACTGACAACCTCCGCGTTGTCGTTTAACCTGATTCTCATATTCACACCCCCATTTAGAACAAATCAATTATATAAATAGATTTACGTTGGATTCCTCAGCGTCGCCGAGATACGCGCCCACACCGGCCAGCTCTACACCGTCGATGAGTTCCTCCTGACGGATGCCCATGACGTCCATGCTCATCGTACAGGCGACGATTTTTACACCATTTTCAATCGCTTTCTGAATCAGCGACTCGAGCGAATCGACATTTTTATCGCCCATAATCTTTTTCATCATCGCCGTGCCCATACCGCCCATATTCATCCGCGAAAGCTTGAGATTTTTGCTGCCGCGCGGGAGCATCGCGCCGAACATGGACTCCATAAACGGCTTCTTAATTGCTTGCTTGTCGGCCTTACGCAGCACCGTCAACCCCCAGAACGTGAAGAACATAGTCACCTTCCTGCCCATCGCCGCCGCGCCGTTGGCGATGATGAAGCTCGCCAATACCTTGTCGAGGTCGCCGGAGAAGACGATAATCGTTTTTCCTTCCGCCGTGTCGCGAACGACGGGTTCGGCGGAACCGGCCGCGCCCTTTTGCACCGAGGCAACATAGTATTTACCCTGCTGCCCCTTTGAAAGCAATGTGTTGCCCGTGCTTTTGCACCACGCGTCGATGTCGCGCATAAAGCCGGGGTCGGAGGCCGAAACCTCAAGAATGTCGCCGTCCGTCATACCGTTCATCGCCTCATAAACCTTCATCAAGGGACCCGGGCACTGCATACCGCTGCAATCAAGGCGGACGGATTTCGTCTCAACCGGCTGAGCGGCGGGCGGAGCTGGTGCCTTAACTGTCGTCTTGTTTTCCATAGCGTCCTCCTTAAAATGCGTCGACTGGTAGAAGCGGCTTCCGCCGGGATAGACATAGACATCTTCAAAGCCGTTTTGCATCAGAATTCGTGCGGCGTTGTAAGCACGCACACCGATGGCGCAAAAAACGACAGCTTTCATTGATTTATCAAGCTCACCCAGACGGTTGCGCAGCTGACCGAGCGGGATGTTGACAGCGCCCGGTACCGCGTAAGCCATCAGCTCAACCTCTTCCCGGACATCAAGCAGCAATGTGTCGCTCATGTTGTCGGGGTCGTCCCAGCGGCAGAGTTTTACCTTGCCCTTGAGGACATTGTCGGCCGTGAAGCCGACCATGTTGACCGGATCCTTCGCGGAGGAATACGGCGGCGCGTAAGCGAACTCAAGCTCTTTAAAGGCCTCAATGCCGCCGCCCAGGCGCTGGACGACACCTATGGTGTCGATGCGTTTGTCAACGCCGTCGCGCCCGACAATCTGCGCGCCGAAAATCTTTGAGCCGTCGGCGGAGAACAGAAGCTTTAGGGTTAGTGGCGACGCGCAGGGGTAATAGCCCGCGTGTGAGTTTTGTATAATGGTAACTGTTTCGTAGTCATGTCCTTTAAACATGCCGCGCGCAACCAGCGTCTTTTCGTTTAAGCCCGTGCTTGCCGCCGTCAGGTCGAATATCTTTGCGACCGACGCGCCCTGAGTGCCGTGATAGCGTTCGTCCATGCCTGCGATATTGTCGGCGGCAATGCGTCCCTGCTTGTTTGCGGGACCGGCTAAGGGTATCATCGTCCTGTCCTTGAAAACATAGTCCTCCACCTCAATGACGTCGCCCACAGCGTATATGTCAGGGTCGGAGGTTAAGAGCCGGTCGCTCACGACGATTCCGCCGCGGGCGTTGACCTCAAGACCTGCGGCCTTTGCAAGCTCGCCGTTGGGTTTTACGCCGATGGAGAGAATGACAAGCTCCGCGTCAAGCGTTTTTCCGCTTTTAAGCGTGACTGTCACAAAGCTGCCGTTGTCGGAAAACCGCTCGACGCCGTCACCTAAATAAAGGCGGACGCCGTTTTCCGAAAGATTCTCGTGCAGGAGCTGCGCCATTTCGAAGTCGAGCGGCGGTAAGACCTGCTTTTGCATTTCGACAACAGATACGTCCAATCCGGTGTTTTTAAGGTTCTCGGCCATCTCAAGACCGATAAAGCCGCCGCCGATGACCGCCGCGCGCCGTACATCCTGACGATGAACAAGCTTTTTAACCTCGTCGGTGTCGGGAACCGTCCAAAGCGTGCGGATGCGCGGGGAGTCGATGCCCGGAATGGGCGGACGAAGCGGCGACGAGCCTGTCGAAATGACCAGCTTGTCATAGGGCTCCTCGTAGACTTCTCCGTTTTCAAGGCGTTTGACCGTGACCGTTTTTCTGTCGCGGTTTATGGCGGTCACCTCATTGGCGGTGCGCACATCCACATTGTATTTTTCACGCATTGCTTCGGGCGACTGGAGCAGCAGTGAACTTCGCTCCTTTATAGTGCCTCCGATGTGGTACGGCAACCCGCAGTTGGCGTAAGAGACATAGTCGCCGCGCTCAAGCACGACAATTTCGGCTGTTTCGTCAAGCCGTCTGAGCCTCGCGGCGCAGCTCGCTCCGCCCGCTACGCCGCCGATAATTACTGTTTTCATGTGCCGCCTCCCGTTTCAAGCTTTCCGATTGTTTACTGAAGCATGGCCTCAATTTGTGCCTTGGGTTTGTAGCCGACGGAGGAATCGACCAGACGGCCGTTTTTGATAAGTGCCAGCATCGGTATAGCGGAAACCTGGAAGGCCTGTGCCAGCTCGGGCTCCTCGTCAACGTTGATTTTGCAGACCTTGATTTCCGGGTGTTCGGAGGCGACCTGCTCCACAACGGGTGAAAGCATACGGCACGGACCGCACCATGTGGCCCACAAATCGACAAGCACCGGCTTTGATGATTCGATGATCTCCTCTTTGAAATTGTGATTGTTAACAGAAATGACTGACATATTAAGTATCCCCTTTCGTGTGTTATGGCTATAGGATACCCCAAAATATCAGTCATTACCGTAACAATGTTACATTTACCGAAGGCTTTCGCGGGCAAGCACCTCGAGCTTCTTGATGTCGGTTAGCCGGATGCTGCCGCGCCCAAGCTCAACAAGCCCCTCGTTTTGAAAATAGCGCAGCAACCTTGTGATGACCTCGCGGATTGAGCCGAGATGTCCGGCAATCTGCTCATGGGTTATGTTAAGGTTGTCGCCGTCGGATATCGAGCTTTCCTCAAGCAGGAACGCCGCCAGCCGTGAGTCCATCCGCTTGTTGAGAATCTGATCCATCAGCCACATCACCTCTGAAAAGTGCGTGGCCATGAGCTCGTTTGTGTAGTTCGCGACGACGGCGGATTGCTCCGTCAGCGTTTTGTATATTCCGGCGGGAATAAGAAATACAGTTGCGTCCTGCTCGGCAGATACCATCACGTCAAACTGAATGCTCGGCATGATGCATGACGCGGAAAACAGGCACATATCGCGCGGAAAGAGCCTGTAAAGCGTCAGCTCCTTCCCCTCGTCGGACAGCGAATAGACACGTATCTGACCGCTTTTGACAACAAGCAGCCCGATGCAATCGTCGGAGCCGCTGTGAATCGTGTTTCCCTTCTCAAAGCGCCGCTCCTGAACGGCTGACTGTAAAAGTACCCGTTGCGCTTCGGTGAGCTTATCCCAAACAGGAAAATATTCTGAAAAGCCTTCCAAAAAAACACCCCCGGCTATTATATTACGCTTATAGGAGTTTTGTGACAGTTTTAATCATCAAGGCTCCATCGGCTGTATACAATTGAGGTACCGTCGCTGTCGCCGGGACATATCTGATAGTAAACCGTTATAACCGAGCCGTCCGCGGTCTCGACGCTGCACGGATAACCCATGTCGCCGTTTGAAACGGGTATCTCATTGACGGTCTTCTCCTCCGACCATGTACGGCCGTTGTCCCCACTTACGACGACGCGCACACTGTGTGGGGCTTTGCGGTGACCATAGGTAATGATGATTTTTCCGGAGGAATGGACGAGGATGTGCGGGGGCGAGCCGTAAACATCGAGATGCTCCGGCACCGTCCACGTCGCGCCGCCGTCTGACGAACGGCTTAAAAAAACGGTGAAGGTGTTCTCGTAAACCTCCGGGGACAAATCCTGAGCTCTTATGGCGCAAAGCAGACTGCCGTCGGGGAGCTCGACGGCGTGCGGCTCGTGAAGATTGCTGTAAGAAATGTTGTCAGGCAACGGCACTGTTCCGGCTTCCTGAAAGCTTTCGCCGCCGTCCGTACTCTTGTAACACTTAATTTCGTTTTTTGTTTCGTCGGAGGCATGACCGCTTTCGTGTATATACATCTCCTTACCGACGTAAAGCACTGTACCGTCCGACATCAGCGACGCCCCATGCGGCGCCGACACCGGCAGTGTCTTAACGCCGCCCCATGTTAAACCATTGTCTGTACTAATAATGTAGTGTGACCCGCCCGCACGTCGCGCGGAGTCGAGTGCCGAATACGCCTCCAGCCGCCGCTTGACCTCGTCTGTGCGACCCAGACGCCCGGCGTAGCGCAGGATGCTGTCGTAATAGCGGCTCTCATACGCTTCGGCGGAATGGCAGAAGAATGTGACCATCAACCGCCCGCCGCCGAGGTTCAGTATACCGGAATCGCGGTCGTCGAGGGCGGTGTCGTTGATGACGCGTCCGTCAGACCATGTTTTGCCCCCGTCGCGGGAGACACACAAAACGGTCTGTCCGTAAGGGCAGATATGCGCGAGACGGTTACCTGAGAAGGAAACAGCTAAAGTTCCGTCGTCAAGCCTAGCGACGCTCGGCCACGCGTTGTAGCCGAAGCCCGTGCCGGCTGTTCGGTAGATAATACCGCTGTCGAGAATTTTCAATTTTGTCACTCCTCTATTTTCTCATACGGGTCAATGCTCTTATTATAATGATATAACACTGTTGGTGTTTTTAAATATGTCAACGATGTGTTTTTTCACACAGTAAATAAAAACTTGACATATTTTACCTCGTTCACTATAATTATACAGTCCGGCGACATTTGGAAACACGGCGGACAATTGAATTGATGAACGAAATTTTAAGGAGATGTTGCCATGGAAACGCAGCGAACGCTGATTTTACTCAAGCCCGATTGCGTCAGACGCGGTCTGATGGGAGAAGTGATTTCCCGCATTGAAAGAAAAGGGTATGCCATAACAAGCATCAGGTCGTGCCTTTTGAGCGAATCGATTTTGAGAAAGCATTACGCACACATTGCCGACAAACCGTTTTTTCCGCGCATCTTAACTTACATGATGTCAGGCACCGTTGTTGCACTGGTGGTCGAGGGTGATAACGTAGTCCATGAAATGCGAAAGCTGATGGGCGCGACCATGTTTACCGATGCCATTCCCGGCACCATCCGCGGGGATTTGGCAAACAACTCATTTGAGAACATCATTCACGGAAGTGATACGCCGGAAAGCGCCGAGATTGAAATCGATAGATTTTTCAGCAACGGACATATTGAAATCATATAGGTCACGAGCCCCAACAAAACGCAGTCTGTAAAACCTGCCACAACCGCCCTGAACAAAGCTTTTCAGGACGGTTATTTTATGTCCAAAACCTTGTATCCAGCTTTTTCGACGGCGGTGCGAAGGGCTTCGTCATTTGTACCGTCCACTACGGTGGCGGTTGCTTCGCCGGACTCAAGGCTAACCTCCGCCGTAACGCCGGGAAGCGCTTCAAGGGCTTCCTTAACGTGGCGGACGCAGTTTTGGCACATCATACCTTCAATTCTGATAATTTTCTTCATGGTTTTCTCCTCAGTTTCTGTTATGTTAACCGTGTTCTCCGCCGGACAGGCGCAGACGACCGGGTGTTTGCCCGGCTTGAACAGATTCAAACGCAGTGCGTTCATCACGACACAAAAGGATGACAGGCTCATGGCGGCCGCTCCGAACATCGGGTTAAGCTTCAGACCAAACGTTGTATAGAAGACGCCCGCGGCAAGCGGAATACCAACAATATTGTAAATAAACGCCCAGAACAGGTTTTCCTTAATATTTAATAATGTACAGCGCGAAAGGCGGACGGCGGCGGCAACATCGAGCAAGTCGCTTTTCATCAGCACCACGTCAGCGGCATCGACGGCGATATCCGCTCCCGCGCCGATGGCTATACCGACATCGGCACGTGTCAGAGCGGGAGCGTCGTTGATGCCGTCGCCCACCATTGCGACGGAGCCTTTTTCACCCAAGCGACGCACCGTCGCTTCCTTGTCCTGCGGCATAACCTGTGCCTCAACCTCATCGATACCCGCTTGCGCCGCAACGGCACGGGCGGTTTTTTCGTTGTCGCCGGTCAGCATTACAACACGCAGATTCATTTTTTTCAACGCCGAGACGGCCTCGCGGCTTGTCGGCTTAATGGCGTCGGCGACGGCAATCATACCAATTGCTTCTCCGTTTGACGCGAAAAAAAGCGTCGTCTTGCCCTTGTCTCCGGCAGCGTCTCCGGCGGCTATCAAAGACTTGGGCAACTTGCAGACCGTTGAGATATAACTTATGCTGCCGCCGAAGGCTTTGACGCCGTTTATTGTCCCCGTGACACCGCTTCCCGGCAGGGCAAGGAATTCTAAA
>CAZDWM010000018.1:0-6245 GCA_964509145.1 uncultured Eubacteriales bacterium | reverse complement strand
CGTCACCGAGACACCATTTTTCCCTGTATAATCAATAATTGCCTTGGCGAGCGGATGCTCGCTGCGCGCCTCAAGCGCGGCGGCAAGAGACAGTAGCGCGTCCGCGCCGACGTTTGGCGCGGGAACGACGTCGGTTACGGCGGGGCTGCCCTGCGTGACGGTGCCGGTTTTGTCGAGCACAACCGTCGAAACCTTTCCGGCAGCTTCAAGTGCGGCGGCGGTTTTAAAAAGGATTCCGTTTCTCGCGCCCACGCCGCTGCCTACCATGATGGCCGCAGGCGTCGCTAAACCTAACGCGCAAGGGCAACTGATGACAAGCACCGAGATGCCCAGCGAAAGCGCGAAACCGACGCCGTAGCCGAGCAAAAGCCAAACAACGGTCGTTATCAGTGCGATTATAAGCACTGTGGGAACAAACACGCCGCTGACCCTGTCGGCAATTTTCGAAATGGGTGCTTTCGCGGCCGCCGCGTCCTCGACCATTTTAATTATTTGCGACAGCGTCGTATCGGCACCGACGCGCACGGCGGAGCAGGTCATGAAGCCGCTTTGGTTGATGGTTCCGGTGCTTAGACGGCTACCCGCTGCTTTATCTACGGGCAGGCTTTCGCCCGTTAAGGTGGATTCATCGACGGCGCTTTCGCCGGACACAACCGTTGCGTCTACGGGAATACTTTCGCCGGGGCGCACGATAAAAATGTCGCCCGGCTTGACCTCTCCGGCGGGGACGACAACCTCATTTCCGTCAACAAGCAGCGTGGCAGTCGGCGGGGCGAGTTTTATCAACGCTTCCACGGCTGAGGTGGTTTTACCCTTGCTGTAAGCCTCAAGCAGCTTGCCGACGGTTATCAGCGTTAAAATCATGGCGGAAGACTCGAAGTATAAATCGTGCATCAGGCGCATAATCGTGTCCACGTCGTGCGCGGCGGTCATACGAAACAGCACGGCGGCGCTGTATACGGACGCCGCACCCGCGCCCATGGCGACAAGCGTGTCCATATTCGGCGCTCGGTTGATAAGGCTTTTGAACCCGCTGACAAAAAACCGCTGGTTGATGACCATGACGGCGGCGGCTAACAACAGCTCTATGAGACCCATGGCTAAATGATTTTCAGAGATAATAACGGGCAGCGGCCAGCCCCACATAACGTGACCCATCGTCATATACATCATCGGGATAAGGAAGCATAGCGAAACAATCAGACGGCGGCGCAGGGTGCGGAAGTCCGTTTTTATATCGGGATTTTCCGGAACGGCTTTTTTAGCTGTATCCTTTTGAAAAGCGCCGTAACCGACCTTTTTAACGGCTTCGCTAATCGCCAAAGGTGTGGCGGGGGCGACGTAATCGACACCCATCGAGTTAGTTAAAAGGTTGACGGCGACGTCGTTTACACCCGCTACGCCGCGGACGGCTTTTTCAACATGGGCGGCACAGGCCGCGCATGTCATGCCCGTTACCGTAAACTGCTCCATACAGTCAACCCCTTTCAGCTTAGTGATTTGAACCGTTATGAAAATAACGCAATACTATTATTGTAAAAACATTTCTTCTTATTCGGACAACGGTTCCTGACAACTGTCCGTTTGAGCCTCTTCTCTTTCTTTTGGTGTGGTAATCCCTTTGGTGTAAAAGCCCTTGTTGACGCCTAGCGCGGCCGCGACAACAGCAAGCATAACGCCGGTAACGACCATCAGAATCCGCATCGAAACAACGTCGGCAAGCGGTCCGAAAACCGCCATACCAATAGGCAGGAAGCCGCTGTACATGATGTTCATAAAGCCAAAAACACGCCCCTGCATATCGGGGTCGGATTTTTCCTGTATAAGCGTTGTAACTGCTGTCTGTACCATTGTCAGCGCTATGCCGAGCGGCAGCATCAGAACAAGATAGACGTAGAAATTCGGAGCAACACCTAATAACGCTCCGAGCAAGCCGAAACCCGTAAGACCAACGAGCAGGGTTTTTACCCTGTTCTTAAAGCCGCCCCAAGCGCCGATAAGAAGCCCGCCGCCCGCCATACCGGCAAAGCCGACAAGCTCAACGACCGTAAGATAGATATAGCTGTCGCCGTATGTACGGCTGACAAACAGCGTTGCCTGAAAACCTGCGGGCACGCCTAAAAAGATGAACACACCGAAAATGAGCAGCAGCTTTCCGATGAAGCCGTCGGAAAAAGCGTAGCGCATACCTTGTTTCATGTCCGCAAAAACAGAAGGTGTATCCCCTCTTTCTACCTTTGCTGCTTTTGGAATGGTTATGCAGGCAAGCAGACCGACGCCAACGGCAGCGGTTGCGATATCGATAAAGAGCGAGCCGCGAAGTGTGCTTAGCGTCAGTATGGCTCCGGCAGCCGCGGGCGCCGCGAACTGCACCGCGGATTGGATGGCGGCGTTTATCCCATTGAAGCGCATGAGGTGCTCCTCGGGAACAAGCAGAGGTATCATGGCGTTTACTGCCGGCGTCTGTACTCCCGCGCCAAGGGAGCGGATAACGGACGCGACAAGCAGCGCCGCAAGCAGTGCGCCGCCGTCACCGATTGCAGGCATAAGCAAAGCAAGGACGAGTGTTGCGGCCGCAATACAGACGTCTGACAGAATTATCAGCAGCTTTTTCGAGTGACGGTCAGCCCACACACCCGACACAAAGGAAATCAGCATCTGCGGCACAAACGAGCAGATTGTAAGCGCCGAAACAAGTGTTCCCGACGAGGTCTTGAGCGTAACATACCACACGACGGCGAACTGAACGAGTGACGAGCCGAACAGCGTGACACACTGGCTTGCGAGAAAGACTATGGTTTTCTTTTTCCATTTTTCCATATAGAGCCTCCGTTTCTTTGATGTCATTGATGATACCAAAGACACAAAGGTTGGTGTTTTACTGTAGGGTTAATTTTTTTATTTCTTCTAGGTTGTCCGTTATATGCCGCGCGTCGGTAAGTGCGGCCTCAAGCGATAAAATAAGTTTGTCGCAGGCGGACACAATGTCTTCGTCCTCCGAAGGTGTATTCAAGATTTTCTCTATGTGTACGTCTTCGTTTTTTAAAAGATTATTGATAAGCCTTAAAATAGCGGAAAGAGAGTAGTTCGCGCAACGCAGCGTTCGGATAATTTTAAGCAGCTTCATATCCTGTGAATCATAAACTCGATAACCGTTTTGCGTGCGCTTGACCGTTATCAACCCGTTCAGTTCCCAGTTTCGCAGCGTGTCCACCGTCACATTGAGCATACAGGCCGCCTCTTTGCGCTTGAGAAGCGGAGCATCCTGTTCACGGTTGCCGCTAAGCATGGATTCAACATAAGTAATTGCCTCTTTTGCATCGGCAATTTCCCGGCGAAGCATCCTGTCATACTGCTTTGCCGACTTAACAGCGGCGTCTAAGTCGAGCGCCGCGCAGAGTTTGATAATCTCGACGGCCTTTTTTCGCAATCCGTTTTGCAGCACCTCAGCGCGCAGGGCAACACGCGCAAGCTCAATCTGCTTGAGTTGAAGCGTTGTGTAGACACGGTAACCGTTCGGCAGACGCTCCGGAGGCGTTATTAGTCCTACATCCTCATAAAAACGCACGGTGTTTGGGTGTATGCCTGTAAGCCGCGCGATTTCGTGTGTCTTGTATGTTTTCATAAACAGCACCCTGATATTTTTCTAACAAATCAAAGAAATAACCACGAAATTATTCACCGCAAACCGCCCGAAGCTTTTTGAGCCAGCCCGTGTACTGTTCAAACGAAAACGCGGGCATTCCGCAAAGATAGTGGTTGCAGGCAGTTTTTCCGTTGACGTTCCATTCAATCAGAAGCATACGCTGCTCGGAATACATCATGCGTATTTCGCAAATGCGTGTGACGTTGTTTGTCGCGGCGGTGAATTTGCCCTCGGCGTAAAGCGTGCCCGTATCGATGTCGGTGACGCGATAATTGCCCGAAACGGCCTCAAGCGTATCGTTTGCGGCGGCGAGGGTATAGTGCCAGTCGTGCAGCTCGTCCATCATAAGCGCAAACGGCGCCTGCGCGCGCTTTATATAGGAATAGGCCAGCTTTTTATCATAGAAATAGTCGACCACCGCGTCGGACATCTGCGGCCATCCGTCCAAAAGGTTCCACCATAGAATGCCGCTCTTGTCGGGTCTTCCCAGGCGCACGCGTTCGATGAAATATTTCTTCGCCTCGGCCTGCGAAATCTGCGACGCGAGCGAAAAGTCCTCAAGCGTTTGCGGCTCAAGGGCGAACAGCTGACGGATTTGGTCGGCCATCAGGCGAACCCTCCCGTCGTTTCCATGCTGGTCTGAAGAATGGAGCTTCCATTGCTCGTTCAGGTACGGCCACACGCTGTCTTCGTCGACGATTTTTTTAACCGATTCCGGCGACGGGCAGCCGTGGTAGCCTGTCTCACTTACGAAGTACGCGCGCGACTGCTTATAAAAATCGGCCTTGTAATAATCCCGCGCACCCCATAGATGGCGCTCCGGCATAATGTCCCGCCCGTGTCCTTTCGCCGCGAATATCTTTTCTCCGATGTAGGGCGAGCTTGGCAGATATGGGCGCATGGGGTCGTGCTGCGCGACGAGCGCGGGCAGCAGCTTGCGTGTGATGACATTGACCGACGGATTGATGCCCCATGACGCAAGCTTTTCATCAATCTCATTGTCGCCCGCCCACAGCACGATACTCGGATGGGTACGCAGCTCGCAAATCGCCCACGTGAATTCCTTTTCCATGAGCGAAAGCATATTTTCGTCCTGCGGACAGGCCTGACAGGCCATCATAAAATCCTGCCAGACCATGATGCCGTGGCGGTCGCAGTAGTCGTAAAAGCAGTCCTGCTCGTAAACTCCGCCGCCCCAAATACGCAGCATGTTGCAGCCGATGTCTGACGCGAGCGCAAGCGCCTTGTCGTAACGCTCCCTGTCGCGGCTGTGGTATACTTCGAGCGGCACCCAGTTGCTGCCGCGGCACATGATGTCCGTACCGTTGATGATAAACTTAAAGCACGGGTTATCATCTTCAAGAGTTTCGGTTCTTTTAAGCTCCAGCTTGCGCAAACCGACATTAAGCCTTTTTTCGTCAACAACCTCGCCGCCGTCAAGCAGTTCTATAACAGTATCGTAAATATTCGCTTCACCATAACCGTAAGGCCACCAGAGCTTCGGATTTTTAACACCGCAGCCGAGCTGCCCCGCCTTTTGCCGGTCGAGCCTATATACACCCTCGAAGGAGGAGTCATCGCCGCACTGCCCACGCACGCGCATGGAAAGCTCGCCGCCGAGCAGTTTTTTAACAGGGGCGGAAACGTTGAAGTCAAAGATAATGTAAGGAGTCATCCCGCCGTAAAAACGAACGAGATAACTGACATCTTCAATCGCGCAGTCTCCGCGAACCGTAAGCCTGACATCCTTCCACAACCCGGCGGTGACGGCGCGCGGAAAGATGTCCCAGCCGAAGCAGTGGGCGGGCTTGCGCAGGTAGATGCCGGATATCATATGGTTGCCGCTGAGCAGATATTGGTTGAAGGAGCGTTTGAACTGGTCGAGCAGCGCGGCGCGCAGGCAGACGAAAAGCTCGTTTGGTTCGCCGTGACGCAAGCTATAGGTGACATCCAGCTCGTGCGGGATAAAGGCGTTTTCGGACGTGCCGAGCTTTTGACCGTTGAGGTAATATTCCGCGAGGCAGTCTACGCCCTCAAACACAAGGACGCAGCGCTCTCCCTCGGAAATTTCCGGCGCATCGAACTCCTTTTGGTACCACCAGTCGTAAGGCTCGTACTTTTCCGCCTCAACAGGTGCCATCCCTTTAAATAAATCCTTCGGCAGCAGCCCCGCTCGTGACAAATCGAGCTCGACATTTCCCGGCACCAGCGCCGGTATGTGCGGTATCGAAAGCCGCGCGAGGTCGGCGGGCTCAAGACTTTCGTCTTCAGACGCATCGTAATAATAAAGATTCCATGCGCCATTAAGTGAATAGTCACGCTCCATAACAGGTTCTCCTTCAACAATTGTATAATACTGTTTATACCGTATCATTATAATCTTGAATAAGTGTAAAAGCAAGCAAAACCATACCCATTCGGCGTCGGTAGACTATGCAGACTGTACAGTCGAAATTTTTATTTTTATTGTGTTGATTTTTTATAAAAAGTGTGTTATCATACTCAAGTTGAAATTCATATTTCATCATGCGCCAGTAGCTCAGCCGGATAGAGTGTTTGGCTACGAACCAAAAGGTCGGGGGTTCGAGTCCCTCCTGGC
>CAZDWM010000017.1:0-19068 GCA_964509145.1 uncultured Eubacteriales bacterium | reverse complement strand
GCTATGGCCGAGGTTATCAGCAAGGTGCTCTATCCCGCCGACAACCACCCCGAGGGCAAGAGCCTGCGACTGAGGCAGCAGTATTTCCTTGTTTCCGCCTCAATTCAAGACATTGTCAGCCAGCATCTGCGCCAATACGGCTCAATAGACAACTTCCCCGAGAAGGTCGCCATTCACATCAACGACACCCACCCGACCATGGCAATCCCAGAGCTTATGCGTATTTTACTCGACGAGTGCGGCTACGGTTGGGACGACGCATGGCGTATTGTCACATCTGTTTTTGCCTACACGAACCACACCGTCATGCAGGAGGCTCTGGAGCGTTGGTCGGAGGATCTCGTCCAGCGGCTGCTTCCGAGAATTTATCAAATTATTAAAGAAATCGACAACCGCTACCGCAGCTTTATCTGGACGGCTACAGGCGACGCCGGCAGGGTTGAGCGCATGGCCGTTATAGCAAGCGGCGTGGTACGCATGGCAAACCTTTGTGTTGCCGCCTGTCACAGCGTCAACGGCGTGTCGGAGCTTCACAGCAATATTCTAAAAACCACCGTTTTTCGCGATTTTTACAGTATCACGCCCGATAAATTTAAAAACGTCACTAACGGCATCGCCCACCGCCGCTGGCTATGCCAGGCTAATCCCGCCCTGTCCGAGCTGATACAGGGGCTCATCGGCGACAGATTTATCGCCGACGGCGAGGAGTTGCGGCGTCTGCGCGATTTTGCGGGCGACAGCGGCGTGCTCCAGATGCTTGAAAAAATCAAGGCCGAAAACAAAGAGAGCTTCGCGCAGCTCGTCAAAAAGCAAACGGGTGAAACGCTCGACCCGTCGTCGATTTTCGACGTGCAGGTTAAAAGGCTTCACGAATACAAGAGGCAGCACCTCAACGTCTTTAACATCATTTCAAAATACCTTGCTATCAAGGACAACCCGAACGGCGACTTTACACCCCACACCTACATTTTCGCCGCCAAGGCCGCCGCCGGATATTTCATCGCCAAAAAAATTATCAGCCTTATATGGGCGCTCTCTAAGGTTATCAACAACGACCCAGACGTGAAGGGTCGGTTAAAGGTCTTATTTGTAGAGGACTACAACGTAACAATGGCCGAACGGCTCATGCCCGCCGCCGACATCAGCGAGCAGATTTCGCTCGCGGGCACGGAGGCCAGCGGCACTGGTAACATGAAGCTGATGATTAACGGTGCCGTCACGCTCGGTACAATGGACGGCGCGAATATTGAAATATACGAAGCGGTGGGCGACGACAACATCATCATTTTCGGCATGAACGCCGCCGAGGCCGCCGCGTTATCGCGAGTGTACAACCCGCAGGAATACTTTAGCAACAGCGCCGAAATTCGCCGCGTTGTCGATTTCATCAACAAGGGTATCAACGGCATACAGTTCCGCGAAATCGGCGGCGTCACAAGCTACGATCCCTACATGGTGCTTGCCGACTTTGCCGACTACCACCTGGCGCAGCAAAAGGCTGAACAACTTTACGCCGACCGAGACAGGTGGAACGGCATGTCGCTTCAAAACATCTCGGGTGCGGGTCGCTTTGCCGCCGACCGCGCCGTAAAGGAATACGCCGACCAAATTTGGGGGATTTGAGGATAAGGAGTTCTTCCATGTACAACAACTATCAGCCGGGTTATCCGCCCTATTATCATCAGGGCGGCTACGGCATTGACTATGAGGACAGGGTTCTGCGACAGTTTGAGGAAAAGAGACGGCTTAAAAAACTCAGCGTAACAGCTGGTATCTGTGTCATAGGCTTTATTGCCCTGCAATTTATTTCCGGGATTATTCTGGGTATCACCGGCTATTACGACCTTTATTCCGAAAACACGATGTTCGCGAATTTCTTCAACATCGCCGTCTATCTGGTCAGTGCCTTTGTCCCGTTTTTCATAGCCTACAAAAGCATGAATCCGTCCGAGCGTGAATGCGCGATGCGGTTTAATGCCCCCTCCTCCAAGGTGATGATTCCCGTCACCCTTGTGATAGGGCTGATGGCCTGCACCATCGGCAATTTTGTCACCGGCTACCTTCAGGCGTTTATTGAGGCCATGGGTTATGAAATAACCGCCGGCGAGTTTCCTGCCTCGACATCCGTTTCGGGGCTCTTTGTCGACATAATCTATATCGCGGCGATTCCCGCGCTCGTTGAGGAGTTCGCCCTTCGCGGCGTTGTGATGCAGCCGTTGCGCCGTTACGGCGACGCGTTCGCGGTCATGATGTCGTCGCTCGTGTTCGCGCTCATGCACGGCAACCTGATTCAGATTCCGTTCGCTTTCATCGCCGGCATCGCCATCGGCTACCTCGTTATCGCGACGGGCAGCATCTGGACGGGCGTGCTGATTCATTTTTGTAACAATCTTTATTCCGTCGTCATCCAATATCTGTTAGTGGTTCGGCCCACCCTTGCGGAGGATTTTTACAGGGTCTACAGTATCGCCACCATAATTATGGGTATTTGCTGTATAGCAATATTTTACACCTCGCAAAAGCGTCACAGGTTCAATCCCGGTACAACCGTGATGACGAGAGGCGACAAAACGTCTGTCTATGTGTTCACCGTTCCGATGGTGGCTGCGATTCTCATTCTCATCGCGGAAACCGCCTTTTACGTTAAGCATGTCGGATAAGCACTCGATGTACGACGAGGATTTTATGCGCGAGGCGCTCCGGCTGGCGAGGCTTGCCGCCGACGAGGGCGAGACGCCCGTCGGCGCGGTAGTCGTCCGCAACGGCGAGATTGTCGGGCGCGGACAAAACCGGCGCGAGGGCGCGAAAAATGCCCTTGCCCACGCCGAAATCGAGGCCATAAACGAGGCATGCCGCACGCTCGGCGGCTGGCGGCTTTGGGAATGCGAAATGTTTGTCACCCTTGAGCCCTGCCCGATGTGCGCGGGCGCCATTATCAATGCGAGGATTAAGCGGCTCGTTTTCGGAGCTTTTGACCCAAAGGCCGGTTCCTGCGGCTCCGTCGTCAACCTGTTCGCGCTGCCCTACAACCACGCGCCGGAAACAACCGGCGGCTACATGCGTGACGAATGCGCCGCGCTCTTAAAAAGTTTTTTTTTCGACGTGCGCCGCGGCATCAACAAGGCACCCGACGGAAGGAATAGATGAATTTAATAAAACAGGGGGATGTCCAATGAAAAAAACTTTTAAAAAAGGTCTTGCGGTACTTCTTTCTGCAACACTTGCTTTCTGCGCGCTCGCAATGCCATCCTACGCCGCAGCTGATAACGGTCTGTTGATTGGCGACAAGGACAATACGATTGAAACAGCCTCTGAGGTCACGGGCAGCTTCACGGCAACCATCAACGTAATGCATACATACTACAAATTCACCCCGACGCAGAGCGGCTATTACCATGTCAGCGGCAATTCGGAAGACGAGAGCGTTTACTTCTGGGCATACGACAGTAACTATTACGACCTCTGCTACGGCGACGGCAGTTTTTGGACAAACGATGATGAAAACGGCTTCGACGCCTACCTGAATCTTGAGGCCGGTGAAATGTACTATTTTGAAGTGGGCTTTTATTATGATGTTTTGCTAAACGGTTCTATATCCTTTGACGTAACCTTGGATTATCTCGGTTCGATTACCGGCGCGACGCTTGTGTCGCCGCCGGACAAGCTCACCTACATTCAAGGATATGACGAAAACGATTATTCGGGGCCTGATTACATCTATTACGAATTCGGCTTCGACATCACCGGCGCATTAGCCAACGTGACGTTCCCAGGGGGACAGACCGTGACGCTTAACGACTGGGCTATCGAGGAGGTCTTTGAAAGAAGCTACGACAGCGAAAAGCGTCATCTCGGCGATAACACGGTTTATTATAAGCTCGGCGACACGGTCATGTTTTCGTTTGTCATCACGCTCATCGAAAACCCCGTTGAGAGCATCGAGATTTTACATCTGCCCAATAAAACCGATTACACTTACGGCATTGACGGAACAATGAGAAACGGGGGTTTTAAACCGGACTTTGATTGGACGGGGTTTCAGGTTAAAATCAACTATACGAACGACACCAGTAAAACGGTAAACTGGGTTGAGTATACGGAACAATCTTCGGATCATTATATTTATATTGACGGTTATATAATGTATTGCGGATGTTACGGCTTATACAACCCCGGCGAGGTGGACTTCGATATTAATTATCTGGGTCAGTCCGCGGAGTTCACGCTCAACATTACGCCGCCGAGCTTCGCTGAAAAGCTCCAGATTCTGTTTGAGGGTATACGTCAGTTAAGTCCAAACGACTTTTTGATAATCATCTTTTTCCCGATTTATCTGCTTTCACAGCAGTACGAGGAGCCTGTGTATAATATCGGACAGCTGTTTGACTTAATTAAGAAATTGGTAAACATGTAACAAATAAAGTAAATTTCGAAAGGATTGATGTCTCATGAAAAAATTCCTCCGCACCGTCGCCGTTACGCTCGCGTTATGTATGTGCCTGACGTGCGTCTCCGCACCCGCTTATGCCGCGGACGGTTCCATTACCGCCGCCGCTCTGTCCGATGAGGCGAAAATGAAGCTCGGCAAGATTGTAATCAAGGCCTTCGGAGCAATAGCCGACGCCGCCATCACAGGCGTCGCCAACCTGTTCCCCGACCTCGACTGGCCGAAGGAAGACGGTTATGTAAGCCAGAACTTTATGGACGGCAGCGATGATATCCGAACCAAGGCGGCCGTGGGCGCCCAATGGAGCGCGGGCTTCGCATCCGAAAGCGTAATACCCGAGGATATCGCGGAGGTGGGCTATGTGCGCGCCGGCGAATTCCACTTCGAGAAGGAGCTCACCTATAAGGTTATGGACGGCGACGACCAGTGTTTCAAGGTGGTCGCGCTCAACGACGGCTCCGGCAGCGGCACCGTTCTTTTCTGCTCGCTCGACGCGTTCGGCATCACTAGCACAAACGTCAGAAAAATACGCGCGGCCATTCTTGAGAAGGCAGCGGATGAGGGCATTGATATCATCAGCATCAACGTCACAGTTACCCACGTCCACTCCGTACTTGATACCCACGGCCTGGGCGCGAGCATCCTTGACCTCATTAAAGAAAGCATCAAGGGCGGCTTTTACAGGGCTTTAGGTAAGGAGTACACCGTTTCAAGCCTCAACGAGAGCTTCATGAACAACCTGTTTGAAAAAGCGGCCAAGGCAGGCATCGACGCTTGCAACGCAATGCAGACCGGCTCGCTTTATTTTGGCTCCTATAATATCAGCGATCTACTTCATGATAAACAGGAACCGTCGGTTTTCGATCCCAACGTCAATCAGATCAAATTTGTTCCCGACGCCGAGAGTGCGCGGAGCATCTGGCTTGTCAACATGGGCTGTCATCCCGTAAAGATGACCGGCTACGACTATGTCTGCTCCGATTATCCCGAGGCGATTTGCCGCGCGGCCAAAGAGTTCGACGTCGACGTGGCGTTCTATCAGGGCGCGCAGCTTGCCATAACGAGGAACGAGGGAACCATCGAGTATGACGAGGATGAATACAACAGACAAGTCGACGAGGCGCATCAGTCTTACCTTGTCCTAAACGCATACGGCAAGGAAATCGTCAACAGGATGATGAACAGCACACCCGTCGAGAGCTTTACCATCGAGCCGTATCTCAACATCGTACACGAGGAAGTCAAGGTTTCAGTTACAAACAGCCTGATTAAGCTTATCAGTAAAATCAGCATGGTAAACAACTGCGTCGTTTCCAACAGCGGCAAGCTCAAGGACGCAAAGGTTATTTCCGAGGTCGGCTACTGTGAGCTCGGCTCAAGGCTTGCCATTGCAATAATTCCCGGCGAAATTGACCCTGCCATTGTCTTTGGCGGCGTCGACGACGCGGACAAGTCGTGGAACGGTACCGACTGGGGTCATGATACCTTTGTCGAGACGGCGGGCGGCAGAAAGCTGATTGTGTTCGGCCTCACAAACGACCAAATCGGCTACATGGTACCCGACAACGATTATGCCCACGCTTTCGCGAGCCTGTTCGAAAGCCTCATCGGAGGCAGCAGCAACAAGCATTACGAGGAAATGATTTCGCTGGGCAAAAACACCGCCTCAACGATTACCGTCGCCTTTGAAAAGCTTGTCGATGACCTCAACGCCAGAAAAGACAACAATTAACCGCTGAAACTTTGCATTAAGATAAAATAAAAACCGACGCCACCCGCCGAGTTGAAGCGTTCGACGGTCTGGCGTCGGTTTAACCGGAGGCGCGGGCGCAGTGCAGTCCTGTCTCGCGGGAAATGAGCGATAAAAGGACGGAGCGCATGAAAAAAAAGCTGCTTTTTATAATTCCGTCGATGGATTTCGGCGGTGCTGAAAAGAGTCTTCACACGTTGTTATCCCTGATTGACAACACGCGGTACGAGATCGATCTTTTTCTTTTTCGTGCGGAGGGTGGCTTGCTCGCGACCCTGCCCGAAACAGTGCGCCTTTTGCCTCACTCAGACAGCTACCGGATGTTCACAAAACCAATCGGTGAAGCCCTCGGCTTTTTGATTAGAAGAGGAAAATGTTTTCTGGCAGCAGAGCGATTGCTGTATTCGTATGCCTTGCGTCGCTCTGATAAGATTAGGATGGCGGAGCAGCTTGCGTGGAAGCATCTCGCGCACGCCCTGCCTGCTCCTGATGTGGTATATGATGCCGCAATTGCCTATCTCGAGGGCTCGTCAGTCTATTATTGTGTCGACAAGGTACGGGCAAAAAAAAAGCTCGCGTTTATTCACAGCGATTACGAAAAGCTTGAGATAAATGCCGATTTCGACAGAAGTTATTTTGAAAAGCTGGATAATTTAATCACTGTTTCCGACACCTGCGCGGATATTATTAACAAAGCCTTTCCGTCCTTAAAAAAATCGGTATGTGTCATCGAAAACATAACTTCCCCTGCTGTTATAAGAGAAAGAGCGGAACAGGGTCAGAGTTATGCCGACAGCTTCAAGGGGTTGCGGCTGCTGACCGTCGGGCGCATTTCTGAACCAAAGGGAATTGATATCGCAGTTGAAGCCTGTGCCGAACTTTGCCGCGAGGGTTATGATATAAGATGGTATGTGCTGGGTGACGGCGACATGCGCGCCGCTGTTGAGCAGCTTGCGGACAAGCTTGGAATCGCCGACAGGTTTATTTTGCTGGGCGTAAGCGATAACCCATACCCGTATATAAAGAACTGTGACATTTATGTTCAACCGTCGCGTTTTGAGGGCAAGTCGATTGCTATAGAGGAAGCAAAATGCCTCGAAAAGCCGATAATCGTTACGCGATACACAACCGTTAGCACCCAGATAGAGGATGGTAAAACAGGACTCATCGCCGAGATATCCCCGGGAAGTATAGTCGAAAAAGTGAAACTTTTAATTGACAGCCCGACACTGATGGGCACGCTCTCACAAAACCTTGTCGGTTATACCGGTAACGAGTGTGAGCTCGAAAAGTTTTACAGCTTAATCGGTTGAAAAATGCGAAACCCGCTTCTGTTTTTCAGTTCGGGTCGTAAAATAGATTATATTGTTTAAAAAGAAACAATGAAATTCGGAGGAACCCAATGTCAAACAGTCAAAAACCCGTCAGAGGTTCGGGTGTCAATCCAGACCACATTATGTTAAGCATTTACGACGACGCAAAAACGACCATGGCCGTCACTTGGCGCACCTGCGTTGATATATCGCGCGGCTATGTCGAATACCGCGAGGCGGGCGGAGAAACCAAGGTCTGCAAAGCGGCGTTCGAGACATTTGAAAGCGATATCGACATCAGTCATATTTTCTGGGCGCATGTCGAGGGGCTTAAGCCCGGGACGAAATATTATTATACCTGCGGCGACGAGACACACCGAAGCGGGGAATATGCCTTTTTAACCGAGCCGGAAAATCTGACAAAATTCAAGTTCATCTGTGTTTCCGACCAGCAGAAGGGCGACCCGCACGACTGCCCGGATTATTCCTACTTCAACCGTTATGTCAGGCGTATTCTCGCAGAAAACCCGGACATTCGCTTTATTTTAACCGGCGGCGACAATACCGACTGCGGTCAGCACGAGGTACAGTGGAACGGCGCGTTTTCCGGTCTTGTCGGCATTGCCGAGTCGGTACCGTTCATGATGTCTTTGGGCAACCACGACAACCGCGGCTTCAAGGACTACGAAAAGGGCATCGGCCGGTATTACGCCGAGCCTGCCGAGTACTTCAACAGGCAGTTGAAGGGCTCGTATCCCTTCAACGGACCGCGCGGCTGGGAGACGGAAAACTACTATTTTGATTATGGTAATGTTCGTTTCGGAGTCGTCGGTATCAATGCGCCCGAAACGGTCAATCAATGGCTCATCGACGGTTTGAGCGCCTGCGACAAGACATGGAAGCTCGGCGTTTATCACTTCCCGATTTGTTATTCCGGCACCGACTGCCAGAATTACGACGCTTATCCAGTTATGCGCGAAGGCATGGAGCTGTTCGATTTGATGTTCTCCGGTCATGAGCATAATTTTTCGCGGAGCTTTCCGCTTAAAAACGAGGAGCTGTTCGACCGTCCGTCCCAGGGGACGGTACATTATATGCTCGGCAACACAAACCAAAACCCGCCCGGTTCGCGCACGTTGTCAAAGGTGTGGCACGCCGCTTTTTACCCTCAGGAGGAGGACAACGCGATGGTAGCTGTGGTCGAGGTGGACGGCGATAAAATCACCCTGACCGCGTTGCTCGACGACGGCAGAATCGTCGACAAATGCACTGTTGACAAATCGACCGACACCATTTTACCCTACGCCGTAGCCCCTATTTTTAACCGCACGCGCATGATGTTCAAGGGTATGGATCCCGGTCTTTGTCAGGCCGACACACCCTGCGTTTTTAAGGACGGCGTGTGGTTCGCACCGCTGTCGGTGCTTGTAGGTTACATCGGTGGTCTTGTACAAAAAACCGAGGGAAGGCTTTATCTTGAGATTTACGGTCACAGCACCGAGCTGTCGGAGAACAGCGACGTGATGATAACAGACCGCGGTGAAATCGTGCTCCCCGCGCCGGTATTCAGAGGTCACAGGGCGCAGCTTTACATACCTGCCGACGCCGTTCACGCGTTTGATATGCGCTGGGCTTACGCGCCGAGGAATAACTTCATTTCCTTCGAGCATGAGAGCGAGGATAAGCCGATAACCGTTCAACCGTAAAAAAAGAGCAGTAAAGCGTCAGTCTTCAAAAAAATGTTGAATAATGCATACTGTTATGTTAAAATATTAATTTGTAGAAAGTCTTGCGCGGCGTTTTAACCGGCCGGCAAATGGAGCGTTTAAATTGACAGACATACACTCGCACATTTTGTATGATATCGACGACGGACCAGACAGCCTCGGCGAATCTGTCCGCATGTGCGAAACCGCCGCCGAATACGGCATCGACAAGATTTTTACAACATCCCATCTAACGTCGCCGGATAGGCTTGACGACTTCCTAAAAAAGCGCGAACACCGTCTGGAGCGGCTTCGCGAAGAAATCGACGCCCGTGGTCTTAACCTTGAGCTTTATCCCGGAGCAGAGGTGTTTGTTAACGACGATGTTTTTTACGCGCAGGGGCTTGAGCGGGCAACGCTCAACAAAAGCCGGTATCTTTTAATTGAGTTTGATTTCAGCGCGCTTTCCGCAAGCCGTCTCGTCCGATATGTCGAGGAAATATTCAATATCGGCTGCATGCCGATTGTCGCGCACCCGGAGCGGTACAAATACCTTCAAAAGGACTATGGTATCGTCAATTATCTGGTTGATATGGACGTTCTTTTTCAGGTCAACGCTGGGAGCCTCGCGTCGCTTGGCAGCAGGGAAGAATTTGAGCTCGCTTATCAGATGGTAATCAACAACGCCGCAAGCTTCATCGCCACCGATGCCCACTCCCATCACGGGCGCTCAAACGACCTTTTAAGGATGGTACGCTTTTTCCCGCCCGACATACGCCGAGAAAGCCTCGACTATATGCTTTACGAGTCGCCGCAGGCGGTCATTGAAAACAGGCCGATGCCGAAAATTGTTCGTCGCAGAATCGTTAAAAAAAGCAGGATAAAATAACTGATAACATCTCGCCGCCGATAATACGGCGACGGAAAAGGAGATATAACATGCAGGAGAAAATGGATATGCAAAGCGACGGCACCGACAGAAGCGGTTCAATGATAGGCGGTATCGACTTTATTCGGCTATTGAAGCTTGTGCTTTTAAAGCTGTGGGCAATTATCCTTGTAGGTCTGATTATCGGCGGGTGCGCCTTTCTATACGCCAAAGCGACCTATGTCAAGCAGTACACGACAACGGCTACGCTTGTTTTTACAACAAAGACATACATTACCACCACCGACGATGAGGGTAATGTCATCAGCGTCAAAGAGCAGATTAAGCATTATACTCAAGGTGATGTCGCACGCTATCAGTTTCTGCTTAAATGTGACGTTATGGTTGAAAAGATTGCCAAAACCCTTGGAGGTGAATACAGCGCAAGCACTATAAAAAATTCACTGTCCGTCTCCGAGGCGTCGGTTGCAGGTATCTTTAAAATAACCGTTTCAAGCACAAGCAGAGATTTTTGCGCAAATTCGATTGTTGTGGTCATCAACGAATACCCCTCGTTTCTCCAAACCTTTGATTCCAGCCTTGGCATCGATGTGCTTGAAAAGCCCGGAGACCCCGTCGTTTCTAATTCCGACTCGGCCACCACAAAGGGTATTTACGGCTTCGTAATAGGCGCGGTGTTAGTCGCGGCCATCGTCGTCGTACTCGACCTGTTCAGCAACACCGTTAAGAACGCCGACGATATCCGAAACAAGACGAACGCCAAGCTGCTCGGAATTGTCCCGCTTATCGAAATTTCTCAGGGTAGCCTGAAGAAAAAACGCCGCCCCAAAAACGGTATTTTAATAACTGACGAGAGCTCGGTCACGTTTAATTTTGTTGAGAGCTTCAAGGCGATTCGGACAAAAATCGAAAGCCTTTCCGCCGACAGGGGCTATAAGGTTTTCTCCGTCACAAGCACGTTTGAGGATGAGGGCAAGACAACAGTCGCCACAAACATCGCCTGCGCTCTTGCGCAGAAGGGCAAGTCGGTGCTGCTCATCGACTGCGACCTGCGCAAGCCCTCCATCATGAGCACCATCGGCGTTAAGGACGACAAGCAGGTGGGTTTAATCCCGATTGTCAAGGGCAAGTCGACCTACATCGACTCAATAAAATTTGTAAAATCGATGGGCATCTTCGTTTTGCCCACCGGCGGCGTCACCACTAAATCAACCGAATTTCTCGATGTCGACAAGGTGCGCGAGGTCTTTGAACAGGCGCGTACAGAGTTCGATTATGTCATTGTCGACACCCCTCCCGCGCACATCGTATCAGACAGCCTTGTTATTGCCAACCTAATCGACGCGCTTGTTTTCGTTGTTAAGAACGACTACGCAAAGATGAACGATATCAACGACACGCTCGACGAAATCTACAGCGCAAACATCGATGTAGCGGGTATCGTTCTTACAATGGTTGAGGAAAACAGTTCATCCAAGTATTATAAACGTAAGGGCTACAGATATAATAAGTACGGTAAATACCTTGGCGGTCGGTACAGCTACGGCAAGTACGGTTACGGCTACGGGGGCTACGGGGGCTACGGGAACTACGGCGGTTACGGGAACTACGGTGGTTACGGGAACTACGGCGGTTACGGGATCTACGGCGGTTACGGGAGCTACGGCGGGTACGGCGGTTATGGAGGTTACGGAGGCTACGGCAAAAACGGTTATGGCAGCTATGGCGGCTACGATAAAAGCGGCGAGGGATACGGCAGTTATAACGCTTATGGCAGCTACGGCAGCAAAAAGAGGCATCAGGAGATTGAACGCTCCGACGAGGAGATTATCCGCCATATCGAAAACCAAGCCGGCAGCGTCAGATACGGCGACAACGGAAACATCCCCAACACCGGTTCCGGTGAAAATAAAAACGGCTTCAGACCGGGCACAAGCAACGGCGGCGAACGGAAATAATACCTGAAAGGGTTTATTATGGAACAAAACGAAAAAGACAAGAGGCTGGCTGTGCTGATTGATTCCGACAACGTGTCCTACACGTATGTCAAGCCTCTCCTTGAGGAAATAGCGCGTTACGGTACACCGACCATCAAGCGTATTTATGGCGACTGGACTCAACCAGAGTCCGGTGGCTGGAAGGGCGTATTGCTTGAAAACGCGATAACACCCATTCAACAATACCGTTATACGACGGGCAAAAACGCGACGGACTCGACGCTGATTATCGACGCCATGGACATCCTTTACAGCGAAAAGGTGGGTGGCTTCTGCATCGTTTCGAGCGACAGCGACTTCACAAGGCTTGCTACGCGTCTGCGCGAGGCGGGAATGCTCGTCATCGGTATCGGCGAGCAAAAGACACCTGAGCCGTTCATTGCCGCGTGCGACAGGTTCATTTATCTTGAAATTATAGCGCCAAAGTCCGAGCCGGTCAAAAAGCCCGATACAGCCAAAAATGGTCAGCAGCATCCACGGCAAAAGCCGAAAGTGCCGCAGAAGGTTATCGACCTGGTTGTAAGCTCGGTCAACGATATCGCAGACGAGGACGGCTGGGCTTTCCTCGGAGATGTCGGAAATTTAATTCTCAAAAAGCAGCCGTCGTTCGACAGCAGAAACTACGGCTATTCAAAGCTCACGCCGATGATCAGCGCGTTGGGGTTGTTCGACATTGACAGGCGGGATACCTCCAACAGGGGCATCAAGCATATTTACGTCAGAGACAAGCAGTTTGTTCAAAGTGAAAAGCAATAAAGCAGAGCATAGCCGTCCGGAAGGAGGAACAATATGTATAGAAAGGAACACACCGCGCGTGTCTACTGGGCGGTCGGCATTGTCGCGGCTTTCTTTTTTTCGTTTTGCCTTATTCTTGTCAAGGCGCAGGTCATCGACCAAGACCGCTACGCCTCCGGCAGTTCGGCCGTGTCCTCGAGCAAGGCGACTATTGAGGCCTCGCGCGGCGAAATTCTCGACACAAACGGCAGCCCGCTCGTAACCAACCGACAGGGGAATTCCATTGTTTTTGAAAGCGCCTATTTTCCAGCACCGAGTGAACAGCAGCGGCGCAACGAAATCATATTCAGCCTGATTAAGCTTTTTGAGGTCTCCGGCGAGGAATGGGTCGACAACATCCCGCTTGTCGTAGACGCGTCCGGAAAAATCACCTTCGCCGAGGACAGGGAAGCCGACATCGTGCAGATGAAAAGCAAGGATCTTCTTAACCTGAACGCCTACGCGACGGCGCAAAACTGCATGGACGCATTGATTGAGCGTTACGGACTTCAAAATTACTCGCTCAACGATGCCCGCAAAATCGCGTCCGTCTGCTACGAAATGAAGCGCCTTTCCTTCAGTGTCAGCTATCCCTATACCTTTGCCGAGGATGTATCAACTGTTTTGGCGGCTAAAATCAAGGAAAACAGCAATTTTTATCAGGGAGTAGCCGTTGAAATCGTCTCCTACAGAGAATACGCAGACGGTACCGTGGCACCGCACATTTTAGGTATGGTCGGTCCCATCAGTGCCGAGGAATACAAAGCGCTTAAGGACAGCGGCTATAAAATTACCGACGACGTCGGCAAAAACGGTCTTGAAAGCGCAATGGAGTCTTACCTTCGCGGTACCGATGGCGTAAAGCTTGTCACACGCTCTGCTTCCGGAGATGTAAAAACGACCATCATTGAGCCGCCTGTTCAGGGAAATACCGTCATCACAACAATAGATGTCAGTCTTCAAAAGGTTGTTCAAAATTCGCTTAGAAAAGTGCTCAATTCAATTGAGACCTCCGTTTCGCCCGCGGGTGCCGTGGTTGTGCTCAATGTCAACACAGGCGAGATACTCGCGAACGCGACCTACCCGTCATACGACCTGTCAACCTATCAGGATGATTATTCTGAGCTGGCTAACGACCAGAATTCCCCGCTGTGGAACAGGGCGCTTCTTAGCACCTATGAACCCGGTTCAACCATTAAAATGTCGGTGGCGCTCGCGGCGCTCGAGGAGGGTGCCATCACCGAGGATACCATCATCCGCTGCACCGGCACCTATGAATACCTTGACTCGATTTTTAAGTGCGAGCAGCACCACTCCACCGTCAACCAGACATTGAAAAAAGCCTTAAGCGAGTCCTGCAATACTTTTTTTTACGAATGCGGCAAGCGGTTGGGTTATCAAAAGATTAACGAATACCGCACATTGCTCGGCCTAGGGCAAAAGACGGGCATTGAGCTGAGCGAAGCGACGGGTAATATGGACAGCCCCGAATACAGGGCTTCAAAGGGCGAGACATGGTACCCCGGCTACAATATTCAAACCGCCATCGGTCAGGGTAATCTGTTTACACCCATACAGCTCGCGAACTACTGCGCCATCATCGCCAACGGCGGCACGCGCTACAGGCTCCATTTTGTCAAGTCTGTCAAGAAGTATGATTACAAGGAAACAATCCTTGAAAACGAGCCGGAGATACTCGGCAAGACAGGTATCAGTGAAAAAAGCTTCGACGCAGTCAGAGCCGGAATGCTTGAGTTTTGCAAGACCGGCTACGGGTACAAATATTTTAAGGATCTTCCATATCAGGTGGCGGCAAAGACGGGCACCTCGCAGGCCTTCAGAACTGTTAACGGCAGGCCGATGAAAATAAACAATGCCTTCGTTGTGTCCTACGCACCCTACGACAACCCCGAAATCGCCGTGTGTATAGTGGGTGAGGGCAGTTCGTCCTCGACAGCTATTATTCCGATTGCCGTCGATATTTACAAATACTATTTTTCAAACAGCGGCACCGTGAGCGGCGCCCAGAACGAAGGCTCGCTTATCGGCTGAACGGAAAGTCTTTTGAAGAAGGTTATTAAGGCTGCAAAAAATTCTTCGATTTATATGAAAGGACATGAAGCATAAATGGCAAGAAAAATCGTGATTGCGTCCGGAAAGGGCGGCGTCGGCAAGTCGTCCGTGACGGCGGGGCTTTGTTACGCGCTTTCGGACATGGGCTACAACGTCTTGGCTGTAGACGCAGATGTCGGTCTGCGAAGCCTTGATATTATTTTCAACACCGGCAATCGAGCTGTTTTCGACTGGGGCGATGTCATTCGCGGTAACTGTCTGCCCGAACAGGCGGCGGCCAAGGCGGCGGGCAACATCAGTGTGCTGACCGCTCCGATGCGCTTCACGCCCGATTATACGGTTGAAAGCGTCCGCGAAATGGCCGAACGATACGACAAAAATTTTGATTTTATATTTATTGACGCACCGGCCGGGTTGTCGGAGGGCTTCCGCCTCGCCTGTGCGATGGCAGATGAGGGTCTCATTATATCCACACCCGACGAGGTGTGCGTACGCGCCGCCGAGGCGGCGGGTGCGGCGGCAGGGGACGAGGGCGTCGGAAACCTTCGCATGATTATTAACCGCTTTAACCGCAAGGGTATTGAACAGAAATATCTGCTCAACATTGATGACACAATCGACTCCGCGGGCGTTCGCCTGATAGGCGTTGTACCGGAAAATGTTCAGGTGCTTTTCTGCTTCACAGGCGGTAAACCGCTGCCAAAACGTAACGAGGCACGCAAGGCGTTTATGAGAATCGCAAGACGGCTGACAGGCGACAAGGTGCCGCTTGAGCTGACGAAGTCATAACCTTAATATGAACAACACAAACGCCTGCCGGTTAAACAGCAGGCGTTTGTGTTATAGTATGCTATGTTATGTGTTAAACCGCACCCTGCGCAATCACCGCGTCGGCCACCTTGATGAAGCCCGCTATGTTCGCGCCCGCGACGTAGTCCTTTTCCAGACCGTAGCGTTTTGATGCTTCGTCAATCTTACGAAAAATACCGACCATGATGTCGTGAAGCTTTTCATCGACCTGCGCAAAGGTCCACATCATGCGTTCGCTGTTTTGTGACATTTCAAGCGCCGAAGTGGCAACGCCGCCGGCGTTGGCGGCTTTGCCGGGGGCGAACAGCACTCCGTTGTTCTGGAGATACTTGAACGCTTCTGTCGTGGAGGGCATGTTGGCGCCCTCGGCCACGGCGATGCAGCCGTTCTTCACGAGCGTCTGCGCGTCCTCAAGCGTCAGCTCGTTTTGTGTGGCACAGGGGAGGGCGATGTCGCATTTGACGAACCAGACGCCGCGACCCTCATGATACTCGGCGTTCGGGCGATATTTGATGTATTCCGTAAGGCGGGCACGCTTAACTTCCTTAATTTTCTTAAGAGCGGCGAGGTCGATGCCCTGCGGATCGTAAATCCAACCGGAGGAATCACTGACTGTGATGACCGAAGCGCCGAGCTGCTGCGCCTTTTCTACGGCGTAAATGGCGACGTTCCCCGAGCCCGACACACAGACCGTTTTACCGGCGATGTCATGTCCGTTTGCCTTGAGCATCTCCTCGGTCAGATAAATAAGACCGTAACCGGTGGCCTCTGTCCGGACGAGTGAGCCGCCGAAGGACAGCCCCTTGCCCGTCAGTACGCCGCCGTATAAGTTGCGGATGCGTTTATACTGACCGAACATGTAGCCGATTTCGCGGCTGCCTGTTCCGATATCGCCCGCGGGTACATCCGTGTCGGCGCCGATGTGCTTGCAAAGCTCTGTCATAAAGCTCTGGCAGAAACTCATGATTTCCTTGTCTGTCTTGCCCTTAGGGTCAAAGTCGGAGCCACCCTTGCCGCCGCCGATGGGCAGACCGGTAAGAGAATTCTTAAAAATCTGCTCAAAGCCTAAGAATTTGATAATGCTCAGATTTACGGACGGATGAAGACGAAGACCGCCCTTATAAGGACCTATAGCGTTGCTGAACTGAACGCGGAACCCACGGTTGATTTGTGTTTTGCCGTCGCGGTCAACCCACGGTACGCGGAACATGATCTGTCTGTCCGGCTCGGTGATGGTTTCGAGAACCACGTTGTCCTCGTATTTTTTCTCGTCCTCCGCGATAACAAGCCTGAGCGACTCAAGCACCTCGTGCGCTGCCTGAAGATACTCCGGCTGCGTGCTGCACCGCTCGTCGATATCGGCCAGCACTCTGTCCACATAGTTCATTGTTTTTCTCCTCCACATAAAAAATAAGGCGTTCACAAGAGGACAGACCTATCTTGTGAACACACCCGTGAAGCCCTGTATGAACGCCATTGTTCAACAAGATTGAAAATCAATATTTCGGACAGAAAGGGTCAATTCCAATGCCTTTACGCCCGGCCTGAACACCGAACAAAGGCATCGTCGCGTACCGTCGAGACGGCACACAACCGAGAACATCTTTGTTCAACCACAATATTTTATCCTTGAACGCGGCATTTGTCAATATAAAAACACAAAAAGATAATAAATAAAGCCGGACATTTCGGTTTATAACCTACATGTCCGACTGCTTCATGCTGTTTATTTAACAATATTGCTTATGCAAACAAAAAGCGTTCATGGCTCGCGGGTGTTGTACACGACCCATGAACGTCCTTGTTCACAAACAGAAGAAGCTCACCGCGGTAGCACCGTTATGGACTTTTCGTTCTGGTTAATTATAGAAGCCACGCATAAAATTGTCAACGCTTTTTTCGAATGATTCTGTGAATTATTGCCCGAGCTGCTGCGCGTACATCCATTCCCAGACACTTTGATTAGAATAAAACGCCGTCCATGCGTCATGCCTGTTTCTGTCATACTCCGTATATATGATTTTTGTGCCGTTAAGGGCGAGTACGGAGCTGTACATCAGGCGGGAATATTCCACCGAAACGGTCGGGTCGCCCGAATTGTGTGCCATCCACATGGGAATATCCGCAAAGAGCTGAAAATTTGAAACAATGCTTTCGTCGAACAGGTGGAAGTATCCGCACACCGGCAACGCCGCCGCGTATTTGCCCTGATGCATGTAAACCTGCTGGAAGACGCCTGCACCGCCGCGCGAAAGACCTGTGATATAAATTCGGCTTGTGTCTATTTGATAGGTCGTGAGCAGATAGTCATCGATGCATTTGTTGAGAATGGCGTCAACGTTTTCATCGTCCCAGTACCAGTTGTCCTCAATCTGCGGCAGGAACGCGTAGCAGTCCTCTCCGGACGTCGCAAGACCGTTTACGAAAAAGTCCTGTAGATGATCCCTGTTGTTTTTGCCCGTCTCACCCGCACCGTGCAGGAAGACAACAAGCGGATATGTTTTATTCTCTTCAACATTTTCGGGTATAAGGAGACGGAACGGCAGTTCGGTGTCGCCGTCCTTGTAGATGTAAGCCTCGTACTGGGAAAAGCACGGAAACCAACGCGGATCCTTGTTGACACCGTCCGCCATACCCGACGGGTAAATGCCTAAAAGGTTTGAGAAAAACGAAATGACCGTCATGAACAACGCGAAAATTCTACCCATTTTTGATACTCCTTTGCAAGTTTGCCTTTTTGATTTATACGCAAATCACAGCTTTTTCATCAGCTTGACATATCTGCCTCCGTCGTCCATACCGACGAACAGCAGGTGGTCAAAACCGAGCTTGTGATACAGCCGCAGCGCGGGATAGTTGTCGAGGTCGACACCCAGCGACATTTCGGAATAGCCGAGCTTTTTTGCATATGTGAACAAGTATTCGCAAAGCTTTGTTCCTATGCCCTGTTTGCGGTAAGTGTTCTTAACAACCAGCCGAGAGAGGTATACGCGCTTATCCGGAATCGTATAAACCGGGTCGCCGTTATTAAAAACAAGGCTGATTTCACCGACAAAGTCGTTGCCGTCCTTCATCACAAACGTGACGCGCGTTCCGTCACAAAGCTGCTTATACCACTCCGCTGCCATTATTTTGTGCTTTTCCATATCCCAGATGTTTCCGCATTTGCTGAAATCGGAGGGGTTTAATTGTTCAATCTCCATGTTTATGACCATGATTTATTCATCACAAAAAGTGATGAATAAATCATCCTATCTCTAAAATTGTGGTGCCGCTTCAGCGGCAAACGGGCTTTCAGCCCGTTAACAA
>CAZDWM010000016.1:0-19549 GCA_964509145.1 uncultured Eubacteriales bacterium | reverse complement strand
GCGCAAAAAGCTGCTGTGAAAAACTTGCCGATATGGGCTTCGAAACAACCGAAGACAGGATTATAATTTCGTCGCATGTAGCGGCGCAATACCTTTTACGTCATTACAGGGATAAAAGCGTATACCTGCTCGGCAACGCAAACCTCTACGATTATTTCATCACCCAAGGAATCCGGCTGACTCAGGACAACCCAGATGTGGTGGTTCTGGGTTTCGACACCGACCTGACCTATGCGCGAATCAACAAGGCAGCCAATTTTATCGCCGAAGGTGCCGTCTACATCGCGACTCATCCAGACCTTAACTGTCCGGTTTACGGGGGGTTTATGCCGGATACGGGTTCAATGATTGAATTATTTGCCGCGTCAACCGGCAGGCGACCCGTCGTCGTCGGCAAGCCTATGACGGAAACGGTCGATTATATCACCGATTTGCTCGGCTGTGAAAGAAGCGCGCTGACGTTCGTGGGCGACAGGCTCGCTACCGACATCGCAGTGGCGTCCGATCACGGCATTTCCTCTGCGCTTGTGTTAAGCGGCGTTACGTCGCCGGCGGATTACGGAAGCTCGTCCGTCAGGGCATCCGTGGCGGTCGACACGATCGGATGCCTAACGAATTATCTGGAATAATAACTGCGACAATATGACAATTGAGCAAAATGACAAGTTCATACCTACATAATTGGTTTGTTTTGTACATTCCCACAAACACTTGATTACATATAAATGTAGTATTGACAAGGCGTTTTTACTATGGTATACTTTTTTTGATTAAAAATGTGTGTTCCTGTGCGTAAAGCAAATACCCTATATTTTTTCGGGGGGTGCGGACGATGAAAAAAGCTGTCAAAAAGTGTATTTCAGTTGTACTGACGGCTGCTGTGGCGGTTCTGTCAATGTCCGTTTTTTTTGTTGCATACGCCGACACAACGCCCTGCACGATTCAATTAAGCGCTTCTCCTATAGGTCATGTCAGCCGAGGCGAGGAGCTTCTGGTAGTCAGCACAAGCGGGTCGCTGACCATTGATGCCGGAACCGAGGTAACGTTGACAGCCTCCCCGCTGAGCGGTTATGTTTTTCTTTACTGGATTAACCTTGAAAACGAACGTATCGTCAGCTTCAATGTAAACTATACGTTTACGGCGGCCACATATCTCAAGCTTCAGGCTGTTTTTTATGAATCAAGCGAGGGCTGGCACTATGTCTCCTATCTCAATATTACAAACAACATCATTCGCGGTATGGAGCAGGAGGTTAACGAGGCGGTCGACCATGTTGTCGACTACACGCCTGTGAGAGACGGCTACACATGGACGGGCAGTTGGTCCTATTCGGTTGAGGAAATCGCAGTTTCTACCAATAACCTTTTAGTTTATCCCGTGTTTGAGAAGAACACCGACACCTACACAATCAGGACATTTGCAGGCGAGGGTGGCGAAATGACATCCTCTGAGGAATATGAATATTGCGAATTGGCCACCATCACCGCCGACAACACATTGAACGGCGAAAATTTCTCCTACTGGGCTATTATCGATGAAGAAAATTTTATTTATGATATTGTCAGTTATTATGCAACCTACGAGTTTTACGTGACGCTAAGTAAAGATATAACAGCCGTTTACGGAGAAAGCGGCGGCGACGGCAAAGTCATCCGCGTCGCGGGAGACAATCCGAATTTTACAAACAACTGTGTGACGGTCTATGCCGAAAGAAGCATTTCAACGGAGTACACCGTTATTCAGCAGGGTCTTTTATTTACAATGAATCCACTTATCGCAAGAAGTGACACGGATTTTATTATCAATGAGTCGAACTCCGAGATTATTAAGAGAACATCTAACGACACGCATAACGCCGGCACATACGCCCTCACGAAAACAAAATGGTCAACAGAGGAGACGGTCGGCGGTCAGGTTGTCACGGTCTATCCTGTGCTTTATTTCCGCGCTTATGCGGTTATACGTGACGCCCAAAATAATGTTGAGACCATTTACAGCAGTTTTTATGTCGTCAACTATTATGATGAGGGTCAGTTTATCGGAGATAACACCGAGGATCCGTTTGGCGACTGATTTTGGTATTATCAACAAAAATATACGTAGTTTTTGTTGAATGATATATAATTATCAAGGAAGGAGCTAAATTATGAATTCAAATTATCAGAAGCCGGCTCTAGATGTTGAAAAATTTGAAGTCGAGGACGTTATCACAAGCTCAAGTTCGCACATTGATGAAAATGAGAATTTGTCTGTTGTTACCGTCGTGGATTTCAACTAGTTTTTCATCCGGGCGGGCGGCTCGCTGTCTGCCCGGAACATCAACCTGTTTTTTACACCGTTTTGTGTGTTTTAATAGTACGATTATTTTCGGGGGAGTTGGTTACATTGAGAGACATTTATATAAAGCCGTCAATGGAAATTGACTGCTTCGAAATTGAGGATATCATCACATTGTCAGCCGGCGGCGGAAACGGCGGCGAAGTTCCTGACGAGTCTTCAACGGACGCCAGCGGAACCGAAACCTCGACGGATCATGAGCCTGAAGATATAACCGGAGGCGCCGGGTTCGATTCGGATATTATGGGCGGAAGCGACTTCCAGGAAATGCTTGAGAACCTGTACCAGAATTTTATTAAATATATTTAACCATAGCTCAAACGAGAATTAATGCAGAAGGCACCCTGATATATGGGTGCCTTTACATGTTTACTGAAAACCTAACCTGAATCAAAAGCTCCAACAGAAAAACCTACTTTCGATGTTAATATTTCAGTAGCCCATAATGTTTGCCGTAAAATATTTTTAGTAAAAAAGTAGGTTTTACGCATTATTCATAATCCAAGCTTCGTTAACAATCTCCATCTTTGGGTTTTCTATTTTTAAACGTCTTATAAGTTTGAGAGCATTTACATATTCCACATAAACCCTTGAGACGCAAATCTGCGAGTGACCGCTTTCATAACATATAACTATTGTTCTGCAACCATATTGTCCGTTTGGGCTGTACTTGAGCCGAACGATATCGGAAACTTTCGCGAGGCAACCGTCAAACGCAGAGAAGAATAAACCATTAACAAAAACAAAATTGTGGTCATGGGGATTATATGGAGCAAACTCAAACAGGCCTTCAACCAAATCAATATCGCCGGAAATCCGCAGGCGGTTCAAGCTTTTGTTTAAAGACCTGTATCTTTGAAAAACAACCAATTTAATCATAAGCAGTATAGTGCCGGGAAAGAAGAAACAAAAAAACATTATAGAAAAAGCTTTTGAATTGTTGGATTCCGGTTTGTCGTTTACCTCAATTGTGTATTTGCCGAAAAGCTTGTTAAAATTTTCAGCATCTGAGCAAAAGCTGGCCTCCTTACAGCGGGTCTTGATGACATCGTTTGTCACCACACACATGCCTGTTACCTTAACACCCTCTACGGAGGGCGCGGACTCGTCAAAGAAATCCGGCAGACAGGTATAATAATTGTCAAAGGTCTCCTGATCTGTATATAAAATACAACGCTCACCGCTGCTTGTAAGCGCGGCGCAATAAATATAATCGCTTTCATCGAAGTCCAACAAAACGGAAAGCTTTATTAATGTCGTGCAGACATATATATCATCGCCAGCATTTTGGGAAAAGCTTTTTGGAATCATCAAATCCGGGTCGTCCGGAACAATATAGAAATACTGGGCAATCAGAAATACCATAAAAAGCACAGCATATAAAACATAAAATAAAGTTTTAACTTTTTCATACCGCTTGCCGTAAATGATTTTTATTATATCTTTATTTGTGTACTTGTCGAAGGCTTTTTCGGGGATATCTGTCGCGGAAGGGTGCTCGGCGTCATCCTTCGTGAGCGGATACCCGCACTCCGTGCAGTATTTCTCTCTGCGTGAATTATCGTGTCCGCATTTGTCGCATTTCATATGTTAATCCACCAATCAATGAAGAAAATCCGAGCAATACTATAAACCCTATGATACTTTATTATCGATTAACAACCTGCCGGCGTGAGGTGAAAAGACAATCCCTTTGACGTTATCAACCCGGTATATCTTTGCTTGATAAGGAGCATTTATCAGCAGACCGTCAACTAAACCGATTATGGCCGCTTTTCTGAATCGGTTCAAATCCCTACCGAGAATCCTGTATTTTTTAAAAACAGCCAAACCGATAAAAAGAAATATGAATCCGGGAATTACGGATAAAACTACAAAGCAGGTGAATATATTGCTTATCTCAGGTTCAGCCCTTTCTCCCACAAAAACAGCATATCTGCCGTAAAGCCCTTCAAATTCCTCGGCGCTTGCGCAAAGCCCCCGTTCAACATAGCTCTTTTTTTGGTAGCTGTTCGTATGAAAGCAACGCCCCTTCACCTCGACGCCCTTGAAGGAAGCGTCTAAGGCTTTGTCATTAATGCTTGGCAGGCATGCAAAAATGCTTTCGTCTTTATCCTCGCCAAAGCGTACGATACAACGCACACCGTCGTCAGTTAAAGCGACGTAGTTGACATAATCGTATATTTTTGCTAAACGGCTTGCTTTTACAATTGTGATTGTGATGTTGACAGTGCCTTTGAAGTCTTCGGAAAGCCGGTCTACTTCGGGTACCTTATAAGTACTCGGACGTAGAAATAATATGATAAAATACACAAGCAGCAATACAAACGGTAATAAAAAAACGCCAAAGATAGTTTTTAATACTGTATAATGTTTACCGTATAACAGACTAATTATTTTCCTGTTCGAAAGGTCAGCGGCGGAATAGGTTTGTGCATTATAAACACTGTCAAGGACTTTTTCGCCGTGCTTGAGCGGACATCCACACTCTGTACAAAAATTCTCTTTTCGCGCGTTTTCGTGCCCGCATTTACCGCAAACCATATAGCCTTTCCTCCATCCGAAACTGTTGTATCTACGGAAATTATAACGCCCCGAACGAACATTGTCAATCTTCAGTAATATGTTTGCGGGTGTATATTTATCAGACATGATTTTTATATTTAGCCATACCAGACGATTTGTCAATTATAATAATCCATATTGGCATCAAAATGCCAAGTTCAAGCCGAAATCATTACATATTTCTTGACATTTGCGAGTAAATTTTATATAATAATCAAATGTATAAATACAGACGGTTGGCTGTATTGTTTTGAACTTTTTGGCTTATGGCACGAACATATGAAAGGAAGGCTATACTAAATGGCAAACGAAATGACACATGAGGGGTATCAGCAGCTCATGACGGAGCTTGAGCATCTGAGGACCGTCGGACGCGACGAAATCGCGTCAAGGATTAAGGAAGCGCGTTCCTTCGGAGACCTGTCGGAAAATGCCGAGTACGACGAGGCGATGAACTCTCAGGCAATTATGGAAGCACGTATTGCCAAGCTTGAGGCCGAAACGGTTAATGCCGTCATCATTGACGAAAACGAAATAAGCACCGAAATTATTAAGACCGGCGTCAAAGTGACGCTCAAAGACATCGAGTACGACGAGACCATAGTATATCAAATTCTCGGAAAGTCGCAGGCCGACCCCGATAAGGGCATTATCTCCGACAGCTCGCCCGTCGGCATGGCTCTGCTCGGCAAAAAGATAGGTGAGACGGTCACTGTTGAGCTGCCCAACGGCGCGACGGTTCAGTTTGAGATACTTGCCATCGCGAAGTAAGATGAATGTGCAAAGGATGATAAATTGATGCAGGACGATAATAACGTTTTAGCCAATAGCCCCGAGTTGACGGAAGCGCAGGAGCGCGAGGCGCAAAACGAGCAGCGTCAGATTAGAATCGAAAAGCTTAAGACACTTCAGGAACAGGGCAACGACCCGTTTACGATAACGCTCGCCGAGCAGTCGACGACCTGTGCCGGGATAACGGAGAAGTTTGACGCGCTTGAAAACAGCGATGTTTCTATTTGCGGGCGCATGATGTCCCGACGCGATATGGGCAAGGCGAACTTTATCGATATACGCGACCGTTCAGGTCGTATGCAGGTCTATGTTAAAATAGACGATGTGGGCGAGGAACTGTTTGCCGAATTTAAAAAATGGGACATCGGCGACATCCTTGAGGTTAAGGGCTTTGTGTTCCGCACACGCAGGGGCGAGATATCCGTCCACGCAAAGGCGTTGCGGCTGCTCACAAAGTCGCTGCTCCCGCTGCCGGAGAAATACCACGGGCTTAAGGACACCGACACACGTTATCGCCGCCGTTATGTCGACCTTTTCATGAATCCAGAGGTTAAGGACGCGTTTATCAAGCGTTCCGCCATTATCAGAGAAATCAGAAACCACCTCGACGCGCAGGGCTTTATGGAGGTTGAAACTCCGATGCTCGTGCCAAACGCCGGGGGAGCCGCCGCGCGTCCCTTTAAAACCCATCACAACGCGCTTGACGAGGATTTAAATTTAAGAATATCACTTGAGCTGTACCACAAGCGTTTAATTGTGGGCGGCCTTGAAAGAGTATATGAAATCGGTCGTGTATTCCGCAACGAGGGCATTGATGTGCGCCATAACCCGGAGTTCACGCTGCTGGAGCTGTATCAGGCCTACACCGATTTCCATGGCATGATGGATTTATGCGAAAACCTTTTTAGAGACGTGGCGCAAAAGATTTGCGGTGCGCTGACAATTAATTATGACGGCGCGGAAATCGACCTTTCAAAGCCCTTCGAGCGGCTCACAATGGTTGAGGCTGTTAAAAAATATGCGGGCGTAGATTTCGCCGCCATCGACTTCGAGCAGGCCAAGACGCTGGCAAAGGAACGTGGCATCGAGTTTGAGGCGCGCCATAAGAAAGGCGATTTGCTCAACCTTTTCTTCGAAGAATATGTCGAGGACAAGCTCATACAACCCACATTCATCACGGAGCACCCTGTCGAGATTTCGCCGCTGGCAAAGAGAAAACCGAACGACCCCGATTTTACGGAGCGTTTCGAGCTGTTCATCACACAGCGCGAAATGGCCAACGCCTTTTCGGAATTAAACGACCCCATCGACCAGCGCGGACGCTTTGAGGCGCAGGAGGCGCTCATCGCGGCTGGCGATGAGGAGGCCAACCACACCGACGAGGATTTCCTCATGGCGCTTGAATACGGTATGCCCCCGACGGGCGGCATCGGTATAGGCATAGACCGTCTCGTGATGCTTCTGACCGACAGCTACTCTATTCGGGATGTGCTGCTGTTCCCGACCATGAAGTCTCTGGGCACATGATATCGGTATGCATGGCCGCTTATCACGGCGAAAAATATATCGGGGCGCAAATTGCCTCAATTATGCCGCTGCTTGATGCCGGCGACGAGCTGATTGTGTCAGACGATGACCCCGGCGGCGAGACACAGCGTGTTGTTGAGCGCCTGTCGGCGGTTGACGGAAGAATTAAATATTTTTCGGGCGAGGGCAGGGGAGTTGTTAAAAACTTCGAAAACGCCCTGTCAAAGGTCTCCGGTGACTATATATTTTTATGTGATCAGGATGATGTCTGGTTGCCGAACAAGGTTGACCGCGTTATACGCGAATTAGAAAGCGGCGCGACGCTTGTTTTACACGACGCGAGGGTGACGGACGCGGATTTAAATGAAACCTGCGGCTCATTTTTCAAGGCTCACGGCAGTAAGACGGGTTTTTTGAGAAATCTTGGATATAATTCATACATGGGCTGCTGTATGGCGTTCAAGCGCGAGCTTTTATTAAAAGCGCTGCCGTTTCCGGACAACATCCCGATGCACGACCAGTGGCTCGGACTATTGGCTGAGCGACGAGGTAAAACAAGGCTCATAGCTGAACCACTTATTCTTTATCGTCGCCACGGGGAGACCGTTACAGGCAAAAAAAAAGGACTGGCTCAGAAGCTTTCGTGGCGTGTATCGCTGCTGAAAGCTTTGTTAGCTTTCAAATAACAGTCACAGGGGTGTAATATGGATACGGTCACGGGCTGTATAGTAACGCACAACAATGAGAGAACCATTGAAAAGACAGTCGAAACGCTTTTGTCGTTTACAAAGGGTGTCAATTTTAAGCTGATAGTAACGGATAACCTTTCCACAGACGGCACAATAGCGTTATTGAAAGAAAAATTCGGTGATGTCCAGAACCTTGAAATCATCGAAAGCGCTACAAACAACGGGTTCGGCGCGGGTCATAACAGCGTTATTCCAAAGCTTGATTCAAAGTACCATGTCATCATTAATCCAGACGTTCTTCTTATGGACGATGTCATCACAAAAATGGCCTCATATCTCAATAAAAACGACGACATCGGTCTGCTTTCGCCGCGAATTTGTTTCCCCGGCGGGCGCGAACAGATTCTTGGCAAGCTTAACCCAAGGCTTCGGTACTTAGCCGCCAGCAGGCTGCGCAACGAGGACAAACCGGGTGTTATGCTGCGCGAATATGCCATGCTTGACAAAGATTTGTCAAAGCCGTTCGACATAGAAAACGCCACGGGCTGCTTCATGATGATTCGAACCGAACTGTTTAAAAAAATCGGCGGATTCGATGAGCATTATTTTATGTATTTTGAGGACTGTGACCTTACCAGAACCGTCCGAAAGACAAGCAGAGCTGTCTATTACCCCCAAGCTGTTGTTTACCACGTTTGGGGCAGGGAAAGCAAAAAGAACATGAAGCTGATGGCGGTTCAGGTGAAGTCGATGATATTTTATTTTCGGAAGTGGCACAAGAAATGACAAAGCAAGTCTACAAATACCGTTATCTGCTAAAGGAAATAGTCAGGAAGAATATCAAGCTACAGTACAGAAACTCGATTCTCGGCGTGTTCTGGACCTTTCTCCAGCCGCTGCTGACGACGCTCGTACTGGTGCTTGTGTTTTCGCGGATATTCGGCAAGGACTCTTCGACGGTGCTCAACTATCCCGTCTATCTGCTCTGCGGTCGTCTGCTGTACGAGTTTTACACGCAGTCTACCAAGCGTGCCATGCATTCCATCGTTCAGAGTGCGTCGGTTATTAAAAAGGTCTATATTCCGAAATATATCTACCCGCTTTCAAATGTAATTTCAACATTTGTAACATTTACTATTTCGCTGTCGGTGCTTGTTGTGTTCATCACCTACTTCCAGCTCTTTACGAACAATCCTGTACATCTGACTGCCTATGTTTTCCTTGCGTGGGTGCCTATTATCATCCTGTTCCTGCTTTGCATCGGTGTCGGCTTGATTTTATCGGTGCTTGAGGTGTTTTTTAAGGACGTCGAATACCTCTACGACGTGTTCTGTATGCTGATTTTCTACTTTACCCCCATTTTTTACAACGTTAAGCAGTTAAACCTTGACAACGAGCTTATACTAAGGGCGATGATGGCAAACCCGCTGTATTCGATTGTTTCGATGTTCCGAAGCTGCGTGCTGTTCGGCGAAATGTGGAACTGGCACTGGTTCTGGTATGCGTTTGGGTTCAGCATTCTTTGCATCGTCGTCGGAACGCTCGCGTTCTGGAAGAATCAAGACAAATTTATTTTGCATATCTGATATCAGTCCGTATAAAGGAATGTAATTTTATGGATAATAAATCCGAACCGGCTGTAAAGGCCGAAAACATCAGCGTCCTTTTTAACCTGAATCAAGAAAAAATTGACAATTTAAAAGAATATTTTATCAAGCTCGTGACGCACAAACTGCACTACAACGAGTTCTGGGCGCTTCAGGACGTGTCCTTCGAGGTGATGCCGGGCGAGCGCATCGGCATTTTAGGCTTCAACGGCGCCGGAAAAAGCACGCTTTTAAAGGTTGTGGCAGGCGTTCTCAAACCCACCAAGGGTTCGATTCACGTCGAGGGGGTAATAGCACCCCTTTTAGAGCTCGGAGCGGGCTTCGACATGAATTACACCGGGCGCGAGAACATCTTCCTCTACGGCGCCACAATGGGCTATTCGAGGAAATTTATTGAAACCAAGTACGACGAAATATTAAGCTTCAGCGAGCTTGAGGAGTTTATCGACGTGCCTGTCAAAAACTATTCGTCCGGTATGAGGGCAAGGCTCGGTTTCGCGATTGCGACGGCGGTCGAGCCGGAGGTGCTGATTCTCGACGAGGTGCTGTCTGTCGGCGACGCAAAATTCAGAAAAAAGAGCGAGGCTAAAATACGCTCCATGTTTGAAAAGGGTGTGACCGTGTTATTCGTTTCGCACAACACCGACCAGGTACGGGGGCTGTGCAACACGGCGATACTGCTCGAAAGGGGCAAGGTGACGGCCTCCGGCACGGCGGAAGAGGTCTGCGCCATCTATGACGAAAAGGTAGAAAAAAAGAGGTAACTTCGATGATATTCGCTGCAATTTTTGCGGGCGGTACAGGCACTCGAATGGGCGCCTGCGAAAAACCGAAGCAATATCTTTCGCTCGGGAACCGACCGGTCATCATCCACACCACCGAGCGGTTTTGCGAGTCTCCCGAATTTGAAAAAATACTCGTACTATGCCCGTGTGAATGGGTAGACTATACCAAGGAAATCATCACAGCACACCTTGACGACGGGCGTATAGAGGTTATTTGCGGCGGCAAGACACGCAACGGCACACTTTTAAAGGCGCTTGAATATATCGAAGCGCATTATGGCGTCAACGACGACGATATCATTTTAACGCACGACGCAGTCAGGCCGTTCGTTACACGCAGAATTATTGAGGATAACATCAAATACACTTATGAATACGGCGCTTGCGACACGGCGATTCCCGCGACGGATACCATCGTCGAAAGCGACGACGGGCTGCTCATCGAAACCATACCCGAAAGAAGCAGGATGTTTCAGGGTCAGACACCCCAGAGCTTTAACGTCAAAAAGCTCGCCGAAACAGTCCGCGCTCTCACACCCGAGGAGGAAGCCGTCCTCACCGACGCGTGTAAAATCTACACAATCAAGGGTCTGCCCGTATACATCGTACGAGGCGAGGTAACCAACATTAAAATTACTTATCCGTTCGACCTCAAGGTTGCCGAAACGCTTCTCAACGAAAGGAATTGATAGCGTTGCCGTTAATGTCGGTCATCGTGCCCGCATATAACGCCGAAAAATATATTGCCGAGGCGCTTGAAAGCCTTTTGGCACAGACGCTTGCCGATTTTGAAGCGATTGTTGTCAACGACGGCTCAGCCGACGCGACACAGGCTGTCATAGACGCTTTCTGCGCTCGAGACAGCCGTTTTATATGCCTGTCACAACCGAATTCCGGTGTCTCGGCAGCACGCAATAACGCCCTCAAACGGGTGACGGGACGGTATGTGGCCTTCCTCGACAGCGATGATAAGTTCACCGAGGGCTCACTTCAGGCGTTTTTTGAAGCTCTTGAGGAGACGGGCGCCGATATGGCCGTCTGCCGCTTAAAAAGCTTCGGCGCGATTGGCGAAAAAGACAATCCCTACGCCGATAAGCTGGCAAAAAAAAAGAACATTAACGCGTTCGATATGGATTTGGTCTGGAACTTTCTCATCGGAAACAAGTGCTTCCGTCGGGAAACACTCGAAAGGGCGGGAGTTAGCTTCCCGCCGCTCAGATACTCAGAGGACGGCGCTTTCATTTATAACGTGATGCTACCGTCCGGGAGGGCTGTTGGCGCGCCGGACGCCTGTTACCGATACCGCCGTCATGACTTCGCCGACGCGTCGGTGACGCAGACTGTCAACGCGGCGCTTGTGCGCGACTACATCGACGCGATGAAGCTAATTTACGGCAGAGCGCTTGAGACAGTTTCGGAGATGCCGCTCGATGTCGACGCGGAAGCGTTTTTGAGGGAGCTTGTCTACAAGGCGGATTTTGCGCTGATAACCCAGTTCTACAGGCTTTTCTGGCAGGCCGACAGCAAGACGCTCAACCTTATCGGTGCGGAGCACAAGCGGCTGCAAAGCATGATGAATGACGCGACACGGCAAAAAGCGGCGGCACAGTGGGCGGATATAGGCGAGCCGGTGTTCAGCCGAGCTTTACTGGCATCCATGCCGAAAATAACAGTTATAGTGACTCATTTGAACGGTATGGCGCTGGAATCGACGGTCAACGCGGTGTTTTATCAGTCCATGCCCGCGTTTGAGTTGATAATTACGCAAAGCGAAGCACTAAGCGGCGCGATCCCGCAGCGATGGCTTCAATGCGAAAATGTCGTCGTGCTGCCGGACAAGGGTTTTATTAAAAACGCTAAAAGAGCGTCGCGCTCAAAAAAGCGATTGGTCATCAAACGGGAATGCAAAGCCGATGTGCGGCTTTTTAAATATCTTCTCAATCTTGGGCTGTCGGAGCAAATAAAAAACCGCTTCTTCGGCCTGCTGTTCAGAGCGGCTAAAAAAGCAGTGGAAATGAAAAGACTATGAAAAACGAAGCTTATAAAATTTATGCGGCGATGTTCAACCTGTACGCCGTCCTGCCCTTAAAACGCGGACGGGTCGCTTTACTGTCGCCACATATGGCCAAGTTCACTGACTCTCTCGGCGAAATCGAGAAGGAGCTGAAGAGCAGGGAGGGCTTTGAAATAGTTCGTATATCCGGAACGGACATTAAACCTGTAAAGTCTAAATACTTTACAGAAATGTTAAAAAGTCTTTGGCTGATGATACGCTTTTTTACAAGAAAGGCGCGTCTGCTCGCGACGGCGGAATACGTCTTTTTAAACGACAACTTTATGCCGATGTGCGACCTGCGCTTTAAGAAAGAGACAGTGATTACTCAGCTCTGGCACGGGGAGGGCGCGTTTAAAAGGTTCGGACTCGACACCAGGCTGCCGCCGGATGTGCGCGACAGAGTGGCACGGGGCAACAAACGGCTGAATTATGTTATCTGTACGTCCGAAAAGGTCACGCAGATTTACGCCGACGCTTTCGGTGTGCCTGTTGAGAGGGTGCTGCCGCTCGGTTCGCCGCGTGCCGACCGCTACATATCGGACAACGGCGGGCGTAAGGACGCAGCCGAATTCGCTAAAAAGCACGGGCTGGATGAGAGTAAAGGCATAATACTTTACGCACCTACCTTCCGCGACAAGGAAGAGGACAACCGGCATTTTCTTGAGCATTTTAACTTTGAACGTTTCAACGCGCGTTTCGGCGACCGTTACACCCTCATATTAAGGCTACATCCGCAGATTCACAACGGCGTCAAGGTGCCGGAAGGCGTTGTAGATATGACAAGTCTCGACGATGCCGGCGAACTGATTCACGCCGCCGAAATATTGATAACCGACTATTCGTCTATATGCATGGACTTCGCGCTGCTTGGCAAGCCGTGTGTTTTTTACGCCTTCGACCTCGACAGCTACAACATCGACAGAAACTTTTATTACGACTACAAAGAATATGTCCCCGGTCCTGTGGCAATGGATTTCGACGAACTGCTCGACGCCGTCGGCTCCGTGCGCAAAGACGGGGACATGATAAAAAAATTTGTTGAGATGAATTTTGGATTAACCGACGGCAACTCCGCCAAGCGGATTGTGGACGCCGTTACCGCCCGTTCAAATAATCCTTGATTAAAGACACAACACGCTCGGTGCTTTTTCCGTCGCACGACCCCATCTGGTCGCGGCGGAATTTTTTTATTTTATCGGTCTGCGGTGCCTCAAGCGCCCTTCGGATTGCCTCAATCAGTCCGCTGCCGTGGGTTATAATTTCACCCGGCACTTCGGCGGAAAAGTCGAAGTAAAAATCCCGCTCGTAGCTGCCGAGGTCGGGGCAATAGAATACCGGAGGGATATCAAGCAGCGTAGCGTCAAGCACGACGGATGAATAGTCGGTGACGATGACATCGCAGACGCACAACAGTGTGTTCATCGATTCATCGCTGAGATCGGAAATATGAGTGTAGTCCTCGGTAAAAAACGGCTGCTTCATAACCGGATGGCGATGGACAACAAACGCTTCATCATCGCGAAGCGTGTTGTTGAGAGCATCCCAGTCAAGCGACGGGTCGAAATCAACTTTCACACCGTCACGCTCGCGGAAGGTTGGGCAGTAGAGGTATATTTTATTACCAGTCAGTCCGGGATGCCGTCCGAAAAAGTCACGGTGCTCTTCTTCTCGCTTTTGCGCCGACAGCAGCGCGTCCGTCCTCGGAAGACCGAGCGGCAGAAAGCGGGCGACAACAAGCCCCATCGCCGAAGCGAAACAGGGACAACTGCCCTCGGAGCTGACAATGACGGCGTCGTACTGCGCGTGGGTGGCGATTTCCTCCTCACGCGTTAGCCGCGACGGTGCGTCGAGACCGAATTTCTTCATGTATCCGCCCGCATGCCAAATTTGAATCAGCCTTTGCCCGGGGCGCAGACGCACGGAACGCAAATAACGAATGTAGTCGTCCGTTACAATGACCTTGCTGGTAAGCAGGAGATAATACTGTTTTAATTTAACGGTCTCTGTGTGCGGCAACCGTTTGGCGAAGATACGCTTTTTTGTATCAAGCGCATTGTAGACACTCGCGGCGTTGTCAAGCAGCCGACCGTCGGCGCGGATGGAATAAAACAACACGGTTTGGCGAAGCGGCAGACAGCGGAAGGACGCGCGAAGCGCGTGGCTGAAGGCTGTGATGATGTTCAAAAAGCGGCACCTCTGCATAATTTGTTGTCATTATCTTATACTATTTTGCGTTAATATGCAACATATATGAGAGGTGCCCCCGGATTTGCTATTCATCGTCCTTTTTCGACAGCTGTTTTACAATCTGGTCGCCGTAGACCGTTACGCCCGTCAGGAGAACGCCTTGTATCACAGAGTCCGCGGAGAAGCCGAGGATAGCTATGGCGCCTCCGATGCCGAACACAAGGAGAATCAGCGGGATATATTTATCGGGTATTTTTTCGATACCCTTGATGATGGCGCCGATTATGTACAGCGCGGGAATAAGAATATAGGCGTTTTCGACAACATAGGTGATTGCTTTCATAATTTATTTCCTTTCATATTATGGATTTGATTGCGTTCTGCCGGGTCAGTCAACCGTAACATCAGTTTTACCGCGACGAACGCTTTATCAGAAAAAGTTCCTTACGTTCTATCATATTTTTCCAGTATCATTTTATGCTCATTCCACTATATTTGTAATAATGTTTAAGCTTTGCGGCGGTGTCGAGCAGCTCTCGCCGCTGGTTGTAAAGCACCATTATCAGCTTCGTCAGGCGAAGTTCCTCGTTCTTATCGCCCTTTTTACGTGCCGCCGCAAGCTTAAGCCTGTTTTTATCAATGAGTTGCTTTTGGAGATTCGCGCCCTCGTAATATTCGTCCGCAAGTGCCTCAAGTGTCTTGTTTTCCATTATCATGACCATCCTTTCGCAACGCTTTTTCTCCGTCGCGGCGACAGAGCCGCGGCTGTCCTTTCTTTACTTTCCTGTTAATAAATAATCAACCGTTGTTTTAAAAAAGCCGGATAAAGCAAGCAGTTCCTCGACATCCGGGGGAGCTGTGCCGGATTCAAGCGAGAGAAACCTCTTAACACTAATGCCGATTGCATTCGACAACAGATGGGGACTTAAATTCTCGGTTAACCTGAACCGACGCAGCCGCTCACCGAAGCTTTTAGGGTTGTATGTCCGCAGCGCGTCGAGTGCCAGCGCCTCGCGTACAGCGGCGGTCAGGAAAGGTACTTCGAGCCGGTCGTACTGATACTTAACGACATAGGACAAGCATCTGCGCAGCTTATCCGTTGCGCGTTTGAGCGTTCGCTCGGCGGTCGATTTGTTGACACCAAGCTCGCGCGCGGTTTGAGTCAACGTTTTTTGCTCGTAATATATCTTTTCGACCACCGACCGCTCGGCATTTGTCAGCTCATTTTTAACCGCTTCGCCGACAAGGACGGACAAGTCAACCTTTCGCCGCCTGTCGACGTAATCCGTCAACTCCTCCGTACAGGAGCGCTCCCAGTCGAGGTAAGCCTTGCGCGCCATAGCTGCCTCGTCGAAGTTGGGCGGATAGCCCTCGTACCCTGTCACGTTATCACTCCCTTTCAATAGTGACACTATTATAATAGCAAACAAATGTTCTTATGTCAATAGAAATACTAATATTATTCAAAATACTTGACATAATAAATAGAATAGCTCATAATACAGAAAAGCAATAACATGTTAAGGAGAATTATATGAATAAAATCAGGGAATTGCGTATCTTAAAAGGGATGTCACAAAAAGAGCTTGCCGACAGATGCTCGGTTCACCAAACAGCCGTTAGTCAGTGGGAAAACGAAAGAACCTATCCCGACACTGAAAGCCTCATGAAGCTGTCCGAAATATTCGATGTCTCTGTGGATGAATTAATGTGTGGCGAAGCCGCGCGGTCGGGCAGAATGACAATTCCAGTCTTTGGCTATATTCGCGTTGGTGCGCCGGTGGATACGGTAGCGGACTTTCTCGATTATGATAAAATTTCGCGGGACGTTTCAAGACTCGGTGAATTTTTCGCGCTGAAAATTGACGGTAACAGTCTGGAACCGCGTATATGTGACGGTGACCTCTTGATAGTCCGTTATCAGAACAACGTTAAAAACGGCGATGTGGCCGTTATTTTAGTCAACGGTTCTGAAATTATGATAAATAAGGTAATAAAAAAAGACACAAGAACTATTCTTGTGCCTTTGAATAAACACCATGAACCTATTGTGCTTTTAAAAAAGGAGACTGCGCAGGCGCCTGTAAAAATTATCGGAAAGGTTGTTGAACTGCGCGGAAAGCTTTAATCATGCTTATTCACAACGATGTTGGTTTTGTCGACGATGAATATCGGCCTGCTTTTAACCTCCAGATAAATGCGAGCGATATACTCGCCGATGATGCCGAGGGCAAAAAGAATTAAGCCGCCGAGTATCAATATGGCGCATATCAGCGAGGGATAACCCGCCACGTCCGGACCGAGGACAATTGTGCGAACGATCATATACAGCGCGTAAATCAGACCTACTCCGCTTATGACGGCGCCTAAGGTGAGCACCATTTTAAGCGGAGCGGTGGAAAAGCCGATTATGCCGTCAACAGCATAACGAAGAAGACTCTTAAACGACCATTTTGTTTCACCGGCCGCGCGTTCGCGGTTTTCGTGCTCAAACCATTTTGTGCTGAAACCCACCCAACTGAAAATACCCTTTGAAAACCGGTTGTATTCGGGCAGGGATATAATAGCGTCGACAACCTTGCGGCGCATGACACGGAAGTCCTGAGCGCTTTCGGGAATTTCAACGGAGCTTAATTTGTTAATGACTTTATAAAAGCCCTTTGAAAAGGAGCTTTTGAATTTAGACTCGCCCTCCCTGTCGATGCGTCTTGCCGCGGCTACATCGTATTGCGGTTCGGTCTCAAGGCAGGCCAGCATATCAAGAATCAGCGACGGGGAATGCTGTAGGTCGGCGTCGAGAATACAGATATACGCGCTTTGCGAATACTTCATACCGGCAAGCATAGCAGACTCCTTGCCGAAATTGCGGGAAAACGAGATGTATTTGACACGGCTGTCTCCGGCGGCGAAGCTCATGATGATATCAAGTGTCGCGTCGCGGCTACCGTCGTTGACAAAGATGAAGTTGAATTCAAAATCGGGCAACCTTGAGGCGACTGAGGAAACCTCGCGGTAAAACAGAGGTAAAACCTCGGCCTCGTTGTAGCAGGGCACAATCAAGTCAATAGACTTCATAAGGATACCAATGTCCTTCCGTTGAAAAGATGTTATCCGGCAAGCTCGGAAACGGCCTTTTGAAGCTGGATGTCTTCGTCAAGCTCAAGCAGCTCGATGCGTTTTTCGTATTCGGGCGGCAGCGACACCTCGAAATCGGGTGTCAGTCCGTCGCCGTCAAAGCTCTCGCTTATATAGGGCATCATTTTAGCGTAGGTTAATATCACCGCGCTGCCGTCCTCAAGGGTGAAAACCTTCTGCGCTGTACCCGTTCCGCCCGTTTTATTGCCCACAAGCTGCGTTGTTTTAAAATCGCGCAGGTCGCACGCGAAAAGCTCGGCGGGACCCGCCGTCCTGCCGTTGACGAGTACAATTTTCGGCATCTTAATATCATTTGAGGTTGACGCGTATTGTGAATCCTTAATGACATTGTTGCTTCGGTCTATAAGTGTTAAAAGAACGCCGTTGTTGTCGCATATAGGCGTGATGCAGTCCACAGCAGCGGCGGCATATTCCGCACTGCCCTCGGATGTGTTGCGCAGGTCGAAAATGAAGCCGGTAACACCCTCGCTTTTAAGGGCGTTGACGGCGTTTTTAAGCTGGCTTTGCGTGTTTTCATAGAACGCGGAAATACGTATATAGCCGATGCCGTCAAGATTCTTACTCGAAACAGAAACATAGCTGTAACCGATGGTGACCTTGAACTCATATATATCACCCTTGCGGTTGCACGTGATATCGAGTGTCGTCAGGTTGTCGCCCTCAAGCTTTTTAAGAAGTGTCTCATAATTGTCGTCGGTGACCTTCTCGTTATCGATTTTAATGATGACGTCACCCTTAAGCATTCCCTTAGATGAAGCGGACGAACCGGGTGCCACATCCGAAACGGTGAGCGAATCGTTTTCGCCGTCCCAGACCGTTGTGATACCCACTCCGGTGGCGTTGCCCTCAAGTTTGCGCTTATAGTCAATGAATTCGCCCGCCGTCAAAAAGCGGCAGTTCGGGTCGCCGAGACCGTCGATATATCCCTTTGAAATGCTGAGGTTAATTTTTTCGTCCTCAATGGACAGGTAGTCATAATAGTTTGCGCGAACAAGCGTGTTGATATCCTCAATGGCGGCATAAGTTTCCGCGCGGCTTGACAGATTTGATATCAGGCCGTTGTAAATCTTCTGTGCCACTGTCATAGTGATAGCAAAGGTAACGGTGACCGCGGCAATAATAAATGTTACAGTAAGCCCCAGAGAGATTTTTTTGTTCATATAAACTCCGAGTTAAGGCATAGTCACATAATTGAGGGGATTGACCTGCGTGACCGTACCGTTTTTATTGACACGCACTTCAAAGTGCAGATGGGGACCGGTTGTGTTGCCCGTGTGACCGATGAGCGCAATCACGTCACCCTGCTTAACTGTATCACCCACGGAGCCGACCATAAGCTTACTGGCGTGGTAATAGGCCGTAAACAGACCGTTGCCATGGTCGAGAATGATGTAGTTGCCCATCGACCAGTGACCGTAACCCATCTGGATAACCTTGCCGCTCTGCGCGGCTATGATGTTCTTGCCCTCGGTACCGCCGCTGACGCATATGTCGATGCCCTTGTGAGGACCGCCGGACGGATAAGTGCCGAAATAGGCGGATATATAACAATTATCATAGGGAACAGGCCACTTAAGAGAACCGTCGTTTTTGATATCACCGGGATTTGACGCTGATGAACCCTTGGAGGCGAGGTAGGCGTTTATTTCGTCGTCAATTTTTTCCTGTTCGTTTGCGAGCTGCTTTTGAATGCGCGCGTATTCGTCGCTTTTTGCGTCAAGCTCCCTGAGCATTTGGATGGCCTGAGTGTGTTTTGACTTTACCGCGCTCTTTTTACCGTCAAGCTCGTCGGCGCTGGCCTGAACATCGGCTTTCTTTGACTGAAGCTCGGCTTTCTGCGCGTTGAT
>CAZDWM010000015.1:0-20563 GCA_964509145.1 uncultured Eubacteriales bacterium | reverse complement strand
TAATGGAAAACGACCCTGATTTATGGGCGCGCACGGCAAAGTTTGTTGTGCTGCCCACTTACATAAATTATAAGCTGACAGGTAATTTGCGTGACTCTGCCGCGAATATGATAGGGCACATACCATTTGACTACAAGAACAGAGTATGGATGGGTAAAAACGGAATGACAAGGTGCGTCTGCGATGTGCCTAAAGAAAAGCTGTGTGAGCTTGTCGCGTCAGGCGAAACAGTAGGGCTTATTACCGAAGAAACGGAGAAGCGTTCGGGTATACCCGCGGGGCTGCCGCTTATCGCGACAGGCTCCGACAAGGGCTGCGAAACCTTAGGCTTGTCTGTGGTTACGAAGAATAAAGCGGCGATATCCCTGGGCACAACGGCAACCGTTCAGTTTATGACACGAGATTATTTTGAGCCGCAGCAGTTTATGCCGGCTTACCCCGCCATCCCTAACGATATGTATAACCCCGAAATACAAATTTACAGGGGTTATTGGATGATATCTTGGTTCAAATCGGAGTTTGCGGAGAAGGAATGCGAATTAGCGTCGCAACGCGGCTGTTCGGCGGAGGATATTCTGAACTCGCGGCTGGTCGAGGTTCCCGCCGGCTGCGACGGCTTGGTGCTGCAGCCGTTTTGGACGCCCGGCATCACAAATCCAAACGCCAAAGGCGCTATAATCGGATTCAGCGACGCGCACACCAAAATGCACCTGTACCGTGCCATTATTGAGGGCGTAGGCTTTGCCCTGATGAACGCGCTGTACACAATGGAGAAACGTTCAAACGTTAAAGTAACCGAGCTGTTTATCGGCGGGGGCGGTTCACAGAGCGATGAGATTTGCCAGATCACCGCGGATATGTTCGGGCTGCCGGTTAAGCGAATTCAAACACACGAGGCGTGCGGGCTCGGTTCGTCAATGGTTGCGTTTGTTACCAACAAGACCTACGGCTCCTATGAGGACGCGATAGAGGGCATGGTGTCCGTTAAGGATATTTTTACTCCGGACAACAAAAACCATGAGCTGTATATGAGGATTTACAACGAGGTGTACACGGATATGTACAAACGTCTTGAACCCCTGTATAAACGAATGAAAAAAATAATGAGGAGTGAGTGTAAATGAGCAAACCGTATAAGGGCTTCGAACCAAAATGGGTGAAGGAGGCGGCGCCTAAGGACAGCTACCGCTCAATTTTCCGCTGGGGAGATCCGGAGTTTGTGAAATATCCCAAGGAAACCCTTTATAAAATGTTGAAAGATATTTTTAAAATGACCGACGACGACTTCAAGGGCTATGATGGCGACATCGGCTGGGATAAGGTCAAGCTTGATATTCCCTCAAAGATGGAACAGAAGCATCTTGACGCGTTTAAAAAGATTGTCGGCAACGACTTTGTGTCCACGGACGACTACGCGCGTCTTGCGGTCGCGTACGGCAGCACTGCTTACGATTTACTGCGCTTTCGTCAGCACCGTTTTGACAGCCTGCCCGACGTTGTCGTCTATCCCGACACCGCAGAGCAGATTGAACAGCTTGTCGCCTATTGTACGGAAAACAAAATACCGCTGTATGTTTACGGCGGCGGCAGCAGCGTCACGCGCGGCGTCGAGCCCATCAAGGGCGGCGTTTCGCTTGATATGCGTCTAAGATACAATAAGGTTATTAATTTTAATGAAATTGACCAGACCATCACGGTGCAGACCGGTATGTCGGGGCCGAAGCTTGAGGAGACGCTGCAAAACGCGCAAAAGCTTTTCGGCGCAAAACGTCCTTATACATGCGGCCATTTTCCGCAGTCCTTCGAATACAGCAGCGTGGGCGGCTGGGTTGTTACTCGCGGCGCAGGTCAGAACAGCACCTACTACGGTACGATTGCCGATATAGTGCTGTCGCAGAAATACGCCACACCTATCGGCAGAATAGTGACAAGCCATTATCCGCGTGAGGCGACGGGACCCAATCTCAATCAAATTATGATGGGCAGCGAGGGTACCTTTGGCGTGTTGACAGAGGTTACGCTGAAGGTGTTCCGCTGGATGCCGGAAAACAGGAAACGCTTTTCATATATATTCAAGAACTGGGAAATCGGGCAGGAGGCAGCGCGTGAAATGATGCAGTGCGAGGCGGGCTACTCGTCGGTATTCCGTCTGTCCGACCCCGAAGAAACAAGCCTGATGCTTCATCTCTATAATGTCGACGAAACTCCGCTTGAAAAGCTATTTAAAGTAAGAAATTTTAAGGACATGGAGCGTTGCCTTTTCATCGGCTTTACAGACGGAGAAAAGGGCTTTTCAAAAAATGTCGCAAACAACATCAAAAAAATCGCGCATAAATACGGCGGTATGAGCCTGACTTCTGTTGTTACAAAGAGCTGGGAGCACGGCAGGTTTACAGACCCGTATCTTCGCGATACAATGATGGATTTCGGCATCACGACAGACACGCTCGAGTGCACGGTTAACTGGTCTAATATGGCACAGGTACACCGCGATGTGCGCGAGGTTTGCCATAAGCTGCCCAACACGGTTGTCACCACACATATGTCGCACTGCTATCCGCAGGGCGCTAATTTGTATTTCATATTCATAACACGCATGAACGATGCCGACGAGTTCAAAAAATATCACACAAGCATTCTTGACGCTATACAAAAGTCGGGTGCCGCGATAAGCCACCATCACGGCATAGGCAAAATGTTTGCACCGTGGCTTGAGGGATATGTCGGCGAAAAGGAATATGAGGTTTTCAGAGTACTGAAAAACTACTTTGACCCCGATTACAATATGAACCCCGGCGGAACCATCGGTCTGGATTTGAGCGAGAATGAAAAAAGATTTATGAACAAATAAGGCAAATAAATCATTTTGTAAACATCGGGATCGTTGATATGCTATAATCTATTGAAAAATGCCCTACGACACAGAGAAATGACCGCCCCGCGCCATTGCCGTTTTCGGAATGGAGCGGAGCGGTTTTTGCTGCCATATTAAGTTTCGCTGGTCATTTTATCAATGTATAATGCTATGCAACAACCTTGTACCATGTATTTGGCGTTTTGGTGAAATCCGGCGTGTCCGTCAGACTACCGTTTGCGCCCTCACGTATTCTCGTGATACCCAGGGCAACGATATCATTATAAAGCTCCTCGTTGCTCGCCTGCCACTTGTCGGGCATCTGGAACCTTGAAAACTCCTCAACTTTGTTGCAGGCTTTCCAGTAACGCCATGAAATATTTGAAAGCTTAACATGGAGAATCTCATCCGCCGTCGAGGCTTTAGCGAGCGCGTCCGCCCACAGTTCGTCGCAGAATTTAATCTGGTTTTTATTGAGGTAAAGCACCGCGTCGCTGCTCATGGCTGTGAAGATGTGCATATGCTGCTGACCGAGGTAGGTCAGGCGTCCCGTGTTGGCTGTCGTCATGTCGATGTATTGACGGACGGACTTCCAGCCCGCGCCGTAATAAGCCTCAAGAAATTCGTTCATTGCCTTATCCATGTCGATATAGGGGTTCCACATGAGCTTACATAGCAGATAAGCGCGCAGCTCGGCAAACTCGCCGTTGCTCTCAGACGCAGTATAGTTGCCCTCCTCGTAGACACCGACGACATTGTTCTCGACGAAATATTGGAGGTTCTCTTGAATGACGCCGAAATCGGGAAATGGCCCAAGGAAGTTTGCGTAATTGGTGGTGTAGTCCCAGACATACAGCGTGTTGCAGATGGCTTTCCAGTCGGCAAGATCCTGCCGCATGTCCTCCGCGTCGCTGCACTCGGCAATCGGATGAGAAAAGCAGCACTCTATTGTACAGAAACGGATAATGACATTGTCGCGCGGCACCGTAATTTTCGGTGCGGAGCGTGTGTACTGGTAGGCAAACGTATCAATCTTGACATTGTCGTAACCTGCTGCCTTCACCGCGTCGGCGATGGCGTTGACAAAACGTAGCAGTGTGCCGGAATGTGCTCCCTCCGCCTTGTCTATAGCCTTGCATTCATCGCAGGTGCAGTAATTCTGGTTGTCGTGCTGTGTGATTGATACAATCTGCGCGGTCGGGTTTGCACGGATTAGAGCAAGGACTTCGTTAATAGCTTCCTGCAAGACCTCGGGGTTTGTCAGACAGAGTTGATCCTTTGTACGTTTACCGTCGTCAAGGGCGAACCAATCTGGATGGCTTTCAAAAAAGGTGTTTGCCGGTACAATCGTGTTTGTGAGTGTGTGGGCAAAGCTGCCCGCATAGCCGAAGTTGCCGCCGTTCGCCGGAGACAGATAACGGTAGATGTTGCCGTTTTGCCTGTTGGCGACGCTGTATTCGGCGTCGTGCGGGCTGATCCAGTCCGTCTCGCGGTATTCAAGATACGGCTTTTCGGCTATGTTTATCGACGCGGGAATGACAATCGTCGAGGACTGTGGCACTTTAATTAGATCTTTCGTGAACCACCGGCAGTTGAGGTAGTATTCAAGGAACGCGTAAACACCGTAAAGCGTTCCTCGTTGTTCACCGCCCGCGATAACAAGGTCGTCTCCGACGGTTTTGATGTCGTAGCCGTCGGTGCCGAGGTAGTTTCGGTCAATCGTATAGGTTGTGCCCTCGCGGGTTGTATTACCGACGATGATTTCATTACCGACTTTGGATGTCTCGTCGGTGATTACGGCGACGTCAACGCCGCTGATTTGCTTGAGGTAACGCGCGAGCGTATTGGCGGCGTTAACCTCTGACGCCGTCGCGCTTGCGCCGCGGACGATTCTGTAGTCGCTTGCTCCGTTTTCTATCAGCGTCATCGTTTGTCCCTCCGGCGTGAAATAAGTGTTGTCAGCGACCTGGGCGGGTGGATTGACCGCGCCAAAAATACTGGTTGAAAAAAGCAGAATGACCGATGCGAAAAAAGCCGTAATTTTCTGTACCAAAGCTGTAAAGTCCATTTTTAACAACTCCTTACTGAAATGCACGTTTTTATTTCAGGGTTACCTTGAGCGTTTTGATTTCGAACGGTCTGAACGAAAGTGCCAGGGAATTGCCCGAGAACGCGAGCGGCTCGTCCTTTTCCTCAAGCAGGTTGCAAACCGCGGCCGCGGCAAGCTCTCCGCCGAAAGTGACGACGCAGTCGGTTTTCTTGTTCCACGTCTCATACAGGCGGACTATCAGCGCGTCGCTGTCCTCCGCTTTCTTGACTGTTTCGATGACGATGTTCGATTTATCCGCCTTCACGAGCGACAGCGTGTCGTCGAGCGTGCCGTCGTGCGCCTTTGACTGCGCGCAGTAAAGCGGGACGTTGAGCGAATAGCCCTCCTCGACGACCTCCGACGAGGCTACAGTACCGGCGTGCGGATAAAGCGCGTAGGTAAAATTATGAACTTCTCTGTCTTGAAGATGGTTCGGACTTGTGGCGCTGCGCAGGAGTGTGGGCTTGATATGTCCGTCCTTGACCGTCCAGCCGTATTTGCAGTCGTTGAGAACGGAGAAACCGAAACTGTTGTCTGAAAGGTCGGCCCACTTGTGTCCGCAGACCTCAAACTGGGCGTAGTCCCACGTCGTATTTTCGTGCGTTGTGCGCTCAATGTTGCCGAACTGAATGTCGAATGTCGCCTTGACGGCGTTGACGTCGACGGGATAGTCGGTCTTTAGGGCAATGTCCTTTTCCTTCCAGTCCACAACATAACGCACATCGACACGAGCAGTGTGCGGATAGAAAATGAAGTTTTGTTCAATTGTCGACAGGTTGAACTTGCGGGTGACCTTGACGACGGTGCGCACCGCACCGTTCTCCGTTACCTCACAGCCGTCGACATTATCTATATTCCAAAATTTTTCGCCATAGAAGCACTTGATGTCCCACGCGTCGTGGTTGTGCGGCCTGTCCTCGTAGGCAATAAGCCTGTTAAGCACCTCGCCCGCGGGCGCGACCGCCCGTCCGTTCTCCTTGAAAACGAGTGAGGAAATATTCATGTTGTCGTCAAACTTGAGCGTATAGAAGCCGTTCTCCGCGCCGGAAGCGTCCGCCTTGAGAGGCGCGCCGGTCTCGGCTTTACCGGAAACGATATTGAATGCCTTGTAGCCCTTGGCTGGAACGTCCTTGGCAAGGAACACAAGCTTGCCGTCGGCGGATACCTGCATCGGCAGAACACTTCCGTCTGTGTCGGTGATGTGGAAATCTACGGTGGAGGGAAGCTCCGTCTCTACAATATCGTCGCGGTCGAAGCCCAATGTGTTGAACACGACGAGCGCGTCGCTGTCGAGCTTCATCTTAGCCGTCATCGCGTTGAGCGCGTCGTTGGCAAGTGCCTTGCCGGACGCGAGAATCTCCTCGTACTGCACCTTTGAATCCTCATAAACGGCGGCAATCGACGAGCCGGGGATAATGTCGTGAAACTGGTTAAGCAGAATTATTTTCCACGCGTCGAGAATCTTGTCGGCCGGATAGTCGGCACCCGTGAGCATATGGGCGATTTCGCAGAGCGTTTCAACATCGTGATAAAGCAGCTCGTTCTTGCGGTTGTAACGCTTGTTGCGAGCCTGCGCGGTTAATGTGCCCCTGTGGAACTCAAGGTAAAGCTCGCCCGCCCATTTCGGCAAGCGGTCGCTGCCTTCGACTTCCTCTTTGAGCCTGTCGAAGAAGGTGCGCGCGAACTCCATGTCGACACGCGGACAGCCCTCAACGCCCTTGTGCATTCTGACGCCGTTTTCGAGCATCTCGCGGGTCGGTCCGCCGCCGCCGTCGCCGTGACCATAGGAGCACAGGACGTTTTTATTTAAATCCTTGTTGCCGTAGCGCTTCCAACCGCCGATGATATGGCGCGGGTCAAGGTTCGCGTTGTAGGTTGTATTGAAATCGTTGCTGTCGCTGCCGCCCCTGCTGGGGATGAAGTGCGATAAAACCTCGGTGCCGTCGATGCCCTTCCACATGAAGGTGTCGAACGGGAACCTGTCATATTCGTTCCATGAAATTTTGGTGGTCATAAAGTAGTCGATGTCGGCGAGCCGTATAATCTGCGGCAGAGCGGCGCTGTAGCCGAAGACGTCGGGCAGCCACATAATTTTGTTGTCCACGCCGAATTCGTCGCGGAAGAAGCGCTTACCCACAAGGAACTGGCGTACAAGCGATTCGCCCGAGACAACATTGGTGTCGGACTCGACCCACATGCTGCCCTCGGCCTCCCAGCGGCCTTCCTTTATTTTCTCTTTTATTTGTTCGTAAAGCTCTGGATAGTCCTGCTTGACGAAATCGTAAAGCTGCGCCTGTGGGGACATGAACTTGTAATCGGGAAATTCGCGCATCAGATTGATGACTGATGCGAAGGAACGCCCCGTTTTATCGCGCGTCTGGCGTAGCCGCCACAGCCACGCCGTGTCGATGTGTGTGTGTCCGATGGCCGAGGTGACTACCTGTGTCTCTGCGCCGTAAATTGCGCCGTCAAGGTACTGCGAGGCCGCGCGCACGGAGGCGATGAATTTTTCGTAGTCGCAGGTGTTGAGCTCAAGCATCGTAACAGCTGTATTTAGCGCTTTTATAATATCAATTCTCGGAAGCGCGTCGTGGTCGTAATTGGTTGCCACTTCCCACGGCACAGAAAGATCATAAATTAGGTTGCGGACATCCTCGTCGACAGTTTTTAGCGAAACGGAAAGCTGTGCCTGACCTCTGAAATCCCAGTCGTCACAATAGGCGCTCAGCGCGATATCGAAGGTCTCGCCGCCTTTGGCGCAGTCGGCAAGATAAATGAAGGTATGGTTCATGTCGACGCCCTGAACAAGCTTACCGTCGACGTATAGCATGAACTGCTGTGCGCGCGAGTTCCAACCGCTGCAAGGGAAGGGGTTGATGTCGTATATTACCTTTTTGCCGGCAAAGCGCGCGGGGATGGTGACGGTGTGCCGAAACCAGCAATATTGCTCACGGTAGCCCCAGTATTCATCGTCGCCGAACGGACGCCACTCGCCCTCGTCGAGCTGTGATATCTTGTACTGACCGTCGCGGAACATAAAGCCGCCGACACGCTCGCTTTCGGTGTAGACACGGCTGCCGAGGTGGTCGATAATTTTGTGAACCCTCTGCGCGAGCATTTTGCGTTCCGAGTTTTTGTCTGTGAAGGGTATGTCGAAGTTTGCCATGGATAGCCTCCTTGTTGTCTATAATTTATTTATCAATAGGATTATAAAAAACATTAAGCACGGTTTCGAGAGCCGCCTGTTCGTCGTAATAAAACTCGGCGAATTCCTCGCCCATTTTCGCCTCGCCTTCGAGCGAAATGAAGTTGTCGAAGCTGACTCCCTTTGACATGACCGTCGTTGCAAGATAGGTCACCATCGAGAGCGTGACATTTGTGTGCGAATAGGCGGCCGCCGTGTTATACAGATTGGGGATGACCTTGAAATTACCAAGCGCGTATTTTGCGCCCTTGTTGACGAACGCCTTGATATATTGAATCTGACGCGCGCGCCTGTAGGTGTCGGCGTTGACATCGTAATGCTTTCTTTCGCGTACATACTGGACGGCCTTGTCGCCGTATAGTGTGACCGTTTCGCCCTCGGTAAAGCTTCCGATTGTTTCGAGCGATGTGACGGTTACTCCGTCGATGGCGTCGTTTAAGGGCGAGATGCCGTCGAGGTCAAGCGCGGCGTAAAGAGTGACTGGTATACCGTACAGCACCCTTTCTATAGATGTGGCGACATTTTCGCAGCTTGTGTCGGTGCCGTTGCCGTAGGCGTAGGCCAGACAAATCTGCATCTCTTTTACGCCGACATATTTACCGGAAACTGTATAAACATTGACCTCAACCATCAGGTCACGCGGAATGCTGATAAAAGTCGTTTTACCCGTCTTGATGTCTAGCACCGCGAGGATGATGGTATCTGCCTGACCGGCCGTGCCGATGACACCCTCACTTGTTCCGAGCTCCTCCTTGTCGACGCCCATACAGGCGACGGTGACGATGTTTTCGTTGAGCGCGTATTTAACGCCGTTGTATTCAACCGTCCGTCCTTCATCATAGGTGGCGGCGTAATCGTTTTTGTCAATACCGACAGGATCTTTGATGTCGAGGCTGCTTTTTCCGATTCTGTTCAAAGTGAAAACCGTCCCGAGTCCGGCGATAATCAGCACAGCCAGCACGGCCGCCAACATGCGTAAAACCTTTGCGACGGATCCGCGTCTCTTTTTTAAACGTCTGCGCTTCTTTTTTACCTGCTTTGTAAGCGCGTTTGCTCCGTCGTCGTCTTCGTGTACGACCTGATACTTTTCAACCAGTCTGTCCAAGTCCGGCGACCGTTCGCTTTTTAGCGAGTGGGACGAATCTCTCGAAGCACTGTGGCGGTGGGATGATGACCCGCTGTGACGATGGGATGACGAGCCTCCCGAACCGCTTCGGTGCGATGAGCCGCCACTATGGTGGGTTGAATGGCCGGAGCCGCTGTGATGCTGCTCAGACGCGCCGGTACCGTCGTGGTGCGATGAGCTGTCGTGGTGATGATATGAAGAATCGCCCGACGAGCCATCGTGATGATGCGTCGAGTTCTCATGTGTTGTTTGATTGTCCGTTTCGATAGGCTTGTCCGACGGTGCAGCTTCCCGTGTTTGGGAATCCGGCTGTGTACCGCCCATTTTCACCTTTTCGTCTTCTCCCTCGGGGACGGCTCCGATGCCCTCGGCATCATTGTCATTTGGTCTGATCATCACTCATCAAAACCCCGTTTACCAGATATCTTCCTCTGTATCCATAAGTCAGGCAGGTGCTGAGCACCAGCAGCTTATCGTTATCTTTGAGCGTAACTCCCTCCCTGACGTTTTTCGTTAGGGAAGCGGGATTCATCACATAATCGTAGTATTCCCGAACCACGGAAGGGTCTGTAAAATCAAACGTGTTTAAAATATGCCGGTCGTCATATTTATAGGCTGAGACAACCCTGTAGGTTAAAATATGCCCCGGTGTATAGATGTAAAAATATTCGGTTTTGTCGAAAAACTTTTTATCCTCAAAATAGTGAAGGTTCGTAAACATGCCGCCGGACAGATAATTATGCCCGTAAATCACAGTGACGGGGTCTGAAAAATCGAGAGAATTGTGGGACTGTGAAAAAATAGAGCCGAGCTTTGAATATTTGCCGTTGATATCCTTATTCATGTAATAAAGATCGTCCTGCCTACTCTGAACTATTGGCAAATCAATTCCTGTACCCGAAACGTTAATCCACGCGTAAATTTCATCGTTTTGCTTTTTGAGCGCGGTAAAATCAACAGGGTTTTCAGGCAGCGTCTCGCCCTCGGAATACGCCGTCGTCGTGATATTTTCAAGACTCTTGCGCAGCATATAATCACGGTAGGTTTGCACCGCGAAAACACCGGCAACAATGAACAGCAGCAGGAGAAGCACAATCAGAATTGTCTTTTTTACAGGCAATCTTTTTCCTGTCTCCTCGCTCATTAAAAATCAAGACCTTTCGCTGGTTGTTCTTTACATACAAAAAGACCTTGGAAAACGCAAGGTCTTTTTGGTCAACATATCAAATTAAAATCAATCGGCCTGCGTGACTTTCTTGCTTTTTGGCTCCACAAAAGCCGCGACAGCCATACCGGACACAAGTATAACGGTTGCCCCGAGCAGGCGCTCGCTACTGCCCGTCTCCGGCGACGTATCGGAATCGTCGGGCTTTGCTGTTGAGGTCTCTCCGCCATTACCGGTAGTGCTGCCGCCCGTGGCGTTGTCGCCGTCTCCCGAGCCGATGGACTGTGTCTCACCGGGCTTGGCGGTAGTGATAGCGGTCGTTCCGCCACCGCCGCCTGTTGTGCTTCCCGTGCCGGGACCCGTGGTAGCCCTTGTTGTACCCGTGGGACCGTCGGGAATGATTGTCGGTGAAGGGCTGACGACTGGATCCGCGGCGCTGGCCGGAATCGCCGATGCGTAGACGACAAGCATAAGTGCCGCCATTAAAATTAAAATAAACTTCTTCATAAAAAAAGCACCTCAAAAAGCAATGTTATCAACAGTTTCAATCGAGTAAATGATATCATACCGATGAATCTTTGTCAACATTTTTTTAGAGGTGCAATCTTCCATGTGCAAATCCGACTTAAGCGTTAATTATATGTCAAGGATAAATATTCCTGAAATTTTACCGCATTTCTACTTTTCATACTCGCCGCCGGAGCTATCTCGTAAGCCGTGCTGTCGTCGTCTATCATGCTAAGCGGCATTTCGGGCATCCTCTTGTGAAACTCCGACACAAACGAGCTGCTGTCGTCCCTCGGAAAGCCCGTAACCACCTTGACGGTGTCGCCCTCGCCGGCATACTGCAAGGCGCTGTCTACCGGCTCGTCGCTGAAACATACGGTCATCATCGCGTTTGTGTCGGCAGCCGCCCGGTTTAGAAACTCCAGCGCGTTAAGGTCGGGGTTGCGGCATTGCCGCTTCGGGAACACGCTGAGAATTCGCACCGACGCGTCCGCCGCCCTTGCGATAGCCGTTCCCGCTTCGACAAGCCTTTTGCATGATAGCTGCGGTGTAACGCAGACCAGCACGACGTTCCTTTTCTTCATATCTGTCACCTCCCTTCCTTCAACTGCGTGTTTATCATAACAGACGTTTATGACGCAATTTGTCAAAGGAGGTAACGAATTGATGAACTTTTCTTGAATTTTACCTTAAGGTTTGGTCGTTTCTTTTTCTGAAATACTCATATGTAAAAGGAAAACAATAAAAGATAACAAGCCCAAGCTTAGTTTTTATATCCACTCCGCGATCCCTCAAGAAAACAAAAAGGTGTTCACGAAAACACTCGCTGCACTGTTTCGCCGCCGTTTTCGCGTGCTCCGTCCCCTTTGCGTTGAAGCGCAGTTGGAGGATGGTCTTGTACATTTTTGCAAGGCAGAAAGACACTATCTGTCTCGCGCCGGTATTTATCAGCTCTTCATAGGCTTCGGAATAAGCCTTGATTGCCGTCAACCACTTGACGTTGAAACACGATTTGCTTACTGAAGAATAATTCGGAAAATAGTCGTAAAGCACTTTGTTGATATAGACAAGCTTCTGTGCTCTCGCGCAAAGTATCGACGAAACGTAAAAATCCTCATTGCTCGCCACGCCCTCCTGAAACCTGAGGCTGCCGAAAAGCTCTGCCGGAAAAAGCTTGTTGCATACCGAAAGCCCCAGAAAGCGTGTGTCGTTAATAGGAAATATCCGCTCAGACGTGACGGTTTCGGCACGGTACTCAAGCTTTTCGCCGTTCACCTCGCATCTCGCCTCGTAGTCGCAAACGGCTACACTGTTTTTGTTTTCCGTCGCCGCGCGTAGCAGAAACTCGTACATCTGCGGCTCTATCATGTCGTCGGCGTCGACAAAACCGATATACCCGCCCTTTGCCGCGTCGATTCCCAGATTACGCGCGTGTGAAACACCTTGGTTCTCGCCGTCTATGACGTGTATCCGGTTATCCTTTTTTTCATACACGCGCAGCACAGCCAGGGAGCCGTCGGTGCTGCCGTCGTTGACGCATACCGCCTCCCAGCTGTGAAAGGTCTGCGCGATAATGCTGTCTAGGCAGCGCGCAATATACCTTTCGCCGTTGTAAACAGGTATGACTATCGTAATTTCCGGTTCTGTCATTCCGATATTCCTCTATTCGCTTCGGCTCACAAAAACGGCACAAAATCCTTCGCGCCATATGTTTTAAGCATAAAGTTGTTGATGGATTTGAATGTCTCTAAAAGCGACGGGATGACCTCGTACTTGACACGCGGCGACTTCGCGTCGTCCTGATTGCTTAAAATACCCAGTTCATACATGATGGTATAAAGCCGTCGCTCGGCCGCCTTGTATATGCCGACATCCCAGTCGCGGCTGCTGTACACATCCTTAGTTTGTGCATATGCCGCTTTAAGCTCCTGAAGCTGCGCCGCCGAGCCCAAAGCGTCAAGCTCCGCCTCAGTATACTGCTTATAGGTGTTCATCATGTCCTCAATCAACCCAAGGTCGCGGTAGTAGGTGAACTGCTTATAACCGCCGTTATTAACCCTTGAGTCGGTAATGTTGTGGTTGATGGCAATCTGGACGCACATCTCAATGACGTCGTTCGTCGCCGACTGAAGCTTCAAATGGCTTTGGTTCCTGACAAACCAAGTCCTGTCTGGCAGTGCCGCCGTACCCGCGTCGATGTCGCCCTCGGGCGATATGTAACTCGCGTTTATGGACGGAACATAACCGGCGGGCAGCTTTTCGCCGAGGTCTGCCGCTGTAGCTCCGATTGATGTGGACTGTACCTGAATAATGTTGTCGGAGCTGTATTTATAGCAGTCAAACGTCGCAGGCAACGAGAGGTTGTAACCGCATACAACAAAAATCTGCATACCCTCGTTTGATAGCCTTTGAATCGTTGCCTTGGCGTTCTTCTGTATGTTATAATATCTGTCTGTCTTTTCCTTGAGCTTTGTGTGCGCCGCGTCTGAAATCAGCTCCGCGGACAGCCGTTCGTATTCGCCGCTCGGAACGAGCGCCCACATTGACGGGCAGTTGGCCAGCAGATTGTTGAGCGCCTCGTTGACCGCCCGTTCGGCAATCGGCATCAAAAAGTCCGAAAACAGACTTTGCGGAAATATCCGTATCACAATATTAGCAAGGTAGCCGAGCCAGACATAATCATCACCGGCAAGCTGAATAAGCGTCGGGAACATCTCCGAATAGAACAGCTCGCTGTTGTCGAACGAGAAGTCGGCGCCCATGATGCTGCTTAAGAGATATGAGCCGTCGACAGCCGCCGCCGCAAAAACGATTCTGTCAATATCGGCAGGACGGCAGAAATCCGACAGATAGACGTTGCCGATGGAACCGCCTAAGCTAATAAAAACGATACTCACCTTGCTGTGACCAGTCTCGGCTTTAACCATGTCTATGTAATCGTTGAGCTTTGAGGCGATTTCGTAGGTGTCGCCAAACGAGCTGTAGGCATAGTAATAGGCGTGGTCGTACCCCGCCTTGGCGGCATAGTTGGCTATATTGACCTGTCGTGTTAAAAAGTCGTACTCGGTCTGGTAACGCGTGGTCGGAAGGGGGTTACCGTTTTCGTCCTTACCGTAGCCCTTCGCGTAGTTATAGGAACCATCGGGGTGGTTTTTTGCCTCCTCGTAGGAGTACCAGTATTCGTCAACCCGAGAGCCGTATTTACGTGTGCCGTCGGGATTAAAATAGTGGCTCTCGCAGTAATTTCCAAATATTTCCACAAGCTTGTCGCCGAACGCTTCCGTTCTGCCGAGCAGTAAATTCGCTATGAGCCCCAGCGCGGACTTCTTTAGATCTGAGAAAAGCGCGTTCATGTCGAACATAAACTGCATGTCCATGCCCTCGACTATAGGAAAGCCGTCGCTCGTCATGATGTCGTTGCCCTGCTTGTCGGTGACGTAGACCTGCGACTGCATCAGCCCGTGCACGATGATAATAGGCGTATAGGGGCAGCCGTTGTCGCCCGCACAGGTCGTCTTGCGTGTCCACTGCTCGGAAGCTGTCTCGGGCGAGGAATGGTGGTCGGCTGCGTCCTTCTCCTGCTCCTGCGCGAGGAGTTCCATCGCCGCCCCGACACTGTCGGCCTGTAAAACCGTGTCCTGCGTTTTTCCGTTCTGCGCGTAAACGAATGCTGTCGGAAAAATCAAGGCGACAGAAAGCAGAACGCAAAGGCATTTTTTAAGCTTGTGAGACATGTAAATCAACCCTTCCTGTTAAGCAATTTAAGCTGCTTGAATGTGCATGTCAATTATGAATAATGCCGTTATGAAAGTCAAGATATTTTTAACTATTTTAGTGTTTTTTTGCAGCTGACATAAGCCAGTCGACCACATTGGTTTTGAGGTACGCGCTGTCCCACGAATTATGGCCGTCCTTCGGAAATACCGTCAGCTCCGCGTGACCACCGCAGCCATTGACCGCGTCAACCATTTCGGCGGAGCATTTTAAGGGAACAACATCGTCCTTCTTGCCGTGAAATGCGCGTATCGGCAGGTCTTTTAGCACATCGCACCGCCATGCCATACCGCCTCCGCACACCGGGGCGGCGGCGGAAAATAAACCGGGGAACAGTTGAATAAGCTCCCATGTGCCGAAGCCGCCCATGCTCAAGCCCGTCAGGCTGATTCTGTCCCTGTCGGCGTGATATTTTTCGGCCGCGAAGTCGATAAGATCTTTGAGCTCGAATGCGATGTTGTTCCAGACCATGCCGTCCGGGCACTGCGGACTTATAACAATAGCGGGATATTTCCTGCCCTCGGCGATATATTTGGGCAACGCATTAATCTTGACCTGCTCAATGTCGTCGCCGCGTTCGCCTGCACCGTGCAGGAAGACAATCATGGGGAAGAGTTTCTTGCCGTCAAAGCCGTCCGGCAGACTGACGAGATAGTTCAGAGTCAGGCAGCGCTCGTATATAAAAGTGCTTTTTTCCACGGTTGACCACATCCTTTAAATGTTTGATTTATTATACCTTTGTGCGGCATAAATGTAAAGCGGACAAACGGTATTTCGTTTAGTTTGTAACCCGATTGTAATGTAGTTAGTGGGTTGCAAAAATATAAGCCGTGTGATAAAATGACTTCTGCAAACGCAAAAATTCTGAAAGGATGTATGTTATGGACAAATATTTAATTATCAACGCCGATGATTTCGGCATGTGCCACTCCCACAACGTTGCGACAATGGAACTCCTTCTGAAGGGCTGCATCACCTCCTCAACCATCATGGCGCCCTGCGCGTGGGCTTTTGAGGCTGTCAAGTTCGCCGCCGCAAACCCGCAGCTCGCCATAGGCGTGCACTGGACGCTCACGAGCGAATGGGGCACCTACCGCTGGGTACCCGTCAGCACAAAGCATCTTCCTTCTCTCATCGACGAGGAGGGCTTCATGTGGCACGAGAGCGACCAGGTCGAAGAAAACGTTGATATCGACGAGGTCGAAATTGAAATCAAAGCTCAGATTGAAAGACTTAAAGCGCTCGGACTTAACCCGTCACATGTCGATAACCATATGGGCTCCATCTACGGCATCGAGACAGGCCGGCTTGAGCTTTTAAACCTCGCCGTTGATGTCGCGGGCGAATACGGTTTTCCGTTCCGTTTCCCGTCAAAGATTCTTTCCTCTCAAGTCGACAACGACATGCTCGATATCAAGCTTGACAAGGACATGGTCATCGCCATGGCGTCAAAATTCACCGAGTACGCCAACAGCAAGGGCGTCGCTATGCCCGATTACCTCATCCCCAACGACTGGGCGGGTCCGCAGAAGGACAGCTATGAGAACTTCAAGGAGTATATCTACGAGCTTTACAAATCCTTCCCCGAGGGAGTAACCGAAACCTACATGCACCCTGCTGTCGAGAGTGACGAGCTTAAAGCGATTACAGCTAACTGGCGCAGACGCGTTTGGGAATACGACCTTCTGCGCGACCCCGCCACAAAACAGCACATCGAGGCGTGCGGCATCAAGCTCATCAGCTACCGTGACCTCAAGAAAATGCGCTTTGGTGAATAAGCACATTTATTAACAAACTCTATACCAAATCTTTAAATACTGTTCAAACGGACGTCACATATTACGGTTATATTAAAGATGTTCTCAGCGGAGAAAGGAGCCGCACCGAGTACCCGTTGAGGTCTCCCCACAAAGGAGACAACCCCCTCCTCAAAGCAACCCCTCATAAGCAAAGCCCCCGTTAAACAAGCGGGGGCTTTGCTTTTACCTTTTTAAATAGTCAAGGTGTGTTATTCTGCTTTTCAGAACATCGATATGGCGGTTTTGTCTTGCAAAAACAACGCTGATATGCTATAATTATGTGATTGTAATGTTGGAGTGATATGCTTGACACGGACATTTCTCAAAAGGAACCAATACGCTTTCGGTATGTTCATCCTTTTTATAGCGCTGCTGATAATGAAGCTGCCGTCCGTTGACGAGTTAAGCTCGTTTACAACGTCAATTTATGCCGCCACCTACAGCCTCGGTTTCAGCTCAAGGTTGCTCGTCGGTTCAATTATTTTTTTGTTCACGGATTTTCTGACAAAAAAGGCGCTGTATGCGGTTATTATTGTTTCGACAGTTCTGATGACGGCATTTGTATCATATATGCTCGGCTATGTGCCCGGCCGTCTCGACGGTGACGCCGGCAAGGGCGCGCGTACGTTGATGCTGCTTTACGCAGCAACTCCCAGTTCTATTATCTGCCTTTACAGAGACATATACTTTGGCAGGTACGACGTCTATCTGATTCTTGTCACGATGCTGATTCTCGTCTGCCTTGCCAATAACCGGCTGCGCTGGCTTGTGCCGGTGCTCTGCGCGGTGTGTTTAATGATACACCAAGTGTGGATGTTCTCGTTTATGCCGTCGGTCGGCATTCTGCTGCTTTACTCCGCTTACCGCGACAAAAAAAAGACTGTCGGCGCTGCGCTCTGTGCCGTCTCCTACGCCGTCATTATCGGCCTGTTTCTTTATTTTCAGTTTTTTAAGCCGGATTTGGGATATGCCTCAGCGGACGAAATGGCCGAGGTGCTCGGTAAGCGTACAGGTTTTCCTATCAATTCGAACATCTATCTCGGCGAATATTTTTCAAGTGTACCTGAGTTGTGGAGCGGCTACATTAAAAAAATCCTGATTGAGGATTCTATTCCCGACGCGGCTTATCTTCTGCCGATTCTGCTGCCCGTTCTGGCCGTGCTGTATGGGGTGTGGGTAAACGCATTCCGTCTTTGCGACAAAAAGTTTATGCGCTTCATCCTACTGCTGTGCATGGCGGCGCCGGTCTCCACACTGGTTGAGTGCGTCATGATTAACGACTACGGTCGCTGGTTTACCGGTATGCTGATAACACAATTTTCACTGCTGTTTTTCCTGCTTAACAAAAAAGAGGATTCCGTCGTCGCCTCCGTCGAAAAGCTGACTGCCTTTTTCTCAAAGCGTTCATATCTGGCGGTCGCGGTCGCTGTGTATGTCCCAATGTTTGTCTTTTCCGCATCCTACAATCTGTAATAATCGCGGAAAATGGAGGAATGATGCGTGAGCAAAAAGAAAGCAGTTGAGGCTATCACTGTAACAAAAACGCAAAGGCTGGGCGTTCGCGCGGTGCTGTTTTTCGCCCAGGCTTTTATTCTGTTGGTTGGCTGCTTTTACCGCGACACAGTACCACTTGGTGAAAGCATAAAAAACTTTTTTATGTTCCCTTATTACGGCGGTGGCGTTGGCTTTATTGAGGACACAATAACTTCGGACGGCAGTGAGCTGTTAAAACGTATATCGATTGCCGCGATATATGTTTTGCTGTTCTGCGTCACCTCGGTCGTCGTCGAGCGCTTTTACCATTCAGCAAGGCACGGTCAGCTTTTCGCGGTCGGCGTTCTCGCGGCGGTTTTTATTGCGTCTCCTGCGGCGTCGGCGTTTTTGCTTGAGCCGCTGACAATGTCGCGCGCAGACACGGTTGTTCTCGCTTTCGCGCTGCTCACGGCGTTGTTTGCCGAAAAGGACAAGCTGTATCTGTTAACTCCTCTTTGTGTTCTGATATGCGCCCTGTTTCAGCAAGCCTTTGTTTGGACGTACCTGCCGCTCGCTTTTTTTCCGCTGCTTTATCATCGCGGACGCTCGTCGGACGGAAAGGTCGTCTTAGCGCTTAACGCGCTGATTGTATTGACCGCGTTTTTCCTTGACCGCTCGTTGGACTATTCTATACACAACATTACGGCTGAGCGGCTAATTCAATTGCTGGTGGGTGCTATTCTTGCGCTGCCCGTCTTTTGGGTAACGTTTACAGTTTGGCGGCGCGCCGCGCATAAGGGCAGAAACAACGCATATCTTTACCGGTTTTGTATGCTGTCTGTTTTACTGCCGCTGCCGCTGCTGCTGACCAGATCCTGCTTTGAGGTCGGCCGGCTTGTCAGCGCCGCGGTAACAACGCAGCTTGCGCTGCTCTTCTTGTTGGTATCCGCACGCGAAAAGGCGGTTTGCCCGGCATTCAACGATGTCTGCGAGAGCATTGAAAAGCATGCCGTATTCGCGCTCACGCTGGTCGGAGTTTATGCGGCGATGCTGAGAATGAACGAGTATTTTCTCGGCTTTATCGGCAGAGCGCTTTACCGATACATCCCGTTCTAATTTTAGGAGGCAAGTTTTGGCAAAGAAAAACCTTTACTTTATCCAGCCGAGCTTTTTTTACGGCGATTCCCTATACCTTCCGTATGCGTCCGGTGTACTTGCCGCGTGCGCTATGAGCGACGGCAGGATAAGTGAAAGCTATGAACTGAAAAAAATTGTTTTTAAACGGGATATCATTGCCGAAACGGCTGCTTCCTTTGAGCCTCCGTTTGTCGCGGCTTTCTCGTGCTACACCTGGAGCCTTGAATACAACAAGGCGTTCGCGAAAGCGTTGCGCGCGCTTTTCCCGGGCTGTTCCATTGTCTTCGGCGGTCACAGCGTTCCGAAGGGTACCGAAATGCTTGAGGCACTGCCCGAGATAGACTACACTATTTATGGTGAGGGCGAGGACGCTTTTAACGCCTTGCTGCTCGCGCTCGACGGTGAGGGCACGCTGTCGGACGTACCCGGTCTTTCCTACCGTCTGCCGGACGGTGGTTATGCCGCCAACACGCCGCTTCCGCCGTGCCGCATCGATTTTCCGTCACCATATCTCGCGGGGATTTTCGATGAGATGGTCGCGAAAAGTCCTTACAGGTTTTCCGCCATACTTGAAACAAACCGGGGCTGTCCTTACGGCTGCGCGTTCTGCGACTGGGGTCAGCTCAAGGCGAAAATCCGGCAGTTTCCGCTTGAACGCACATTTGCCGAAATCGAGTGGATGGCCGCGCATAAAATTGAATACTGCTACTGCGCCGACTCAAACTTCGGTATCTTTGAGCGCGACATCGACATCATCGACAAAGCTATCGCTCTCAAAAAGCAGTCGGGCTACCCCGAAAAATTCCGCGTCAACTATGCCAAAAACAGCAACGACGCTATATTTAATATTAATAAAAAATTGCACGAATCCGATATGAATAAGGGCGTCACCTTATCCTTCCAGAGCCTGACTCCGGCTGTGCTTGAAAACATAGGTCGAAAAAATATTACAATCGACCGATTTTCAAAGCTGATGCTCCGTTACAGCGACGCGGGCATCCCGACCTACTCCGAGCTCATATTCGGTATGCCCGGCGAAACCTACGAAACCTTCCTTGAAAGCGTCAACACACTGTTCGAGGCGGGTCAGCATAACGCTATGTTTGTCTACAACTGCGAGCTGCTTGTCAACTCCGAAATGGGCAGCCCCGAATATATGGCACAGCACAAAATCAAGACCGTTTCGAGCCCTTTCAGCCTCGACCACAGCGCTCATGGTGGTGTAGCACATATTTGGCAATGGCGACATATTCATCTACAGATTTAAGAATCTGATAACCTGTTTCAGGGTGCCTCCTAATGACGTCGAGTTCCTCATCAATGCCGCCCAGGTAGGCTTCCAGCACTGCGGGGTTTGTTTGAATCTCGTCGGGGGTGCCCTCGGCGATTTTGGTTCCGAAATCCATCACAACAATATGGTCCGTCAAATTCATA
>CAZDWM010000014.1:3225-20925 GCA_964509145.1 uncultured Eubacteriales bacterium | reverse complement strand
CAGATGATGTCGATGGTGGTGGATTTCCCCGCGCCGTTAGGACCGAGGAAGGCGAACAGCTTGCCTTTTTCGACATAAAAGTCGATGCCCTTGACGGCCTGAACGTCGCTGTAGGACTTCTTGAGGCCGTCGACCGTGATGATACGGGACATGCTACCCCTCCATTTTCTCGTATATTACAACTTAGACACAATATAAACTAATCGCAAACACATGCGGAATAGCTTTTTTATTATAACAGATTTGATGCAAAATTTGCAACAGTGAACGTTAAAGCCTGTCGTTTCCTTGTGCGTTTCTTTTCCCGATGGCCTCGTTAATCTGCTTTTCAAGCTTCTTTGCTTCAAGCATCCTGTACAGAAAAAGTATGACCATAACAGGTACGGCAACGGGGATAATGCGGTATACAAACGATTGCACGCTGAATACCGCCAGACCAAACCGTTCAAGGATAACCCAGATGGCGGCAGCGGTTATAACGGTTCCGATGAGCCACGACGGGAGGGTTCGACGCCAAAAAAGCGAACCTGAAAAACGTTTTACAGCGTTGTCAATGGGGTCGAGCAGCGCGTTGACGGCCATATCAATCACGTAAACCGCGATTGACAGACATGGAGGCAGCAACAGCAGCTTTGCCGGGACGGCACGATCAAGCGCAAGATACAATACGCCTATAGTGATACTTGCGGCGCCGCAGCCGCTGAGAACAGTATTCAAGCCCTTGTTAATATTTTTCATCATCGAATCTCCTCGTGTATTATTTTTGATTTAAAGCTCCCAAGATAGCGTCTGGAAACAATCAGCCTGTCGCCGCTTTTCAGCCGCGTTTCAATCCGCCCGCTCGACAAACCTTTTACCTTTTCAACCATGTCTGTGTTGATGATACATGACTTGTTAATTCTGACAAACGGCGTTTCTCCGCACAAGAAGGCTTCAAGCTCATAAAGTCTTTTACTGACCTCTAACACATCCTTTTCTGTATATAGGAACGTTCTGTTGTCGACCGCTTCAAAATACAGAATATCATCCAGCGCAACGGGTCTGATGACGCCGTCTTTTTTTCCGTCCAGCGAGCAATCGAAAAGCCGTATTTGTTGAATTAGCCGCGACAGCTTTGCGTCAAGGTTATGATACCTGATGATGATTTCAGCTTCAATCGGTACTGATGCTTGTTCAATCGTTAGCCTCATACTTTCCTCCGTGTCTGTTTGTTGACATCATCGTATCATGAATGGTTTTGCCTTTCAAGCGATTTGCGGTAAGAGAACCGTTTTTAACATCAACATGCGCTTTTAAAACATTCGAGTTTAATTTGAATAGTAATTATATCGGCACTTGACAAAACAACGTAATTCTTTTACCATATAAGATGAAAATATGCGCGGCACATTATCAGATTAAGGCGGGAGACATTATGAACAGACTGACTGAAAAAACACCCGACGGAGCTTATGCGCTCAAACCCGGCGAGCAGGTTTCAAGCGCCGTCGATAAGCTCGGCTGCTTGGAGGACATGTATGAAACGCTTTGTGCGGAGCTTCAAAAAATCACGGATGACATCGAACGGCTCAAGGCGCAGGGCAAGGCAAACACCGTCACGCACCGGCAATTGCTAGCGAACAAACTTACCTGCATGAACCTGATAGGCCGGTTTGAAACATATGCACCCTTGGCACAAAACAAATCATAGTTAGGTGGTCGGCAGATACGGAATGTGAAATCAGGGCCATGGAGTCCGCGGATTGGGCAGAGGTGAAGCGGATTTATACACAGGCTCTTGAAGAAGGCATTTCTACGTTTCAGACAGAATGTCCGTCATACGAACAATGGGACGCGGCGCATCATAAAAACTGCCGCTTTGTCTTAACGGTTGGCGAAACCGTCGCCGGTTGGTGCGCGCTGAGTCCGACATCGTCGAGGGAAGCCTACAAAGGCGTTGCTGAGGTCAGTATCTATTTTAGTAAGCAATTCCGGGGCATGGGATTTGGGACGGCGCTTCTGCTGTATCTCTGCAACGAAAGCGAACGGCACGGTTACTGGTGTCTCTTCTCCGCAATTTTCTCAATCAACGAGGCTAGCGCTCGTCTGCACGAAAAGTGCAGCTTCCGCGAAATCGGTTACCGTGAAAACATCGCCAGAGACCGCTTTGGGGTATGGCAGAATACGACCTTATTTGAGAGGAGATTTTATGAATTATGAGCGAACTAACAGCGCTCCCGAACATCGGGAAAGAAATTGAGCGGCAGCTTATTAAGGTCGGCATCACGACGACGGACGAACTAAGGCATGTCGGCGCGGAAAATGCTTGGCTTCGGATTCAAGCCAATGATTCATCGGCTTGTGTCAACCGGCTCATGGGGCTTGAGGGCGCTGTTTGCGGCGTAAAAAAAGCGCTCCTGCCCGAGGAGCGCAAGGCGGAGCTGAAGCAGTTCTATAACGAGCACAAAATTCCTTGGAAATAAGCCTTAGATAACAACTTTTACGGAGGATAACAAATGAAACGAATTTTAATTTTTGCTGCTCTGGCGGCGTTGATTGTGTCGGTGAGCGGCTGCACTTCCGTCAAAAGCAACACCGACAGCTATGACGACTATGTTGTGGCTGTCGGCGCGGGCGATTATATGCCCAAGCTTAATTCGCTCGGAAAGTACATCAAGGTCGCGACAAACTACAGCCATCACACGGTGTTCAATTCATCCGACTGCGTAGAGCTGTTTGTAGCATACTCAAAGGATGATTATGAAAAGAAAAAAGAAGCGCTTTCGGAGCAGTACACCTTTTTGAAGGAAGCGGTGCCCGACGAATCGGGCGACGGGTGGCTTATGCCCATGATTTCCGCCGTTTACAGCGGCTACACCCTCAAGGTTGTGGACAACCGCGCCGACGACAAAGCCTACGGCTTTCCGAAGCATTTCGGCATGGTCGGCTACAACGACGAAATGAACGCCGTCTGCTACCTGTTTTATTCAAGCGACAAGCTCGAAAAGGTCAATTCCCTTCCGAAGCTCATTGAAAAGAGCTTTGTGTTTGAGGTTCGATGAATTCTGTTTTACCGCGCGTAAACCCGAACATAGTCGACGATGAAATCGAACGGCGCGAGGTCTGCGCTGTTGTTGTTTATATTGCCGTTTTCCGATTTGACTACCTTGCCGTCCTCGTTAGCGCCGGGGATGCAGTGGTTGCCGTTGACCTCGGCCGAGAGGATGAGCCACTCCTCAACCTGCGGCACAGCGTCGCCGGTGATTCGGTCGGTCTCGACGCCGTTGATGTAGAAGACGCACTTGTTTTCGTTCCACTCAACGCCGAAGGTGTTAAACTGCGTGTAGGGGTCGGGAACCTTATAAGCGCCGATGGTGGTGCTTTGGTGCGCCTCCTCGTAGCCGTCAAAGTGGATGGTGGAGGAGACGGCATCGCGTTTTAACGGATTTGTATAGCCGTAGTAGGGCGACTCGAAAATATCGATTTCCGCGCCGTCGCGCCCCGTGCCGTCAATCGTACCGACGCCGTGGGCGAACGTCCAGAACGCCGCCCAAAGCCCCTCGCCGACGGGCGAGATGCAGCGGCACTCAAAATAGCCGTACTTAAACAGCTTGAGTGAGCAGGTGTCGATGGCGCCGGAATACCAGCCAGCGCCGAAGCGCCCGTCGGTCAGATATTCCGTGCGCAAAATGAGGTTGCCGTCCTCAACAAACGCTTCGTTGGCATCCCAGTAGCCGCCCCTGCGCGGCCCGTCGCCGGAGGGACGCCAAACCGTTTTGTCAAGCTCGGTTCCGTCGAATTCGTCCGACCACACAAGGTTCCAGTCGGAATAGTCGAGAGTTTGGCCGCGCGGCGTCTGCGGCAGACCGAAGGCAAACGCGCCGATCATCTCGAAAAACGTCAGAAACGCCGCCAAGAGCCGTTTTAGCATGTTCTTTTCCCGGTAAGATAAACTCATTGTAAGCCCTCCGTGTGAATGGCAGTAATCTGCTTTTTATATATTATTTACTCTGATGTTCAAGAAAAATTGTTTATCATATCACTGCTCAAAGGAACCTAACAGTCCCTCAAAAATCTCGTCAAAATGCGTCATTTTCTTTCCGACAACAAGCCGTATACCGACCTTCTCACAAAAGTCCTTCACAATATTTTCGACCCTGCTGTTGCGGACATAAATTGTTGCCGGTCTGCCGTTCCTTATTATATAATCAAGCAGAACATCAAAAATTTCATCCTGCACGTCATTGCTTTGCTCATTCGAGTTATGCAACAGACACTTTCCGCTTTTATGGTCGACTACAGCGATAAACTGCGGAAAAAACGGTGTGTCATCTTTTTTATCCTGTACCGGAATGGGCAAATATGCTTGATCAAGTTCTATGACGGCGGCGGTTTTTTTAAGGCTTTGAATCTGATCAAGAGTATCTTGATTCGTGAATTCAAAAGTCATTACTGGAATATCGGGTAACGGTGCTGCATAATTAATCCATTCGTTTCTTTCTTCCGAAAATGTCCGCAGCAGTGTTTCGTCGTTGTTAAAATCAACCTTAACTTCTCCCGATAAGATATACTTATATACCATTGCGGCGTTTTGCAACACTTCGGTCATAAAGACCACATCTTCAGCGTCTAAAAACCACGGGTAAAAGCCCTCTCTCATTTTCCTGAAATATATCCAATTGTTTTCTCCTCTGAATTTAAGCCCCAAGGATTTAATAATTTCACGCTCCTTTGGAGACAACTCGTCACGACTGCCATAATAGCACATCAGACAGTTTTGGTAGTACATTGGATTTGCAACCATTTCCTCCATGTTGGCATCAGCAAGATCAAAAAGCGAATTGATAGAATCGTATCCGGGATACACTCCAATACCAAAGCACTCGCCGATTCTGCCCATAGCCGACACAAAAACAGGCTCGTTAATGTTTCGCGGCTGTATTGTAATCAAATCCATGTCCCAAAGGCTTTCCCATGGCTTAATAATTTTAATCACACTGGCTACCTCATACAGCGCTTTCCATTGTTCCATGGTCGGTTGTTTACTCATTTTTATTCGTCCCTTCTGGTATTTATTGATTTGTTATATTTATTCGTGTTCCCGTGACAGCCAAACCTCCACGCACCCATACACCCCGCCCTTGACCGACTCCTGTTCAAAGGCAAGCGTGCGGTCGCTGTAGGGGCCGATGTCGCGCTTTTCGAGGCCTGCGCTCCAGTCGCCCTTGATGTACTGGTTGGCTAAGGTGTTCGTCACGCGCAGGCAAAGCGTGTTTTCGCCCTCCCTGACTGTATCGGTGCGGTAAACATAAGGCTTTGCCGTGCGGACGCCGAGGCTTTTACCGTTCAGAAACGCCTCACACACGAAGAAAACGTCCCCGCAGGTTATTTCCGCCGAGGTTATGCCGGACGGCGCGGAAAAGACCGCCGAATATTCCGCCGTGCCGGAAAAATCGTCGCCGAGCGCCTCAAGCCAGCCGTCCGTTCCGACTGTCTGCGGCGCGGCGGCTTCTTCAATATTACGAAAACCGTCCGGCAAAACAAGCGTCTTTCGGATTGGCCTAAGCTGAAAACAGTTGAGGCTTATTTTTTTTACGGCTGCTTCCGCTTTCTCCTGCTCAAGCGGCACCGCCGCGTCCGAAAATACAAGCCCGATGCTTTGTCCGCTTTCAAGCGTCAGTGTCCCGTTGCTGTAAGGCGCGGCTTGTCCGCTTTCAAAGTCTATGATTAAGCCGGAACCGCTGTCTTCAACCGTCACGTTCGCCGTTACGCGCTCAAGACCTTCATTGAACAGGTAATACAGCCGCTCGCCGCCTTGCCCGACGCGTTTCGCCGCCCGTAAATCACGGCAGTCGGTTTTGACGACCGGGTTTTTGCCGGCGAGTGTTCCGCCCGTGTAATATGTCACCGCCGCGCCGCATTTATTAAGCGCGTCGCGCGTGCTTTCGGGCATAAAGCGGCAGTCCGGCACCACAATTTCACTGAAATAACGGAAGCGCTCCGTAACGTCGTCGTCGACGATTTCAAAATCGCATTGGTTCTTTTCAAGCCGTGTAGCCGCTTCGTTGAACAGCCGCGCCGCTTTTTTCGCGTCCGCGCCGCCCGCCCATAGGTCGTGGACTGGGTAATAAAGCGCCGTCGCCCTCTCCGGCGTACCCTCGCTCATAAACGTGCATACACGCGCGACGGCTTCGTCGTTGACTTCAAGCCCGACAGTGGCGGGGGAACAGGGCTGAAAATCCGGACGTTCGTGATGAACCGGAGTACCGTCGTTAAAATAGCTTATTATCATGTAATTAAAAACATTGACGCCTCGTACCGCCTGAAAACCGACGACATACCGCATCTGCTCCGGCGTCAGCCCCGCGCCGTAGACCGCGAAGGACTCCGAAAGGACGAATGTGCCGCCTGTCTGCGCCGCCGCGGAGGAGGCAAAACGCGGAAAGAAACGGTTGTCGGCGTCTTCTGAGGGGAAAATCTGCCGCCAGATTGTGTCCACACCCGGCACATCCATTTCGCGCAGACTGCGAAGAAGATGCGCTCCGTGTGCCGCCGAAGCGGCGGCGGGGTCGTCGTCGTGGTCGTGGTGACCGCAAAGGCGCATTCCGTGCGCCGCGCACCACGTTTGAATCCGCCCGTTGAACGTCTCGGCAAAGCGGCGGCTGACGGCGTCGTAAAGCCGGATGCGTTCAAGCTTGCCCGCGTCGCCCAGGCTGTCGGGGTCGAAAAGCGCCGGAAGCAGCGCGATGTTTTCAAGCTCAAGCCCGTCGAAAAACGGAACCCGTCCCGCGGGCTTCGGTTCGTCGGTGAAAAACAATGTAAGATAACGCCCGACGAGACCGCCGAGACGCTCGGCGTGGCGGGCGTGGGTGAGCGCGATAAAACGGTCGACGGCGGCGGGGCTGAGCCTGTCCGGCGCGCCTGTCGTCGACAGGAAATACTCCGTCAGCTCCTCGTCGTCACGCACCGTATAGGGCAGCGGTAAAAGTTCCGTTTCCCGGAACAACGCGAGCGTTTCGCTTGTGCCTTCGAAGGTCTCGCCCGCGGGCAAATCAATCTGTCTGTACGCAATTTCCCTTTGGCGCAGCTCGGGATGCCCTTCAAGCACCTGTCCGTACGCGCTCCCCGACGGCCAGCCGCCCTCGTCGTATAGCCACATGCACATGCCCTTGCCCTCGGCATATTCGGCGGCGGCGCGTACAAGGTCGAGGTAGCCGTCGCTCAAATAATCGGGGCTTAGAAAGGTGCGCATGGTTACGGGGCGAAACTCTGGCGGCTCGGGAATGATGTAAAAGCCGCGGATGCCGCAGCTGTAAAACGCATCGATTTGCTCAAATATCCGCTCTTTTGTAAGCGGACCGTCCCACTTCCACGAATAGACCGGACGGCACGAAACAGGCGGCGACTGAATGCGTTGTAAGAGAGCCGCGGTTTCTTCAGTGTTTGTCATTGTTTTATCTCCCACAGACGGAATAGCTAGTCCGTCCCATCGGCGCGCTGTCGCCGGAAACGTAAAATTCGGTATCGTCGAACGAGCCGCCCTTGTCGTAATTCACGTGGTCGCAGGCCTTGACGTACAGTGTGAACGCCCTGCCCGCAAGCCCGAGCGACGCACGCGGGATTTCAAACTGAACGCATTTTTCGCTTACCGACAGCTTAACACCGCCGACGGACGCGAAGGAGCCGCCGGAGGCAAACGCTTCAAGAGAGGCTAAGCTGTTTGCGTGTGCGCGGTTGACTACGAAGCCGTAGTCGGCCAGCGTCTCCCCTTTGTAGCCCCTGTAGCCGAGCAGCAGGTTCATCCATGTTGTATCGCCGGTTTCATAGGCTGTAACAGGGTCTTTTGTGCCGACCTTGATGTAGATGTTCTCTTCGTCGTAGGTCACGGCGACGGAAGCGATGTCGTTTCGTCCGCTGTTGTCGAAATAGTTAAGGCTGTTGAACGCGCCGACGCTGTCGCGCGGGAAAATGTCGCCCGTATAGCAGCGGAAGGACATCAAGCCGTCCCACTGCGACAGGTCGCCGAAAATGTCGATTGATTTTGACTTAGCCGCTATCCCGTGGTTACAATCGGGTGAAATTCCCTTGAACGCGCGGATATTTTCAATCAACTGCATATAGAAATCGTCGCCGTAGCCGCCGCGCGTCATCTCGCAGTCGCGTGAAAACTCCATTGACGCAGTGTCACAGAACATAATGTGGCCGGAGCCGTCGTTGTAGCGTCCCGCGACCCACTCGTTCCAGCCGGTGACGAACACCATATCGACATCTTGGCTGATGGCATAATCCCATTGTTCCTGAAAGTTTGCGCCGCGCAGCGCCAGAAGCGCGTCGTTGACGCCGGATTTGCTTGTGTAGCCGCGCCCCCAGTTTTTCGTCCGGTCGGTTAGCGAAGAGCTCATTTTGCCGTCGGGATGCTGCGCGACGGAAACGCTGATGACGCCGTTTTTAAGGTATTTGTCGCCCCAGACCAATTGCGGGCGAACCCAACTCATCCACGGGAAGCTGTCCCATGTGTTATCGCGCGTGTTCGGCCAGTTTCTGTCCTTGACGTAGAAATAGTCATAAAGGTCGTCCGCGCCCGTCGTGTCGAGCTGACGGCGGTCGGAGACAATCATCGGCTTGCCGCCGAGCTTGAACCACACGCTGTCGTATTGAGGCACTGTGTACATCGTGTCGTAAAGATGCCGAACCGTTTCGGCGGCGTTGGTGTTGGTGTAGTAGGCAAGCTTGGGCGGGTTGAAGCCCTGCACCTGCAAGTCGAGAATTACGTCAATGAGGGTTTGCACCACATTATCATACGTCGCGGCGTTGGTTGTGTCGAGAACGAGAAAGTCGACACCAGCGGACGTTAAAAGCTTCATATGCTTCATTACGACCCAGCGGTCGGCGGAATTATAATAGCCGTAAAGCGGCTCGCCCCAGTAATAATAAGCGCCGAACTGATAGGTGTTGTCGTTGATGTCAAGGAGCTTGCCAAGACCGCCGTCTTGCGTGATTTTGGTGATGTCGTAAACGGGGCTGTCGGGAGTTGTGTAGCCGAGCCACAGGAAATAGAACATCCCTACGTATTTATTATCGTCCATGTCTGTTACCTCCTTAACCTCGCGCCCGAAGCTGTCGGTTCCGTAGACGCTGAACAGCGCGTTGGCCGCGTCGTCGTCGTAATTAACCTCGCGCGAGTAAGCAAAGCCGAAAAGCGACGAAATCAACGCGCAGACGGACATCAGAAACGCCATGATTCTGCGAAACCAGCTCGCGGTCAGAATTAAGTCAAGCATTGTTAACTCCTTTATTGCGCCGTGCCGTAAAGCACTGCGCCCACTGTGATACGCGTACCCGTGCTTTGTTCGTCGTGGGTGTCGAGGACGGTTATCGTCAACGTGTGATGCCCGTTTTCAAGCTCCGTGGTTAAGATTTTATAGTTCGTCCTGTTGACGCCAAGGCAGAAAATATCCCATGTTGAAACAGTCTGCGGTTCGCCCCCGTCAACCGACCACGAGAACCGACCTGAGTCGGAGGTCATCGCGATGATGAGCCCTGCCGCCGTGCCGTCGAATTCGGCGGTGAGTGTCGCCCCGGGCGTCGTCGTCACAACGCTTGACGCGTAGCCGCCCCACGGCAGCGCGTCGCCCTCAGTCCAGCCTTCGCTGAGCTGTACCGTCCGTGCGTCGAGCATCTCAGCATTGGCAAATACCGCTCCTGTGGGTTCGGGGAGTGTTTTTTCGCGTCTGCCCGTCTCCGGCGTGACGAGATAAAGCGCAAGCTTTTCGCGCAGCTTAGCGGTGTAAATGTTATAGCCGAAGTCGTTAGGGTGTACGCCGTCGCCGGACACATCGTCCCATGTCAGCCCTTCGCCGTCCATGTATTTGATGAGTGTGCCGCCGATGTCAATCGCCGGAATACCGTAATGCCTCGCGAGGTTAAGCTGGGCGTTGACGGTTGTTAACGTTCCGTCGCGCCATGCCTGTGTTGTGCCGGAGGTGTCGGTGAAAACAAGAACAACATCCGCGTAAGGATATTTTTCGTAAACCAGGCGGATGATGCTTTCGATATAGAGGCGCTCCTCCTCATAGCTCTTGCCGCCGTCGTTGACAGCGAACTCGATAAAGACAAGGTCGGGCTCGGCGGACAGAACGTCCTGCCCCGTCCGGAACACGCCGAGGTCGCTGCCCGTCCCGCCGATTGAGGCGTCAACCTCCGTGATTTTCGACTGCGGATAACGGAGCTTTAACCAGCAGGAAATCTGACGCCGCCAACAGCAGCTGTCGCGCGACGCGCCCGCGCCCTCCGTAATCGAGCCGCCGAAATACGCTACAGTAACCGCCTGCTTATCTTTTAACAAACAGGCTGTGTTGCCAAGCGGTGCGTCGAAGTCATACGGCGTTTCCACATAGTCGTCCTTGAGGTCAAGGGAGAAAAACGCGCCGAAATTCGGTGTTGTACAATTGGAAATGAACGAAAAAAGCTGTGCGAACAGGAAACCTGTCAGGCTGAAAAGCGAAATGAGCTTTTTCATGCGTATTACCATCCTTTAAAAATTCGGGCTTGTAAGATTAATTCTGAGCCTTTATTATTGGTAGCTTTTATATTATTAACGCTGCTTAAAGAACCTTTCCAAAATATCCTTGATGTAATAATACCGTCTCGCGTAGGAGTTTTCAACACGAATCAGTTCAAAATTGTGGCTCTCACATATTTCCTTTTTCTTTCTGTCTCGCTCGCGGACGATTTCATCGTCGAAATGCTCTTTACCGTCGAGCTCAATGGCGAGGCGCGGGTATTCCTGCCCGTTGATTTTTTCATACACCAAAAAATCAAAACGTCCCGAATAGAACAAGTCGGTATAAGATGTGTTGCTTTCAAACACCTGCGCTATGGGAACCTCTTTTTTGATGATATAACGGTTTTTAGCAATCATTATGTTTCCCATCGCGTGGTTCAGGTTTTCAATGAACGCCTCCTCCGTTTTTGTGCTGTAGGGCTTGATGCCAAGCGCACGCGAGTTGACATTGACCTCTGAAACCTGCGATTCACCGTTTTTCTTTACGTATCGGACAAGCTCGTAAATGTCGTCCCGCTCGCCGGAAACGCCATGCAGACGCGCGATATCCGCTTCGCTTGCATAGACCACAAGATGTTTGCGCGCGCGGGACACGGCAACGTTTATCAGTTCCTTGTTGTTTTTCAACCAGTTGTATGATTTTGCTGAGGTGCTTTTTGTGAGCGCCAGCGAAAATAAAATTGTGTCCTTTTCGTCGCCCTGAAAGGCGTGAACCGTTCCGCAGATCACTCCGCCGATGCCGTTTTGCCGGAGCTTGTCGTTGATAAGCTCTTTCTGTTTTACAAACGGGGTGATAATTCCGATGCTTTCGCCCTGATGTGCTTTAAGATGGTCGAGAATTTGCTCCGCCTCAATCTCGGACGTGTTTTTAACAAGCGACGGGGCGCTCGGCACACCCGAAAGCAGCAAAGGCGTGTCATTGTCCGATTGGCTGAGAATCTTGAGCCTGTTTTTATAATATTTTCTGTTACTGAATTCAATGATTTTCGGGTGACATCGGTAGTGGTAACTTAAAAGCGTTTCTTCGCTAACAGAATCGCAAGCGAGAAAGGCTTTGTAGACCGAGTTTTCAATATAATCATACTCATCCGAAATACCGTATCTCCTTTTTAAAATCTGGTTATCTTTTTTATCCAGCAAGATGACAGGATTCAACTGCTGCGGGTCACCTACAAGCATCAGCGAACGTCCCCTGATAATGGGCACCAAGGAAACTGCCGTGTTGCATTGGCTTGCCTCGTCCATAATCGCTATGTCGAAATACGGCTTCGGTTCGCCGAGCTTGTGTGCCGAAATGCAGGTAGTGATGACAATCGGAAAGATGCGCAGAAACTTTTGCAAGTTCTCGCCGTCGGATATATATTTGTTGAAGCATCTGACCCGTTCGTCCGCGTTCTCCTGTGTATCAGCCGGCATGTTTACAATGTCGCACAGCTCACTGTTTTTCGGCTCTCCGAGCCGCTTAATATAGCTTACGGAAACGAAATTCAGGTATTGCATAAGGCTGTCCATATCATTGTCAAGCAGGGCGAGCGCATCCTCGGTTGTCACCTCGGTGAGCTCCGAAAGGCGCTTGTTAACCGCTTCAAGCTGGGCGTCTTGCAGGTTCATCTGAAATGTTATTTGGCTTGATGAGAGCTTAAGCGTTTCAATGGCATCCTTGCGCTCCAGCAGACCGAGCCTATCCTCGTGCGTTTTCAGCAGCGCCATGAGCTGCTTTGTGCGGAGCACATATTGTTTCCGGTTCTTTTCAAGCGTAGCTTCATAAACAGTTAAATCCTGCGCATGTGCGTAAAGTCTCTTTATGTAGTCCAACGCGGGGTTAATTAAATCGTTATTGCCCAGACGGACGACGGGGAACGGAATGCGGCTGCCTTTATATTTCAACCCGGAAAGCGTCTTAAAAACGCCGTCAACGGGATGGTTGTTGTACGATGTAAATAGAACAGTCTTTTGATTAAAAAAGGCGGTAACAAGTGTGTTAATGATGGTGTTTGTTTTACCGCTGCCTGGCGGTCCCTGCACATAGGTAACGGGATGTTTCATGGCGTAGGTCATAGCCAGCAACTGGTCGATATTGATTTTGTTATTCAGGAGAACAACGGAAAACTCGGCGCGGCTCGCGCTGCGTTTGAGAAGCTCACCGAAAAAAGCCTTGACGGGATAAGTAGCCGTATCTTTGTGATACATCTCAAGAATCGCCGAGTATTCGTGCTCAAGGTCAAGCATTATATCCTTGTTGACCTCCAGCAGATACGGTTCGTCGTCGACTGAATAGATGTTTTTGCACGAGTTTGTTAAAAGATCTTTGACCGCTTCGAGATTTTTTTCAATGACGTCAAGCAGCTCGTAGTCCTCCGCGTCGAGAAACTGCCGTATACTTGTTTTCTCACCGTTAATAGTGAACTCGCGGCACAGCGTGATGTCGTCCAACGCGGTCAAGCAATGGCTTAAAACGTCCAGCCGGACACTTTTATACGCCAGCACATACAGACCCTTTTTTGTATGAAGGCTGATAACATTCATGGCGAGCTGACTGACGATTGGCTTGACTCTCTTCTGAGTGCTCTTGCGTTGAAACTTTGATATGATGTCGCGAAACTGCTCGTCGGTCAACGCATAAAAACCGCCTTCAAAGGAATCTCCGTCGAGGTGGTCAATGAGTTTAAAATTTGAGATATAAGGTGTCGCGTCCAGCTTGTGGCAGTCGGCGAGGTAGTTCAAAATTTTCAGGTTGGCAACGTTGTCAAACAGTGCGCGATACTTTTCGGGATTCACACGGATGTCTTCCACAAGACCTTGGTTGATTTCACAGAAGGAGCCGTCTATGACGGTGGACGACAGGATTGAATCCACATAAATCGTCAGTTCGCGAATTTTACAGATACCGACATGGAGACCGTCCACGCGCAGGGTCTTATTGAGCACGTTGATGTCCTTGATGCCAATCCAATACTTTGTCACCTCCGACGACTTGTTTTCATACTCAATCGTCAGCCACTTGCCCTCATGGACAGCCCGGAAGATATCCCTGCACACGCCGTTCACGCGCACGTCCTCCTATTCTTGGGTTATATTGCTATATTATCACCTTTTTATGTCAAGTACAAGCCACCTAATGCCTGTTTCCACGCGTCGGAACGATAATTTTCTGCCGGTGTTTCTTTGTATAACCCGACAATCAATTTTTTACTGAAATGTTGAATCGGAACGCGTGATGTGTTACAATTTTGTCGTATTAACAGGAATACTCTGGTATAATTAAATTTAACCAAATAACGATGGGGGTTTACAGTGAAAAAGATTATTTCGTCGGCACTTGCTATATTCTTTGCTTTCTCAACGGCGCTTGGGCGCATCGGTGTGTTTTTCGGCGGCAACGATTTGCTTGACGGTGTCGACCGGCTGCTTGTCAAGGCATCGTCCGTAAAGGGCGCAGATTTCGGCGTCGTTTCGGCGGACGAAGTCAATATATCCGAACAGGAAAAGACGCGCTGCCGTCATTGGTTTGACGAAAATGTGCTGCACGCCGTCGAAAACGGACATGCGCCGGCGTTTGATTTCAGGATGGGCAATAAAACCCTGCGCGGCACACTTAGTCAATGGTCTTCCTCCGTCGGGGAGGAGAGCGCCGAGGGCGAGTACGAAGACGGCGGCAAGACTACGTTTGTCACATTAACAAACGCCGCGCTGAGTCTGTGCGCGACAATCAAGGCGACGATTTACGAGGGTCAGGCCGTCTGTGAATGGACTGTTTGCCTTAAAAATACGGCGTCCGGTAACTCGCCGCGCATCAGCGATTTTTATGCGCTCGACAACAGTTTTGAGATATCCGGCGCGAAGGTCTGTTACACCGCCGGGAGCAGCAACTCGGCGGACGATTATACGTTGAAAACGCTTGACCCGTCGGCGTTCGGCAATATTGAAAAGCGTTTCACAAACACCGACGGTCGCTCAAGCGACGGTTATATGCCCTATTTCAACGTCTGCGGCAGCGGCGACGGCTTCGTGCTGGGCGTCGGTTGGACGGGTCAATGGGAAACGCGGTTCAAGCAAGAGAGCGGGGCGCTTCGAGTTTTCGTCAAGCAGGAATTTCTTAACGCGTATCTGCTCCCGGGCGAGGAAATAAGGTCGCCGCTTGTCGCCGTGGGCTTTTATGACGGCGACAGTCCGCTCAAGGGCTTCAACCAGCTTCGCAGCTGGCTTGGCATCATCAGTCCCGATGTAACGGACGAAACCGCGTTCTTCTGCTACGCCAACGAGCAGAAGTACACCTCGAACATGCCGCTCACGCAGTCGCTCATAGACGGCGGCGCGGACTTCAACGCCCTGTGGGTTGACGCGGCGTGGTACCCGCTCGTCAACGGCGACTGGCACAATTCCGTCGGAAGCTGGAGCGCGTCCGCGTCCGACCCCGAAAAGTACCCCAACGGGATATCGGAGCTTGGCGACTTTGCCAACCGAAACAATCTCAAGCTGCTTCTCTGGTATGAGCCGGAACGCGTTTGCGTCAACAGCGAGCTTTTCACCGTCGGCAAACAAAACGGGTGGCTTATCGGCAGGGACAAATGGCTTCGCGACGATGACGCCGATATCGGCAGCTGGCTGTGGAATCTCGGCGACAAGCACGCGCTTGCGTATCTTTGCAGCTATATAGACGCCTCCGTCAAGGGTATCGGCGTCGACATTTATAGGCAGGACTTCAACATTGATCCGCTCGAATTCTGGCGCTGCACCGACAAAAAGCTGTACGACAACCGCACGGGCATCACCGAAAACCACCACATCACAAATCTTTACGACTACTGGGACTATCTGCTCACGCACAACGAGGGGCTGATGATAGACAACTGCTCGTCCGGCGGGCGCAGGCTCGACCCCGAAACGGCGCGGCGCTCCGTCGCGCTCCACCGCTCCGACTACGGCGGAACGAGCGAGGAGATGCAAAACCAATCCTACGGCATTTCGCTGTGGTATCCCGACAACGGGCTTTACCTGCGCTGGAGCAGCGAATACGAAATGCGCAGCTGGCTTACGCCGTTAAACGATGTCGCGGTGTTCAGCGTTTCAGGTATCGGAGCGTTCAACGCGTTCCGTTCCCTCCATTCGGCGCTTTATCCGTACTGGTTTGAAAACTATTATCCGCTGACACAGCAGAATTACGACACCGACAAATGGCTTGCCATGCAGTTCGGCGGTGAAATCGGCGGCGCGGTGTATGTCTACAAGCGCGCCGAGGTGTCCGGCAATGTGTTTACGCTCAAAATGCAGGGGCTTTCCCCGAATGTCGAATACACGCTGACGGATTACGACAATCAGTCGGCACCCGTCATCTATACCGGCGCGGAACTGATGAACGGAATAGACCTGACGGTGCAGACCGCGCCCAAGGCGTGCATTTACTTCTACGCGGCGCAGTAAGATGTGAACCTGCCGAAAGAACGGCAAAACGGGAAACCGCTGAACAGCTCGGCGGTGTTTTCGTAATCAACTATATCAAAAAGCCGGGTGAAAACTTATGAAAACGGACGACATGCGCTACATAGAAAGCGAGCTTTTGCCGATGCTCCGCGAACGCGGCGACTACCGCGACCGGATTGACAGGCAGCTTGCCCAGTGGCGGGGCGGGCGCGGCGTCTGCTCACTGCTCCTTTCCGTCGACGACGTCCCCGAAGCGGATCGGCTGCCGGTTTACGACAACGAGGGAATCCATTTTGACCCTTATAAAATGTTCGTCAACGGTCTGCGCGACGCGCTCAAAACAGCGCTCGCGCCGGGCGACGCTGTTCCGAGCATGAGAGCCAACGTCGGCTGCGGCGCTTTCTGCTCGATGCTCGGCGGGCTTGAACAGACTTATTATCCCGACAAAATGCCGTGGCTCACACGGCACCTGACGCACGACACGCTTGCCGCGATGACGGCAAACGACATCACACTGTCCGACGAGATGGCGCGCGGCTTAGAGCAGATGGAGTACATGTCCGAAATTCTTGAGGGAACAGGCATTGAGTTGTTCCCCATGGATTTGCAGGGACCGCTGGATATCGCGCATCTGCTTGAGGGCGACGATTTCTTTTACGAGTTGTACGACGACCCGGATTTCGCGGATCACCTGATGGCGCTCGCTGTCGAGCTCGACACGTTCGGCATGGAAAAGAACCTTGAAATCATCAAGCCAACCGACCATGTTTGCCATTATAACGGGCTTGTGCTGCCAGCCGAAAAACCTCTAAAGGTCAGCGACGACACCTCGACAATCATCGGCGGCGAGCACATCCGGCGTTTTTCGGTGCGCTATAACGAAATGCTTCTTGCCCGCTTCGGCGGCGGCTATATGCACTATTGCGGCGAAAACCCCGCGTTGTTTGAGACCTGTCTCAAAACACAGGGTTCCGTCGGGCTTAACCTCGGCAACCCCGAAAAGCACGACTGCGAAACGGTATTAAAGGCGCTTCGCGAAAACGGAATGTGCTACTTCGGCGAGTTCCCCGTTTCAATGTGTGACATGGTCAAACACGCGTCCGGCGAGGACGGAACGTTCAACATTTTTTTAAGAACGCACTGCAAGCGGGCGGACGCCGAACGGCTAGTCGATGAATTCAATGAAGCGGTTTTTAAGCTGACAAAATAATCATGATACAGCGCTTAGTCCATATGTAGATTTCAGACGCACGGCGTAGGGGCGACCCTTGCGGTCGCCCGTAAGCTGCTTCTTTCTCCCGGTTCCGGGCGACCGCAAGGGTCGCCCCTACGATTATGTCCTCAGTTAATGACATCGCTCTTTAAGTAATGTGTTTCCGCACCCCTCACGGAGACGCAGGGCATTATTACCCCATCATTAGTAAACCCGCTCGCATTGAGCAAAACCCAAACGGAAACATCGCCCACAATGTTTTACGCCGTCACGGAGCGAAAATAAACCCGAAAACGAGAGGAAACGCATGACAACCGACATGTCAAAACAAAACTTAAAAACGGCGGCAACCGTTTTGGCGGCGGTGGGCGGCACGCTTATATACGCGCTTGGCACCAACCTTTTTATTGTCCCGCTCGGGCTTTTCAACGGCGGCATCGTCGGTCTGTGCCAGCTTGCGCGCACGGTGCTTGTCGACTATCTCCACGTCGCGTCGGTGAATAACCTCGACTTCACGGGCATC
>CAZDWM010000014.1:0-3215 GCA_964509145.1 uncultured Eubacteriales bacterium | reverse complement strand
CTATTACGCCGTCAACGTCCCGCTGTTCATCCTCGCTTTTCGCAGCATGGGCAGGCCGTTTTTTTACCGTTCGCTTTTATGCGCGACGACCATCACAATTTTTCTGTCGCTCGTCCCCGTGCCCGCGAAGCCGATTCTCGGCGACGACATTATAGCGTCATGCATCATCGGCGGCATCGTTTCGGGTGTGGGCAGCGGCATCACGTTAAAGATGAGCAGCTCGGCGGGCGGTATGGACGTCATCGGTCTTCTTGTGCTCAACCGAAAAAAAGCGTACAGCGTCGGAAAAATCACCCTGGCGGTGAATCTCGTGCTGTACGCGTTTTGTCTGCTGCTGTTCAGTGTGCCAACGGTGATTTACTCCGTAATCAACGCGGCTGTCTGCTCGTTCGCCATCGATAAGATGCACACGCAGAACATCGACGTCGAGGTAAAAATCATCAGCGCCGTCAACGCCGACGGAATGCTGAAGGAAATCATGGAAACGATGGGGCGCGGCATAACGTCGCTCGACGCCACAGGCGTCTACACTGGTAACCCCTCGAATATGTATTACATCCTCATATCAAAATACGAAATCCACCAGTTAAGGCAGATTGTGAGAAAATACGACGAGCGGGCGTTCATCATCGTCAACGAGGGCGTTAAAATTGAGGGGAATTATTTGAAGAAGCTGTAAATTCAAAGGTTATTATGTAATTGCTTTTTCTGAATAATTCCCAGAAAATTTGGCAAGTCTTTTTTAATTGCTATCAATTGTGTCATCATATAGTCCCCATAATCCGTTAATGTCCAATAGTTGCCAGCGTTTTTAACGCTTCTGCTTTTGTTACTTTGCTTAATTAGACCTAGAGCTTTTAATTGGACCTTGATAGTTTGGAAGTCATGATCTGCAATTCTGCATGTGTCAATGTCAACATCTGAATAGGTGCCATCATTAACAATCTCTAGAATTATTTCTCGGTTATTTCTTATCAACATTTCTGTAATAAGCGATTCCATTTTTGACTCAAGCGCTTCATTTGTTAAATGTGGGGCGATTGTAGAAAACAAATTATTCCATGTGGTTGATAATGTTTCCGATATCACTATATCGTCATATGGCTTCGTTGATAATGTTGCGTCAATTCGAATTTTTATTTGTACTTCGTCAGTGCCTTGGGATAGCGTTTCAGATCCTTTTGGAGCCATAGTCGTAGTTTGTTCTATTTGTTCCCGTAATATCTCGTTTTCTTTTTGAAGTCGTAATATTTCCTTTGCAGAACTATCGTCAATTGCTTTATCAGCTTTAACCCACCCGATTGATGGTACCTGCTTAATTAAGTTAATCATACTTCTTGATACAACACTGCCCAAATCATTGGGGTTTGTCCAACACTTAACTACTTTTTTCTTTACCAGACCAATAAATGAATCAAGCTTTTTCTTTCCATCGTCTGTTGTTTCCGTAAAACCTGATTTTATTTCCTGTGGATTTTTATGTAAAAAACCCATGATAGGCTTTCCCGTTTCTAATGCATACCTATATTCCATTTCGGTATAGCTTATACCATCCGTATTAGTTGACCCATATCGTCCCCCTACAATTACAATATAATAATCACTATCATCAATAACCCTTCTTATAAGTGTCCATTGATCGTCATTTGATGCAGGAAACAGTTCCATGCCCGCGGGTATACAGTCAAGTTCTAGCAGTGCTTGCATAACTTCTTTACGCTCTTCTTGTAAATCTTCATAAGTAGAACTTACAAACACTTGATACCGCTTATCCATTTTAGGCATCCCCCAGCTTTTTGTTATTTAATAAGATAATACTGCGAAAATCAAACTTTGTCCAGTGCAAAATAAAATTATTTGTCGTATCTTGTTGTATGGTCGTAAATGACATTTTATAATATAGTCAAGGATAAATAGGTGTCAAATATTTCCCCATTTCAATATTGTTTGTCATGATACCCCTATCTTCATCAAAGGAGTTTTAGATGTGAAAAAGTTTGTCACCATCCTCCTCGCCGCCGCGCTTCTGTCCGGCTGTCTGATGCTTTCAGCCTCTGCGGAGGGAGAAACGGACGGCACGCTTAAAATCGTCAACTACAATGTGGCGGGGTTGACGCTGCCGTCCTTTATCCTGCCGGACAAGCCCGATACAAAGTACACGACGCGGGAAATCGGGCGGTATTTTAAGGATTTCGACTATGACGTGATGTGCGTGCAGGAGGATTTCGACTATCATTTCACGCTCACCGATGCGCTTGACGCCGACTATGCCACCTGCTGGGACGGCGGCATGGGCATGGGCTCGGGGCTGAATATTTTTTCGCGCCGCGAGCTTTACGACGCGGGGCGCGCGCCGTGGGAAGTCCGGTGCGGTGTTTTCAACCGCGGCAGCGACGAGCTTACGCCCAAGGGCATCGTTTACGCGACATTTGAGCTTGCCCCCGGCGCTTATGTCGACATTTATAACCTCCACGCCGACGCCGACGAGGACGACGGCTCGATGGACGCGAAGTTCTGCGAGTTCAAGCAGCTTTACGACCTCATACAGTCACGCGGCAACAATCATGCCGTTATCATCACGGGCGACTTCAATACCTTCTTCACGATGGAAGACACGGTTTTCAGCGGCTCCGACAAGACGCGCCCCGGCGCGGGCGTTTATATGCGTCAGCTTTTCTGCAATGACGGCGGCTTTAAAGAGGCGTGGCTTGAAGCGTGCTTCGACGGCAATTACAATTTTACCGCCGCCGATATTTTCGCGCGGTATTACAGCCAGTACGGCGGCGAGCAGTGGGGTAATTACGACTCCGGCGAAAAGATGTTTTACCGCGGGAGCGACGCCGTAACATTTGGCACCGTTTCCCACGAGCTGAGATGGATTAAGGACGCACAGGGAAACGGCATTTCGGATCACACCGCACAGCTTGTCACGCTCGCGTACACAATAAACACCGGCGCGTGCAAAGCAGAAAGCCTCACGCCGAACCGCTTCAACCCGTTCAGCTTCGTTTACCATTACCTCGGCAATATGTTCCACCTGCTGTGGCTGCTGCTGCGCGACCTGCCCGCGCTGATTTCCGGCAAGACCTCGATTGCGCTGTAAAAACCGTACAATTAACCTGCATACCCAATGCAAGTAAGCTAGTAAATAGTGGGGTATACTCCCTCCGTCTCCGCGCGGGGCGCGGAGCCACCTCCCTCAATGAGGGAGGCGA
>CAZDWM010000013.1:12224-22733 GCA_964509145.1 uncultured Eubacteriales bacterium | reverse complement strand
GTCGATGTCAAGCGACACCTTCTGCCCCACCATCATCTCGGTGAGCGACAGCTCGGTGGTCTCGCTTGTCGGCACGCTGCCGATGTATTCACCCTTGCGCAAGATTGCCACACGGTCGGAAATCTCGAGCACCTCGTGAAGTTTGTGGGTGATGATGACGACCGATTTGCCGTCGTCCTTCATGTTGCGTATAACACTGAAAAGCTTTGCCGTCTCCTGCGGCGTGAGAACCGCTGTGGGCTCGTCGAGAATTAGGATGTCGGCGCCGCGGTAAAGCGTCTTGACAATTTCAAGCGTCTGCTTCTGGGAAACGGACATTGCGTAGACCTTTTGCTCCGGGTCTACATCAAAACCGTATCGCTCGCAGATTTCGCGCACGCGTGCGGCTACCGCTCCGCGGTCGAGCCCTCCGCTTTCGCGCAGACCTAACACGATGTTTTCTGCGGCGGTGAAGATGTCGACCAGCTTGAAATGCTGGTGAATCATGCCGATTTTTAAATCATAGGCATCTTTCGGGGAATGGATGAACACCTGCTTTCCGTTGACAAAAATCTGACCCGCGTCGGGGTAGTAGATGCCGGAAAGCATATTCATCAGCGTGGTTTTTCCGCTGCCGTTCTCGCCGAGCAGCGAGAGAATCTCGCTCTTTCGGATTTCCATGGAAACCTTGTGGTTTGCGATAACCGACCCGAAGGTTTTAGTGATGTCCTTTAAAACCACTGCGGCTGAGTTGTCCAAATCCTTCATCCTTCCCTTGAGACAAAACTGATAAGGGAAGCCGCGGGGGCGCGGCTTCCCCTTTTGAGGAAAAATCAATTAAGAAACGCGTGATTATAAGACTGTTATGCCTTTTCTGTGATGCCGTCGATTCTTAAACCGAAGCAGGGTGCGCTCTGTACATAGGACTCATGGAAATAGCCCTCGTCAACGACATTGTTCTTGTCGGGGGTATAGTCGCCGTCCGTGTCTGTGGCAAAGGCTGATGTTATGGTCTTGCCGCCAACCGTAAACTTCGAGGTGTCGAACACCTTAAGCGTACCGTCCGAAATCGCTGTTTCAACTTCCGCTACCTTGTCGGCCGTACCCGCGGCGCAGGCGGTGCCCAGCTCGGTGACAGCAACCGCGCCCTTGGCGTAACCGGCAGCCCAGTTTGCAGCAATCTTTTCGCCGTTGACGGCACACTTTAAAGCGTACTCATAGTAAACTCCCCAGTTGTTTGAAGCGGAGGTCAGCGCGACGTCGGGCGCTGCGCTGAGCATGGAAATATTATATCCGACGGAGAATACCGTTTTTCCTGCCTTGTGGGCAGCTTCAATCGCGGCGGGTGCGCCGGTGGTGTCGGCGTGCTGACCGATGATGACACAGCCGTCCGCGATAAGCGACTCTGCTGCGGTGCCTTCTGCGGTGAGGTCGGCCCAAGAGTTTGTATAGACAACCTCCATAACGACCTTGTCATAGATGCTCTTGATTCCAAGATAGAAAGCGGTGTAGCCCGAAACAACCTCGGCATACGGGAACGCGCCGACATAACCGATTCGCACATTTCCGTCCGCGTCGTAGTTAGCGGCTGACAGCGCGTTGGCGGCGGCAAGCTCGGCAACCTTCATACCGGCAACGACACCCGCCACATAGCGGGACTCATAAACGTTTGTGAAGGCGTTTGAGAAATTAGCAAGACCACTGGTTGCGGCGGTATCGCCCGTCATGGAAACAAAGTTGACGTTGGGATACTTCTTAGCTGCCTCCAGCATATAGGTCTGGTGACCGTAGCTGTCGGAAAAGATATAAGTGCAGCCCTGCTCGATAAGATCTACAGCCGCGTCGTAACAGGCCTGATCCTCGCCGATGTTGTATTTCCAAAAGATTTGGCTGTCGGCAATACCGAGATTTTTAGCAGCGGTTTTTACGCCCTGCATGTGGGCAGCGTCATAGCCCACATTTTCGTCGTGGAGCAGGATAACACCGATTTTAACAGCGGCGGGGTCGCCCGTCAGCTGAAGGTCGGACGCTATTGTTGATACAACACCGCTTTCGGCAAGCGGGAGTGTTTCGCTCTCGTCGGAAGCCTTTGTTGTGGTTTTTGTGCCAGTGTCGCCGTCCTTGGCGCAGGAAGCCATGCAAACGGCCATCGCAAACACAAGAAGCATCGCAAGGATTTTCTTTGTCATATTTTTACCTCCAAAAATAAATTGTATTTTCCGGGTTTGCCCCGCAAAAATCAGTATTAGTGACACGGTGTGCTGTGTCCTTCAATCATCGGCGGAAGCGTATACCGTCCGCCACGCTCATGACCTCAATGGACGCTAAGGACTCCACGCGGTAGCCCCTGCCGCGTAGGTCGTCGCCGCCGCCTTGATATGCCTTTTCAATCACAACGCCCGCCCCGATTACCTCCGCGCCCGCCTGACAGCAGATATCTATAAGCACATGCAGCGCACTGCCCTTCGCTAAAAAGTCGTCGATAATAAGCACCTTGTCGGACGTACCCAAAAACCTTTTGGAAACGACGATGTCGTAGTTCGTCTGATGTGTGTAGGAATAGCCGCGTGAAGAATATACATCTCCGGCGATGTTGACGGTTTTGATTTTTTTAGCGAACACAACCGGCACATTGAAGTATTGCGCCGCGACGCACGAGACGCCGATGCCGGAGCTTTCGATGGTTAAAATTTTGTTGACGCCGCAGTCCTTATAGAGCCTGTAAAACTCCTTGCCTATCTCCTGCATGAGCGAAACATCAATCTGGTGATTTAGGAAGGAGTCCACCTTGAGGATGTCGCCGTCGGCCACGATTCCGTCCTCAAGGATTCTGCGTTCAAGAACCTCCATCGACCGCGTGCCCTCTTTCTATGCAATATATGACAATATTGTATATGATTCGGGCTGAAAAATCAAGTGTAAAAAGCCTACGAAACGCCTAAAACACGCGTCATCAATTCGTACAAATTGCCTAAACATTTGTAATTATATACCATATATAGAGTTCAGCCATGTTTTGCTTGAATCCTGTCGGCTTATGCGGTACAATTTGAATAATAAATCGCGTATGGAGGCTTAACATTGAAATATGAAGTCATTCTGTTCGACCTCGACGGGACACTGACTGACCCAGGCGAGGGTATTACGAATTCCGTCGCTTACGCGCTTGAAAATTTTAATATCGCGGTACCCGACCGTCCGTCGTTATACCGCTTCATAGGTCCGCCGCTTGTCGGGTCGTTCATGGAATTTTACGGCTTTTCCCGCGATGAGGCGTTGCTGGCGGTCAAGTATTACCGCGAATATTTCTCCGTGCGCGGCCTGTTTGAAAACGCGGTCTATCCGCAGATACCCGAAACGCTTGAAGCGTTAAAGCGCGCGGGCAAACGGCTCATTGTCGCTACTTCCAAGCCGGAGCCCTATTCCGTACAGATTCTGGAGCATTTCGGGCTCGACGGGTATTTTGAAAAAATCGCCGGCAGCACAATGGACGAGACACGAACCGATAAGGCAGAGGTCATCGCCTACGCGCTTGAAAGCCGCGGTATAAACGACAGTATCCGCACCGTTATGGTCGGCGACAGAAGCCACGACGTGCTGGGGGCGAAGAAAAACGGTCTGCCCTGCATCGGCGTGCTGTACGGTTACGGGAACCGCGCGGAGCTTTTAGAAGCCGGTGCCGATGTCATCGCGGAAAGCGTGGAAGCGCTACGTGACGAGCTGCTGTAAACATAGTTTATTATTTCTGTCTGATAACAAATAATACCTCCCGCCGCAAAATCGCGATGGGAGGCTTTTGTTTGTAAAATCAGATATCTGCCTATTTTTCTACGGCGAGATACTTTATGGCTACTATGTATCAAAAAGCTTACTTGCCTATCATTTTTATCTGTCTCTTATTGGTCAATCCTGCTAAGTAATCAAGACTAACGTCGTAATGCTTTGCAATCAATATTGCAATGTTAAACGGAATTTCTCTTTCGCCTGTTTCGTACCTACTGTATGTGGTCTTATGCATATTCATAATTTCTGCTATTTGCCTCTGGCTTAAATCGGCATCTTCTCTCAATTCTCTAATCCGCTTGTACAACATAGTATTCCTCCATAATCACATAATTTTATTGACATTATACACCAATCGGTGTATAATTCATAAAATAGACACCATTTGGTGTCTTTTTATAAGGTGGGGTAATAATATGGAAAATAAAAGCTGTAAAAACTGCAAAAATTTCAGATTACACTATATTAAATATGCCAGAGGCAACTACAGGGCGTTACAATATGGACATTGCGTAAAACCCCGGCTTAAAAAGAGATACGCCGATGAAAAAGCGTGTCCCCTTTGGACGGCAATAGAAGACGTTTAATAATTCACTGAAAAATGCAAAAAACGATTGAATTTAAATATTCATGGTTTTAACAGGTCTGTACGCCGTCGCCTCAATCTCGACAAGCGCGTTTTTCGGGAGTGACGATACAAACACGCAAGCGCGCGCCGGTTCTGACGTAAAATACTTCGCGTAGACGCCGTTGAACGGCACAAAATCGCCGCTCTCGGTGAGATAGCAGGTCGTCTTGACGACATCGTCAAACGACAGCCCCGCCGCCTTTAGGACGCATTCGATGTTGCGGCAAACCTGCTCCGTCTGCGTTAAAACATCTCCCGAAAGCTCTCCGGTCGCCGGGTCGATGGCAATCTGCCCCGAGCAGAACACAAAGTCTCCGGCATCCTTGGCCTGTGAATACGGACCGACCGGCGCGGGCGCGTGGGGTGAAAAAACGGTTGTCATAGTCTGACTCCTCTTTTCTCAATAATAGTCGCACAGCAAAAAACCGTTGTCCTTGAGTACGCTTTTAATGCGTTTAAGATGCTCGTGATCTTTTGTTTCCATGGAGATTTTTAAAAAGCAGCCGTTAATGTCCATATTTTCCCCGCCCGGGGTATACTGGACGCGGATGACGTTTGCCCCCGCGTCGGCGATGAGCGCCGAAACGGTCTTGAGCTGGCCGGGCTTGTCGATGAGCTTGATGGTCAGGTTCGTCAGCCTGCCCGATGTTAATAAACCGCGGTTGATGACGCGCGATAGGATGTTGACGTCGATGTTGCCGCCGGAGACGACAGCACAGACCTTGTCACCCTTTATAAGCGGCAGTTTGCCGAACATCACCGCCGCCACGGAGACGGCTCCCGCACCCTCGGCGACAAGCTTCTGTCGCTCCATGAGGGTCAGAATAGCTGTCGCAATTTCGTCGTCGGACACCGTGACGATATCGTCCGCGTAGGTTGAGCAAAGGTCGTAGGTAAGCTGTCCCGGTACCTTAACGGAAATACCGTCGGCAAAGGTCGACGCCGATGTCGCACATCTGCGTTCCTTGTCGCGGAAGGAGCGGCACATGCTGTCCGCGCCTGCCGCTTGTACACCGTAAACGCGGCAGGACGGCTTGATTGACTTGACAGCGTAGGCGATGCCGGAAAGCAGTCCGCCGCCGCCAACGGGCACGACCACGACATCGATGTCCGGCAGCTGCTTAAGTACCTCAAGCCCCACCGTCGCCTGACCGGCGATAACCTCCTCATCGTCAAACGGGTGGAGGAAAACACCGCCCGTCTCATCGGCAAAGGCGCGCGCCTCGGCGTAGGCGTCGTCGTAAACGCCGTCCGACAGGCGGATATCCGCGCCGTACTGCCGCGTCGCCTCGATTTTCGAGATGGGCGCGGCACCGGGCAGGAAAATAGTCGCCTTGATGCCGAACTGCTGCGCGGCGAGCGCGACGCCCTGCGCGTGGTTTCCCGCCGAGCAGGCGACGACGCCGCTCCTTTTTTCAGCCTGCGTAAACTGCGACATCTTGAAATAAGCCCCGCGCAGCTTGAACGAGCCCGTCCGCTGGAGGTTTTCCGTCTTGAGCCACAGCTCACAGCCCTTGGCAACGCCGGATGAAAGAATCATGTCGGTCTTGCGCGCCACGCCTAAAAGCGTACTCTCCGCAAGCCGTACCTTGTCAAGTGTTAGCATATATATCTCCCACTGATTTTATATATAATGAATTTTCACTCAATAACCGCGCCCTTATCCGCGGACGATACTCTCGCCATATACCGTTTGAGGTAGCCGCCTAACGCTCTGCCCTGCCAACCCGCAAACGCTTTTTTACGGCGTTCAAGCTCGGCATCGTCAACAAGCAGCGTCAGGGAATGGGACGGGATATCAATTTGAATGCGGTCGCCGTTCTCGACATAGGCGATGGTGCCGCCCGCCGCCGCTTCGGGCGAGACGTGGCCGATGGCCGCGCCGCGTGTCGCGCCGGAAAACCGTCCGTCGGTGATTAAGGCGACACACTCGTCGAGCCCCATGCCGGCGATAGCGGAGGTTGGGGACAGCATTTCGCGCATACCCGGTCCTCCGGCGGGTCCCTCGTAGCGTATAACGACGACATCGCCCGCGACAATTTTACCGCCATAGATGGCGGCAATCGCCGGTTCCTCGCCGTCAAACACCTTCGCGTTACCCGTGAAGCGTTGCATCGATTCCTTTACGGCGCTGCGCTTGACAACACCGCCGTTCGGGGCAAGGTTGCCAAACAAAACGGCTAATCCGCCTGATTTGGCGTAAGGGTTCTCAAACGGACGGATAACATATATATCCTTGGTTACGCAGTCCCTGACGGCCTCGCCGAGCGTTAGCCCTGTAACCATCAGCGCGTCCTCCGCGAGAAGTCCTCCCTTTGTCAGCTCATGCATCACCGCGTAAACACCCCCCGCCATGAACAAATCCTGCATATGGTGCGCGCCCGCCGGAGCAAGGCGGCAAAGATTCGGCGTTTTTTCACTGACGGCATTGACTGTGTCAAGCCCGATATCAATCCCCAGTTCGTGCGCGAGCGCAAAGAGGTGAAGCACCGAGTTAGTGGAGCAACCCAGCGCCATGTCCGCAGTCAGGGCGTTTTTAAGCGATTTTTCCGTAAGGATGTCGGACGGTCTTAAGTTGTTTTCGAGCGCTTTCATCACCGTTTCGCCCGCCAGCTTCGCTAAGCGCAGACGGTGTGCGTAGACGGCGGGAATGCTGCCGTTGCCGGGCAGCGCGATGCCCAGCGCTTCGCACAGACAGTTCATGGAATTGGCCGTAAACATGCCCGAGCAGGAGCCGCAGCCGGGACAGGCACGTTCCTCAAGCTCATACAGCGCAGCCTCGTCCGTTTTTCCGGCATGGTAGGCGCCCACCGCCTCAAAAACGGTGTTGAGGTCGCTACCGTCGATGGAGAGCATCGGCCCGCCGGAAACAAACACGCACGGCAGGTTGAGCCTCGCGGCGGCCATCAGCATACCCGGCACAATCTTGTCGCAGTTCGGGATAAAAACAAGCGCGTCAAAGCTGTGCGCCGTCACCATGCACTCAATGCTGTCGGCGATGAGCTCGCGCGACGGCAGGGAATACTTCATCCCCGCGTGCCCCATCGCCAAACCGTCGCACACGCCTATGGTGTTAAACTCCATTGGTGTGCCGCCGGCCGTCAGTACACCGTCCTTGACGGCGCGTGATATCGTCTGTAAGTGAATATGCCCCGGCACAACCTCGTTGAACGCGCCGACGATGCCGATAAGCGGACGGCGCATCTGGTCGGCCGTATAACCCATAGCGTTCATCAGCGACCTTTTCGGAGCGCTTGAAACGTCGTCAAGGTTTAATCTGTTCGTCATAAGTGTTCTCATCCCTTTCACAGAATCCGGAAGTTTTGACCGGTCGGCGAAGCCGATTCGCGCTGTCCTGTATGGCGCGAAAGGTCAAAACTTTTAGGTTGAAAGATTTATCTTTCAACTTGCCAGCTCATCTTAGCTCTTAAATCCGCGCCGACCTTCTCGACAAGCAGCTCCGATTCCTTCTGCCGCCGCGCCGTGAATTCCGGGCGTCCCGCCTTGTTTTCGGCGAGCCATTTCGCGGCGAAGGTACCGTCCTGAATTTCACCGAGTACCTTTTGCATTTCCTTCTTCGTTTCCTCGGTGATTATGCGGTCGCCGACGCTGTAGTCGCCGTATTCCGCCGTATCGCTGATGGAATAGCGCATAAACGACAGTCCGCCCTTGATGACAAGGTCGATGATGAGCTTCATCTCGTGAACGCACTCGAAATAGGCGCTCTCCGGTTGATAGCCCGCGTTGACGAGCGTCTCGAAGCCGGCCTTCATCAATGCCGATACTCCGCCGCACAGGACGCACTGCTCGCCGAACAGATCTGTTTCGGTCTCCTCCTTGAACGTGGTTTCAAGGATGCCCGCGCGCGCGCCGCCGATGCCCATTGCGTAAGCGAGCGCGATATCGTGCGCCTTGCCGTCTGAATCCTGATGAACGGCAATAAGGTCGGGCACACCTTTCCCCTCCTGATACTGGCTGCGGACAGTATGCCCCGGTCCCTTGGGGGCAATCATTATTACACTGACATCCGCGGGCGGGACAATCTGCTTAAAGTGGATGTTGAAGCCATGGGCGAAGCAAAGGGTCATGCCGCTTGAAAGATTGGGCGCAACCTTGTCGGCGTAGATACCGGCCATCTTTTCGTCGTTGACGAGCATCATCACGACATCGGCCTTTTTGACAGCCTCATCGGTGTTGTAGACCGCGAAGCCGTCCGCCTTGGCCTGCTCCGCGCTTTTCGAACCTTCGTAAAGACCGATGATAACATTCACGCCGCTGTCGCGCAGGTTCTGGGCATGCGCGTGCCCCTGGCTGCCGTAGCCGACAACAGCCACGGTTTTGCCCTCAAGCAGAGAAAGGTCACAATCTTTTTCATAATACATTATTGCCATTTTAATAACCTCCAATTTAGAATTTAGATTTTAGACATTAGATGTTAGACGTTATTATCCAAACATTATGCTTTGCTATAAATTGTTTATTCGACGGCTTTTAACGTTTCGCAGTCGACGAAATTTTTGATGCTCAAGACATTGCTTTTGCCCGTCGACAGTGCCAGAGCGCCGGAGCGGCAAAGTTCAAGGATACCGAACGGAATGCACTTTTCGATGAATTCCTGTATCTTTTCGGGCTTACCCGTCAGGTCAGCAATAATAAAGTGGTCGCCGAACTCCATCACCTTGCCACCGTAGTCGTTGAGCAGCGCCGTGATGGCGCCGTTGCCGCCGCCGTTTGTTTTGATTTTAATGAGCAGATGCTCAACCGAAACAGACGCGTCGTCCTCAAGCAAGACTGCCAGCTTGACGTCATATAACTTGTTGAGCTGGCGCACCACCTGCGTGCGGGTATAGCTGTCGCCGGTTGAGACAATCGTCATCCTTGAAATGCGCGGATCCTCCGTTTCGCCGACTGTCAGGCTGTCGATGTTGTAGCCGCGTTTGCCGTACATTCCGGCAATGCGGTTGAGTACGCCGTGACGGTTTGTTACGATTAACCCGACTGTAAATCTTTCGCTCATTTTCGTTGCCTCCTTCTCTGATTATCCAAAACGTATGTCGCGCACCGAGCCTCCCGGCGGAATCATCGGGAATACCATTTCGTCCATGTCAACGCGGCATTCCAGTAAAAACGGAACCTCGTCCGGAATGCCGCGCTCCAACGCGGTTCGAAGCTCGTCGAGTGTTCCGACACAGCAGCCCTCCGCCCCGAACGCCCGCGCGAGGGCGACGAAATCGGTTTTTCTTTGAAGCGTGGTGGAGGAAAACCGCGCGTCGTAAAACATCTGCTGCCATTGCCGAACCATACCGAGCACACCGTTGTTGAACAGTATAATTAAAAGCGGGAGCCTTTGGGAAACAGCGGTGGCCAACTCGTTGAGGTTCATGCCGAAGCTACCGTCGCCTGTGAACAGCACGGTGCGTTTGCGCCCGCCTGCGACACAGCCGCCTATAGCGGCGCCCATGCCGTAGCCCATAGTACCTAAGCCTCCCGAGGTGAGCAGCGTGCGGGGTTTTTCAAACGGGTAGTGCTGCATCACCCACATCTGGTGCTGTCCGACATCCGTCGCGACGACGGTGTTATCGTCACAAAAGCCGTGGACGCACTCAATGATGTTTTTCGGACTGAATTGCTCCGCGTCCGCCGCCGCGTCGTCTTGTGCCTTGTCGGCAAGAACCGTTTTAATCCAATCGTCGTTCCTCTTTTCGGGAAGCACGTCGAGCAGCGCCTGTAAAATCCGCTTCGCGTCGCCGCAAAGCTCTATGAACGACGGAACGTTTTTACTCAGCTCCGCCTCGTCAATGTCGATGTGCACGACGGTGCAGTTTTTGGTGTATTCCCCGACATTGCCCGTCGCCCGGTCGCTGAACCGGACACCGACCGCTATCATCAAATCCGCCTTCGACTGGGCGATGGTCGCAGCCGACTTGCCGTGCATGCCGCACATACCTAAATTGAGTTCGTAGGAATGCGGGATGGCCGTCAGCCCCATCATACTCAGCGCAATAGGTGCTGATAGACGCTTTGAAAGCGTCAACACCTCATCCTCCGCACCCGACGCCAAGACACCGCCGCCGCAGTAGATATAGGGCCTCCTGCTCCCGGCTATGGCGCGCAGCGCC
>CAZDWM010000013.1:0-12214 GCA_964509145.1 uncultured Eubacteriales bacterium | reverse complement strand
AGATATAGGGTCTCTCACAGTTTTGAATGGCTTCAAGCGCGTCATTGATGTCGAATGTCTTCTCCGACTCGGTCTGCGCCGTGTATTTCGCTCCTCTGTATTCGCATGTCGCCCGCTGGACGCTCTTCGGAATGTCGACAAGAACGGGTCCCTTGCGTCCGCTCGAAGCGATTACAAACGCCTCGTTTAAGACCGCTTCAAGCTCGCGGATATCACGCACGACGAAGTTGTGCTTGACTACGGGCTGTGTGATGCCGACAATGTCCACTTCCTGAAAGCTGTCCTTACCCAAAAGCGGCACCGCCACATTGCCCGTAACGGCAACCATCGGGACGGAGTCGAGGTAAGCGTTCGCGATGCCCGTCACAAGGTTGGTAGCGCCCGGGCCGCTTGTGGCGATGACGACGCCCGGTCTGCCTGTGATTCTCGCATAGCCGTCCGCCGCGTGCGCTGCGCCCTGCTCGTGGGCGGATATGATGTGTTCTATTCTGTGCGTGTTTCTGTAAAGCTCGTCGTAGATGTCGAGCACCGCGCCGCCGGGATAACCGAAAACAGTTTTAGTCCCGTTTTTAATGAGCGTTTCGATGAGTATTTGCGCGCCGGTGAGCCTCATGGTCTGCATCTCCCTTCAAAAACTTTAAGGACCTCCAGCTTAGCTGAAGGCCCTTTAAAGAGTTGTTATTCTCTCTTTATCCTACCCCGTCAGCGCAGCACTTATAAGCATCATCGATAAGTACGATAATGCTTACGAGTATAATGATGGCACTGACGCAGAAGTTAAACATAACAGTGCTCCTTGCTGTAATGCGGGCGAACATGATTCACCCTCGTATTGTTATTATATCAACATCATGTTGACTTGTCAACATTTATTACCGCATTTTTTGCTACTATCCCGGATTTTGTAAAATCTGTACACCCTGTTATAACTTTGCGGGCGTGACTTCGTTTAAATAAACGATAAAACTGCGTCTGTCATTTGCGTCGTCGACAGCACTGTCTCCGCCGTTGGCGCAGCCATGTCCCGTGTTCGCGCACCGGACAGCAGCGCCTTTTCTACCGCGTTCTCAATCCGTGCCGCCTCGTTTGCAAGCGAAAGAGAAAGACGCAACAGCATCGCCGCCGAGAGGATGGCGGCTATCGGGTTTGCCTTTCCCTGCCCCGCGATGTCCGGTGCGGAGCCGTGTATCGGCTCGTAAAGCCCGAATGTACCGTCACCTAAGGACGCGGAGGGAATCAGACCGATGGAGCCTGTCAGCGCCGCAGCTTCGTCGGATAAAATGTCGCCGAACAAATTGCTTGTTACTATGACGTCGAACTGTGCGGGATTTGAAACAAGCTGCATGGCTGCGTTGTCCACGAGCATATCCCTGTACTCGACCTGCGGGTATTCCAGCGACAGTCGATGCATTGTCTCGCGCCAGAGGCGTGAGCTTTCAAGAACATTCGCTTTGTCGACACTGACGACGCTGTTTCGCCGCTTTTGCGCCAGCTCAAAGGCTTTGCGACCGATGCGTTCAAGCTCATAAAGCGAATATTTTTCAGTATCATAAGCCGCCGTTTCCTCGCAGTCCCCCGTCCGTCCGTGTTCGCCGAAGTAGATACCGCCCGTCAGCTCGCGGACGAATACCAAGTCAATCCCTTTGTCGGCGATGTCCTTACGCAGCGGTGAGGCTTCTTTGAGCGCCGTGTGGAGCGTCGCGGGGCGCAGGTTCGCGTATAAGCCGAGCTGTTCACGCAAACCTAAAATCGCCTTTTCGGGTCGCAGATGCCCCGGCAGCGTGTCCCACTTCGTGCCGCCCACCGCCCCAAGCAGTACGGCGTCACAGCGTTTGCAGACATCGACGCCGGCTTTCGGCAACGGTTCGCCGAACGTGTCAATGGCACAGCCTCCGGCCAATACTTCCTCATAGATAAATGTGTGTCCGAAAAGTGCCGCCGTTTTGTCCATAACGGCGACCGCCGCGTCAATGACCTCCGGTCCTATTCCGTCGCCCTTGATGAGTGCGATACGATAAGTCATATTTTATCACCGTCCTTGAGCTTCTTTGCCATATTCATCAGCCCGCCTTCGTTTATGATGTCCTGAATAAAGTCGGGAAACGGCGTCGCCTGATACGTTTTACCTTTTGTAATGTTTCTGATTGTCCCTGTGTTAAAGTCTATACCGATTTCGTCGCCCTCCTCAAAGTCCTCCCCAGCCTCGGGACACTCAAGAATCGGCAACCCAATGTTGACGGCGTTGCGGTAAAAAATGCGGGCGAAGCTTGAAGCTATAACACAGGAGACACCGGCGGCCTTTATGGCTATGGGAGCGTGTTCGCGTGACGAACCGCAGCCGAAGTTGTCGCCAGCGACAATGATATCGCCGCCCCGTAGCTTGGAAGCAAAATCGGGGTCGATGTCCTCCATGCAGTGGCGCGCGAGCTCGTGTTCGTCCGCTGTGTTCAGGTATCGGGCGGGTATGATTGCGTCGGTGTCGACATTATCGCCGTATTTTAAAACATAGCCTTGTGCGTTCATGCTTGTGCGCCTCCTATTGAATCGGGTGAAACGATTCTGCCCGTTATAGCCGAAGCCGCCGCAACCGCAGGGCTTGCTAAATAAACCTCGCTTTCGGGATGCCCCATACGCCCGACAAAGTTCCTGTTCGTCGTCGAGACGGCGCGTTCGCCCTTCGCGAGGATGCCCATATGACCGCCCAAGCACGGGCCGCAGGTGGGCGTTGAGACAACACACCCCGCTTCAATAAGCGCCTCGACTGCTCCGGATTTAACGGCGTCGAGATAAATCTGCTGTGTCGCCGGTATCACTATCGTACGGCAGTCCGCATGGACATGCTTGCCACGAAGTATCTCCGCCGCGATTTCTATATCCTCCAGCCGTCCGTTTGTACACGAGCCGATGACAACCTGATCCACCGGCACATCGACGAGTTCGTCGACGAAACAGGTGTTGTCCGGCGAATGCGGCTTCGACACAACAGGGCGCAGTTCCGACAGGTCGATTTCATAGGCCGCCTCATACTTAGCGCCGTCGTCGATTTTGCAATGCACCGTTTGCTTCCCGCGCACGCTTTCATAACCTTCGGTTTGTTCGTCTGTTTCAAAGATACCGTTTTTCGCGCCGGCTTCAATGGCCATGTTCGCCATGGTAAACCGCTCGTCCATTGAAAGGTATTGAACGCCGTCGCCGCAGAATTCTATTGATTTATAATTCGCGCCGTCGACGCCGATTTTGCCGATTATATATAGGATAATGTCCTTGCCGCTCACCCAACGGGCAGGCTTGTTCTTTAAAATAAAGCGGATGCCGGACGGCACCTTGAGCCACGTTTTGCCCGTCGCCATTGCGAAGGCGATGTCAGTGGAACCCATGCCCGTCGAAAACGCGCCCAGCGCGCCGTAGGTGCAGGTGTGTGAGTCCGCGCCGACGACAAGGTCGCCGCTGCCGACAATGCCCTTTTCGGGGAGCAGCGCATGCTCGATGCCCATCTCGCCCGCGTCGTAAAAATGAGCAATCCCCTGTCCGCGCGCGAAGCGCCGTACTTCGGCGCACTGCTCTGCGGACTTAATGTCCTTGCAGGGCACGAAATGGTCCATCACCAGCGCGATTTTTTCGCGGTTAAAAACCTTCGAGAAGCTGTGCTTCTCAAACTCCCGGATAGACACGGGAGCGGTGATGTCGTTGGCTAAGACTATGTCGACATCCGCCAGCACCATATCGCCCGCCACGACAGCGTCCCTGCCGCAGTGCGCCGTGATGATTTTCTGCGTCATAGTCATGCGCATGGCGTTTCCTCTCCCCTTTCCTTTTGGTAAGCCATCAGCTTGTCGAGCGTGTGCAGGTAAGACAGAATGCTCGCCTCAATGATATCAGTCGAGACGCCCTTGCCCGAAATTGTCCTGTCGCCGTACCTCAGGGTGGTCATCACCTCGCCGAGGCTGTCCTTGCCCTCCGAAACGGATTGGATGACATAGTTTTCAAAGATATATTCAGGCGGGTTTATGAGCTTGTCGACAGCCTTGTAGGCCGCGTCGACAGGACCGTTACCGATTGCCACATCCTTATGTGTTTCACCGTTTATCTCAAGCGAGACAACAGCCGTAGCGGCCTCCGAATCGCCCGTATGCACCGAAAAGCTCTTGAGCGCGAAAACGCTTTGTGTCTCCTCGGGTGACATATCAAATACAAGTGCCTCGATGTCGCGATCGGTCGTCTCCTTCTTTTTGTCACACAGCTTTTTAAAGTCGGTAAAGCAGCGCTCGACCTCCTCCGACGTCAGTGAAAAGCCCATTGAAGTAAGCTTTTCCTCAAAGGCATGTCTGCCTGAATGCTTGCCCAGAACAATTTGGTTTGAAGGTACGCCGATGGATTCCGGCGTCATAATTTCGTAGGTGCTGCGGTTGGCCAAAACGCCATGCTGGTGTATGCCCGCTTCGTGGGCGAATGCGTTCGTGCCGACAATGGGCTTATTTATAGGCACCGCCCGCCCGATAACACCGAACACGGCCTTGCTTGCCCTGTAAATCTGTGTGGTATCAATACGCGTGTCGACGCCGAAGATGTCGGGACGCGTCTTGAGCGCCATGACGACCTCCTCCATCGGCGCGTTTCCGGCGCGCTCGCCCAAGCCGTTGACGGTGCATTCCACCTGACGCGCACCGCCGAGGATTCCCGCCAGGCTGTTTGCCGTGGCCATTCCCAAATCGTTGTGGCAGTGTACAGAAAGCTCGATGCCCTCGCATTCCGGCACGTCTGCGCGAAGCCGCTCCAGTATTGCGCGCATTTCGGACGGTGTAGTATAGCCCACGGTATCGGGAATGTTGATGACATTCGCTCCGTTTTCAATCGCCGTTCGCACGACCTGCGCTAAAAATTCCGGGTCGCTGCGAGTTGCGTCCTCGGCGGAAAACTCGATGTCGGGGCAAAACGATTTTGCGTAGCGCACCATCTTCTCCGTCCGTTCGACAACCTGCTCAGGCGTCATTTTCAGCTTGTAGGCCATGTGAACGGGCGATGTCGCGATGAAAACATGGATGCGCGGTGAAACAGCCTTTTTAACCGCACCATAGGCGGCGTCGATGTCCTTTTCGTGGCATCGCGCCAGCGACGCGACTGTGCAGTCCTTAATATGCGCGGCCACCTCGGCGACGGATGCGAAGTCTCCGGGAGAGGAAACGGCAAAGCCTGCTTCAATGATGTCGACCTTGAGTAATTCAAGTCGCCTCGCAACCTCGATTTTTTCCTGGATGGTCATGCTGCAGCCCGGCGCCTGTTCGCCGTCACGCAGCGTGGTGTCGAATACTTTTACGCGACTGTTCATAGCTTTGCTATTATTTATTCATCACTTTAATGTGATGAATAAATTCTCCTTTCTCGAAAATATTGGTGCCGCTTCAGCGGCAGACGGGCTTTAAGCCCGTAAAATATTTTTCAGGTTGAATTTATTCAACCTTCCTCCTTCCGACCGACTTTGTGGCCTAACTGTTTTATGTCGTGGTCTTATGACCCGATGACCTTTGTCTGCGCTGTCTGAGCGTAAAAAACGGCTTGCAGTGTCTTCACTGCAAGCCGTTGATATGGTCGTTAACCTTTACGACGAATCAAGTTGCCCGTTGCAGCCGACACGAAGCTCCGCTCCCGCTAACAAGAAGTAGCGCGGCAGCGTTAATGAGCGTGTTAAGGACTGTAAGCTGATTTTTCATGCTGAAATAATGCCTCCGTTTTCGTACAATACACAGATATTACCACAATGATGTTGATTTGTCAACATCTATTTTCAACGATTTTTAAATATTTTTAATGTTGATATAACCCGTTGACGACAACTCCCCGATATGCTATATTGCCAGTATATGCAAGGAGATAAATTATGATTGAAGAAAGATTCGAGCTGTTCAATGTCACCATCGCCCGCATCTGGAGCAGTCTCCAGAAGGTTCGTGCCGACGCTATGGAACCATTCGGTCTCAAGAGCGCGCATTTCATGTGCCTGTTTTTCCTGCACCACGAAGACAGAGCGCTGACGGCGTCCGAGCTATCCGAACTCAGCGCTCTCGACAAGGCCGCCGTTTCGCGGGTTATCGCCGACCTTGAAACACTGGGTTATGTCACCTACGAGAAGCCCGGCGAAAGCCGTCGATATCGAGCAAAGATTATTCTTACCGAAACGGGTCAGGCACTATCCGTCAAGATGAACGGCATTGTGGAGGATTTTATCAGAAACGCAGGCAGCGGAATATCTGATAACGACAGAAATATTTTCTATCAATGCCTGCTTTTAATCGCTTCAAATCTACAGAAGTATTCCGAGAAATAAATAAATACCGACCTCATCCGCCCGGCGCTCCGTTACGGAGCGCTTTTTATTTTACCTGCTAATGTTCGACAATGATAATAAATAAAATAGTATATAATACTAAGCGGATAATGAAATCGTATAATTAATCAATATTATTAACTTCTTGTATAATGTTGCTGCATTTTACTATAATTTGACCGTTTTTTTACAATTATTATGTATTGTCTTATTGACACCATTTAATAATGTGATATAATATATTAAACGGTAATCTGAGGCATGAATTATTTCGTGTTATGTTGTTATTTTGACAAGCGCTGCGTAACTGTTTTATATAGCTACCAAAAATTTGATAAGGCGGGATAGTTGTGAGCAAAAATATCTATTTCGTCCAGGTAAGCGCCGTTATATGTGACAAACAGAAAAGCATTTACCTGCCCTATTCGGTCGGCTGCCTGGCTGCATATGCCTGGAATAATCCGAGATTTTCCGAAGCCTTTCGGTTCGGACGGTTTGTTTATGTCAAGGAGGATATCGACACGTCCGTCGCTTCGCTCGACAATCCGTATGCCGTCGCGTTTTCATGCTATGTCTGGAACAACGAGTACAGCAACGCCTACGCGAGACGGGTACGAGAGGTCTGGCCGGACGCCAAAATCATCTTCGGCGGTCATAACTTAAGTCCGGACGGCAGAAGCCTTACAAATAAACAGTTTATCGACGCCGTTATCCACGGAGAGGGCGAGGAGACCTTTACGGAGCTCATGCTCGCCTACAACGACGCAAGCGACCTCGCCGCCGTCAACGGTATAACATTTCGTGACAAGGACGGCGTTATTCATACCACGTCCCCGCGTACGCTTGGCGATGTCACAGACTACCCCTCGCCTTACCTTACCGGCTATTTCGATGATATCATCAAAGAGGATGTTTATAAATTTCCCGTTGTTTGGGAAACGAACCGCGGCTGTCCAAACTGCTGCGCTTTTTGCGACTGGGGCACCATCTGTTCAAAGGTTCGGTTTTTCCCGATAGAGCGCATCAAAAAAGAAATCGAATGGATGGCTGAAAACCAAATAGAGTACATCTACGGTGCCGACGCAAACTTTGGCATGTTCCCTCGAGACGCCGAAATCGCCGATATACTTATAAAATCCAATGAATCAACCGGCTACCCTTGTAAGTTTAAAATGAACTATTCGTTCTTCAAGAACGATACTGTTTTTGAAATCGGCAAAAAGCTGTTTAAGCACGGCATCGGAAAATATCTGACATTGTCATTCCAGACCTTGTCCCCCGAAGTTGCCGATATAATCGGGCGAAAAAACATGAACCTCGACCGTTTTCGCGAGCTGATTGTCAAATACAACGAGGCGGGGCTGCCCGTCTATTCCGAGCTTATTTTAGGGCTTCCGGGCGAGACTTACGAATCCTTTACCGACGGCATCGACACACTGCTTTCCTGCAACCAGCACACCATGATTGCGGTCTACCCCTGCGAGCTGCTGCCGAACTCAAGGCTCGGCACAGATGAGTACATTCAGAAATACCAAATTGTTGTCAAACGCAAGCGGTATGTTCAGCAGCATACAAAGCCTTTAAACAACGAAATTCCGGAATATTCCGAAACGGTTTTCTCAACCTCAACCCTCAGCCTCGACGACTGGATGCGAACCTACAGGTTTGCACAGTGTATACACACGTTCCACAACCTCGGTCTCCTGCGCGTCGCGGCCATATACGCCCACTACGAAAAGGGGATGTCTTACAAAGCTTTTTACGAATGGTTCACCGCATGGGGAGAGTCCCTCCCAAAAAGCACACTTACAGGCTCCGTGTTCGCCGAGCTCAACGCCTATGTGACCGACATTCAGGACAGCGACGTCCCGTTTTATAGAACATATGAGGGCATGGGCGACATCCTGTGGGAATTTGAGGAATACGCTTGCACAAGGATTGCCGTCAATAAGGAGCGGTTTTACGATGAAATTGTCCGCTTCCTGTCAAATATCGAAACGGATGAAGATAAACTCAAAGATCTCATCGCGTATCAAAAAGCCATTATAAAAAGTCCCGGACGTTCTGTGTCTGAGGTCGATATGCGGTACGACTTTCACAGCTTTTTTCTGACAGCCGGCATAGGCAAGCCCATCCCTCTTGAAAAACGGACGGTTCACCTGCGTTTTACCGATGAAAACCCTACAAGCACGTGTGAGGAATACACACGGGTCAATATCTGGTTCGGCCGCATGGAGGACTCACAGCTTTTCACCGGAAGTAACAGCCTGATAGAGCTGCTCGAGGACAAACCTTCTGAAAAGAAAGAATACGCAAAGGTAACTGTTAACAGCGCGACCTGACTATAACAAAAAGCGCCGTCCGCACAGCTTAAACTCTATACGGACGGCTTCTTTTATTGTTTGTTTTATGATGTCCCGTCTTCTCGACGGGCATTTTCGTTTTTCAATTCCCTGATATACTTCTTGTCGGTCTCGGTCAGCTCGGCCTTTTCGAGCAAATCGGGGCGGCGTTCACAGGTGCGTTCAAGTGAACGTTCGCGCTGCCACTGCTCAATGTTCGCGTGGTGACCGGAAATCAGAATTTCCGGCACCGTCATGCCGTGCCAGTCGAACGGACGTGTGTACTGCGGGTATTCAAGCAGACCGGAAAAATGGCTTTCCTTTTCAAACGCCTCGTCGGCTGACAGCACACCCGGCTGCATTCTGGCAATGGCATCGGCGAGTACCAGCGCGGGCAGCTCACCGCCTGTTATGACGTAGTCGCCTATTGAAATTTCCTCGTCGACCAGTTCCTCAATGACGCGTTCGTCGATGCCCTCATAATGACCGCATAACAGCGCGAGGTTGTCGAGCGCCGCCAGCTCTTTGACGCGTTCCTGTGTGAGAGCCTTGCCCTGCGGGGACATATAAACCAAATGCGGGCGCTTTCCGAGCTCGTCGCAAAGCGACATAAAACAATCGTAAATCGGCTGGGTCTGCATAATCAGCCCGTAGCCGCCGCCGTATGGGGAGTCGTCGACGCGGTGATGCTTGTCCTTTGTGAAAGCACGGATGTCGCGGCAGTTGATTTCAATCAGCCCCGCCCCCCGCGCACGCTTCATGATGCTCTCGCCGAGGACGGCATAGCACATGTCGGGGAACAGTGTAAGTATGTCAATCCTCATCGTCAAATATCCCCTTGATAGGCCTGATTCTCACAACGCCCGCTTCAATGTCCGTTTCAATAACGACGGACGGGACGGCCGGAATCAGATATTCCTTGCCGTCGGACGATGCAATGTGCCAAACATCATTAGCGCCCGTCCGACTTACGTCGGCGAGCGTTCCGTAAATGATATTTATGTCGTCGGCATCGATGACGTTACATCCGATAAGCTCCGCGATGAAGTAGCTGCCTTCAGAAAGCTTAGCGTCGCTTCGGCGCATATAAAGCATTTTTCCGCGCAGCGCGGCGGCGGACTCCACGTTGTCCACACCGTCGAGCGACAGCAGCGCAACATTGCCGTGAGGTCGGCAGGAGCGCACCTTGACTTCGTTTTTGCCGTCGGCGTCAAAGTACAGTGTCTTAAAATCCTTTAAAAATTCGGGCGAATCGCACCACGGGTTGACACGGAGCTCTCCGCGTACCCCGTGGGTGCCGACGATTTGTCCCGCTTCGAGAAAATTCTTAATCAATTTCGACTGAAACTCTCTCGTTGCAGCGCACGGAGGCCGCGCGCATCACGGTGCGTATGGCCTTGGCGATGCGTCCCTGCTTGCCGATAACCCTGCCCATGTCACCCTCGGCGACATGGAGGTGATAAACGATGACACCCTCTTCGTTAGGTTCGTCTACTGTTACGGACACAGCATCGGGAGCCTCAACGAGACCCTTTGCGATGATGATGAGTAAATCTTTCATTGTTTTCCTCTTAACTTATTTAGTGATTCCGCTCTTTTTAAGCAGTGCCTTGACGGTGTCTGTGGGCTGTGCGCCGTTGGCAATCCACTGAAGCGCCTTCTCGCCGTCGATTTTAATTTCGGGCGGATCAAGCAGGGGGTTGTACGAGCCTATTTCCTCGATGAATCTGCCGTCGCGGGGATATCTCGAATCCGCTACGACGACGCGGTAAAAGGGTGCTTTCTTGGCGCCCATGCGGCGCAGTCTGATTTTTACAGCCATGATTATGTCCTCCAAAAATAATGATTATATTATAATGCTAACATTATAAACCGGGTAAAAAGCTACATCTTGAAGCCCTGAATGTTTTTCATGCCCTTAATCAGGTTGACGCGCTTTGAGGCGTGCTTTGAATACTTCGTGTTCATCTGTTTGAACATCTTTTGCATCTGGCGGAACTGTGCCAAAAGGCGGTTGACATCCTCAACCTGCTTGCCGCAGCCGGCGGCGATACGGCGTTTGCGCGAAGGGTTGATGAGGTCGGGGTTCTTACGCTCAGCGGATGTCATTGAATAGATGATGGACTTATAGCGGTCAAACTGCTTCTCGTCGATGTCCGACTCCTTAACCTTACCGGCAAAGCCTGGCAGCATATTGACGATGTCCTTGACGGGACCGAGACGTTTAATCTGCTCAAGCTGGCTGAGCAGGTCGTTTAAGTCGAACTGGTTTTTAAGCAGACGCTCCTCAAACTCGCGCGTCTTATCCTGGTCGAGCTTCTGCTCCGCCTTTTCGATTAGCGACAGCACATCACCCATACCGAGGATGCGCGATGCCATCCTGTCGGGATAAAAGGCGTCGAGATCGTCGAGCTTTTCGCCCACACCGACAAACTTTATGGGCTTGCCGGTAACCGCCCGTGCGGAGAGCGCGGCGCCGCCCCTTGTGTCGCCGTCAAGCTTTGTCAATACAAGGCCGTCGATGCCCAGTGCTTCGTTAAAAGAGTTGGCGACGTTAACGGCATCCTGTCCGGTCATGGCGTCGACAACGAGCAGAATCTCGTGCGGGTGAACCTCGGACTTTATGTTTTTAAGCTCGCCCATGAGCGCCTCGTCTATGTGCAGACGTCCGGCGGTGTCGAGGAAAACGTAGTCGTGACCGTGATCCTTAGCGAATTTAACGGCCTCCTTGGCTATGACGACCGGGTTTGTTGTGCCCATTTCGAAAACCGGCACACCCGCCTGTTCGCCGATAACCTGAAGCTGCTTTATGGCGGCGGGGCGGTAGATGTCGCAGGCGACAAGCAGAGGTCTGTTGCCCTGATTTTTAAGCATAAGGGCTATCTTCGCGCTGTGTGTCGTTTTGCCGGAACCCTGAAGACCGCACATCATTACAACCGTCGGCGGATGCGGCGCGGTGTTGAGCCTTGTGCGCGTGCCGCCCATGAGCTCGATAAGCTCCTCGTTGACAATCTTGACGACCATCTGCCCCGGTGTGAGGCTCTCCATAACCTGCGCGCCGATGGCACGCTCCGTCACTTTGTTGGTGAAGTCCTTGGCGACCTTGAAGCTGACATCGGCCTCAAGCAGCGCCAGACGCACCTCGCGCATGGCGTCCTTAACGTCCGCCTCTGTTAGACTGCCCTTGCTTCGCAGCCGTTTAAACGCATTTTCGAGCTTTTCGGAAAGACCCTCGAACGCCAAAAAATCACTTCCCCGTGTCAGTCGAGCAGCAGCTGCGCGACCGTCTTTATTTTAACCGTGTATTCGTTTATTTCCCTTGAAAGGCTGTGACGGAGGTTGTAGTCGCTTATCCTCACGGTGTAGTCGATAATCTCGTCAAGACCGCGGCGCATTTCTTCAAAACGGCGGACAAGACCCAGGCGGCTTTCCATATCGAACAGCTGGGACTCTGCGCGCTTGATGGCGTCGCGCACACCCTGGCGGGTTATTCCCTCATTAGCCGCAATTTCGGAAAGCGAAAGGTCGTCGTCGTAATAATATTCAAGAA
>CAZDWM010000012.1:1199-23727 GCA_964509145.1 uncultured Eubacteriales bacterium | reverse complement strand
CAGGCAGGCAGCGAAAACTGCCTGCCTGTTCTTTCATTTAATCACGGTGTCTGTTTAACGATAATTATTAATCTTGGTAGGAAACTGTGTTGGAATAAAGTATAACTCTCTGACCGTTTCCATACTCAATTTCAATGTAAGCACGAGCGTAAATCGGCTCGCCCAAGTAGGAGTTCTTCGTGACAGAGTAGTTGCCGGTAAGTGTATTGTACTTGGCAGTACCGGTCAGGACATTTTCTCCGCCGGGAACGAATGCCGCGTTATTGGCCGCAATAATCGGGTCGAACGTCAATATGACACCGCTCCTCTTTACTGTATACAGAGAACTTCTTTCAGCGTAGAAAGTAAGCTTGTCACTCGCGGCGTCGCGGTAGAGGCTAGTTATCGTGATAACTGCGTCGGGAATGGTCGGCGCGTCAAACACCGCCGTATAGGTGTTGTCTTCAACCGCCGTAAACTCAAAAGTACGATAGAGGCTGACAATTTCACCGGCCGGATTAATCCAGTAGGAGAAGTTGCCGGGAGCGGCTGTTATCGACGCAGTGCTATAAAGTGAAAAGCTTGCACTCTTAGTCGTCGAACCGTCAAGATAATTGATGTGAACATTACCGGAAACACTGTAATCGGGAACAACGATGTAGTTTAAAGAACCGATCTTGACAGGAACAATAGCGTTCATATACTTATCGGATACTTCGTCGAACGCAGAGGTCTTAAGCGAACCGGCATAGGGGGACTTATACGCCGCAAGGTCAGCAAGAGTAATTACCTCGTTGCCAAACCCGTCGTCGGTTGTATGCGGCCACGAGACAAAGTTGTATCTCGGTATATAAGGTGCTTCTGTCGCGACATAAACGGACGTATCAATAGTAGGAACATAGAACGCGACTTCTGAAATGTCGCCCGTGGCGCCTGTGAAAGCAACCTGATAGCCCCAGCGTGAATCGTTGAACACCGCTTCAACTTTTGTTTTAATGTTTGACGAAATCTTGTACGATGGGTCTGTGGAAAGGATTCTGTTTGTATCGCTGTTGACCCAGTAAAGGAACTCGATTTCAGGCTCCGTCTCAATGGCCGTCAGCGTCAGGTCTGTGTTCGGATAATAATAAGCGTTTGTTCCGTTCATGGTTTCGCCACTGTCGGATTCACTTACATATTCAACCTTGCCTGTACCGTTTATACTAACGACAGTTTCAACGGGGGTGAAGGCTTCGTACTCAACTTCTTCAGCCTGTGTGTAGAGCTTTAAATAGTTGTCCTTAACCGCAGGCGCGAAATAGCTGTCAAGATTCTCAATAACATAGAGACCTCTTTCTACATAGCCCTCAAGATCAGCTCTGTTGGTGTCGATGTAGTCGATGATGTTTATAACTTCTCCAAGACCGAGGGAATGCGAAATAAAATCGTTTGCTTCGCTTATATAACCGACATACTCATCTGCATCCGCAACATAGCCGGCAATTTCAGTGTTACCCATATCTGCGAGCGCGTCGATAATGTCGGTCGCCATCTCGGAACTGAGATCCGCAACAAGCATTTCGCCATAGGTTTCGGCAAGCTCCAGAATGTCGACAACATCTTCATAGTTGTCGTAGACAAAGTAGATTAGCGAGGCATAATCGTTGAAGTCAAGCGCATCAACCTTTAACTTGAGCGCATTGACCATGTCGAGAAGCTTGGGCTGACCTGCCGCGATTCCGAAATAACCGCTTATACCTGCCTCGTTGTAGTAGTAATCATGATCCCCATCGAGATTAACCTCGATGTAGTCATACATCGTTGCGCCGCCCATAAGAAACAGATCCTTCATAAGCGCCTTGAACTCCGGAATACTGTCGAAGGTCTTATCACCGATTATTATATCGTTACCGATAAGATCCATTTTGTGGTAAATGGCGGAAAGCTCGGCGATGACTTCGCTGTAACCCTCGATAACGTCGCCGTATAATTCCTCAAGCAGCGGACCAAGATCGGCATAGGCGCCTTTAACCGTGTCGACAAACTCGGTGAGAATTTCGTTTTCTTCCGAGTTCAATCCAAGCCACAGGCGGTAATTTGTGGTCAGTGAGCCGGGATTGCCTACCGTTGTCGGGGTAACATCCTCAAACACGGCGACATACTCGTTGGTGGCGGACACATACTGAAGGGGTTTTGTGACTCCTTCGACCGTCGCGGTATCCGGAAGCCACTTGTATGAATATTCGATGTCACCGACTATGTTGGAAAGGTCGGCCTTCGCAAAAACGGTTAAATCGCCGTCTTGGTATATAGTATCGACATCTGTAACCGCGTTCTTGACATATGCGGTAACCCTGTCGCCGAGCATTGAGGTAACAACATCTTTTTCCGTTTCGTTAAGTGTAACGCCGTACGGAACAATCTTCTCCGCCATGTCGGAAACGCTGACTCTTGACGTCATTGTGTTGTTATAGGTGACCTCGGCCTCATGCTTGATACCCTTGTCGAAACCGGCAAAAGCGCCGTCGATGATGGTGACATGGGAACCGTAACCGTTTGCCAGACCCCATTCAAAGCCGACAAAAGCAGACTTTTCAACGGTGAGATAAGCGTCCTTGTTGACAAACACGGCGCTGCTGATGGGAACCATGGAGTATTGGGTTGTTGTCGGGATTCTTACTTGCATACCGTCTACAAACAAGCCGCTTGTGTAAACACTGCCCGATATGATGTTGATTGTCGGCTTGGAATAGGCGCTGCTTCCTACCGTCCTGAGCATATCTACGGTGGACACATTGGCAAAGTAGGAATAAACCTGTCCGTTTACGATGGCAACCGTGCTGTTTTTGATCGTAATTGTTGACTCTCCGAAGTCGCCTTCAAGCGATTTGCCGTTGAGATCAAGAAAAATGGTCTTGTTCTCAATAACAACCGACTCTCTTGTGTGATAAGGAAGGACGACCGTAGCACCGGAAGCCGCCGCATCAATCATTGACTGAAGTGTTGGAGCCGCAAATGCTGAAAAGCCGAGGCTGACAAGTCCAATCATCATACAGACCGCCATGATGACCGCGAGAAGTCTTTTGCCTTTTTTCATGTTTTTCATCTCCGTTAAAATATTCTATAATTATGGAAGCTGCGCCGCTTCCAGAATTACCCTTTGAATTACGATACAGGTTTGTATGCGGCGGCAACCTGAGCCGCCTACTGAGTTTATATGGAAGCCGACTGCGTAGTGCCGTAGAAAATATATTGCGTTCCTGTCGAGTCCTCGCACACCGCATAGCTCCTAGCGTAATAGATGGTGCCGCTCACGGCTTTTGCTTTGGAAAGCGCATATGTGCCGCAGACCTCGTTTGAGACACCTGTTCCACGCTTAACCATAGAAGTGTCGCCAAGGGTGACAGCCGACAGTATCAGCTGCGCTGACGCTGACGAGGACAGCAAAATACCGTGCTGAAGAAGCTTATAACCGTCGGGTATACTTCTTTCGGCAAAAAATGTAATTTTTTGCCGGTCTGCATCTGTCACAATATTGGAAATTCTCGTCACCGGCTCGGGCGTGACCGTTTCGCCGTAAACCGCGGTGAAGGTTTCACTGTAATTGATTCTGAAGGTGTAATTTCTCTCGTAGCTGATAATAGTACCGTCGCTCTTCTTCCAGCAGGAGAAGGTGTCTCCGGCGGTGTTTTTTGCGTCTGCCTTGATGCTGACGGTGTCGTAGTTGTTGTAGGTACCGGCGCCCTCTACATTGGCTGTGTTTGTGAATCCGACAGTATAGTTGGTCTGATTGAGAGTGTAATTCGGCTTGACGACAACGGTACTCGTGCTTGCCGCCACATCATTGATGGAATGATCCCATGACACAAAAGTAAAACCCGGAAGAGATGTGTCCGACGGCGGTGGGACGACGGTGTTAAGCTCATAATCGCCGGATTTTAAAATCGAGCCGGCGTAATTGAGATAGGTCACATAGTGGTAGCCCTCCTGCGGAGAGACGAAAGCCGCGTAAATCTGAGCTTTGGCGGTGACCGTAAATTTTAAGGTTCTTTCGTAAGAAATAACCCTGTCGGTGTAGACGTTGTACCAATAAAGAAAGGTCTCGGTCTCATTTCTCGTTTCGGCTCTCAAAATTACCGCGGTGCCGATTGGCGTGGCAGAGTTGGTATATTTGCTCTGGGCGCGGGAGTTACGGGTGCCGACGGTGTAATAAATCAGTCCTCCGCCAAGCGGGCTGAAAATCAAAGTGGTCTTGTTGCTTCCGTCGCCGTTGTTGACAACGCCTGCCGAAAATGCGGAAAGACCCAATGACGCAGAAGAAAAGATAAGCACTGCCGATATAAAAACCGCCAGCGTTTTTTTGCAAATCGAATATTTAATCGTCATTGATATTCCCCCGATTATAATATGCTATACGAAATCATCATTATTATAATTGATTCATTTAATAAAATCAACCTGTTTTACAAATTTTTTTCAAAATATCTAATTTTTATGTACATCTTCGTGCAAATTTTAAACGACAGGCTAAGCCCTGTGTTAAACCTTTATGCTGTCGCATTCGAGCGTGCCGTTAACCGTGACCTTGATTCTGTCGGAATCTCCGAACTGGGGCAAAATGGTAAAGCCTTCGCAGCCGCTGACGGTTAGCTCGGACGAATCCCCGCCGAACTGAATCCTGAAGCTGACACGCCCGCCGGAAACGGGGAAATTTCGCACCTCGACAGCGTTTCCATCCGTCTTCCACTCATCAGGGATGCCGCGTCCGATTAAAAGCGTGTGATCCGCGCGTTCGGAAATCAACGCGTCAAACAACATCTTTGTCGCCACGGCCTGGCCCCACATATGCTGGCATGAACCGCCGCCGCCCGCCGCGTGTGGGATATCCCACAGCGAATTCTCGTCGGGATAATCGACGCCCTCCCACCAGGCGAACGGACCGCTCTGCGAATGGTCGAGCATGAACTGATAGGCCTTAATGCCCGCTTCCCTGTAACGCTCGCCCCTTAAGGCGGCGCTGCCGTAGCCGGCGTTGTAGGAGCTTGAATAATAACCGTGTGGGAAACCGCCGAAGTTGTAGATGTTGTCGGTCAACTCCGCACGCCTTTTGAAGCCGTGCTTGTAGGTCCTGTCGATGAGATCAAGCATCGGACCGTGCTGCGGCGCGCAAAGCAGATAGGCGTCCCACGCCCAGCGTCCGAACAGGAACATCGACGCCCAGTTGGCGTCCTTCGGGTCTCTGCGCTTACTCAGTTCGTTAGGCTCCGTCATCGACGCCGGAATATAGCTGAACGAATGAGTGCTCATCAGCTCTTCGAGCCTTTTATTACACACATCAAGCAAGCTGTCGTACTCCGCCCTCGCCCACGCTTCCTCGTCCTTTTCGCCCAAACGCGCGCAGATAAACGCGTAGGACGCGAGACCTGTTAGCGCGGACCAGTTGTCGATGGTCCAGAAGCCGTTTGTGTCGATGGCCGTCGTGCGCTTCATGATACCGGTACCGCCGTCAATGCGGTCATCGGCAATCCTGTGCGTGTTGGCGCGGATTTCTTCGAACTTCTCCCGGATATAGACCTCGTCACCCGTTTTTAACAGGTAGACTGCAAACACCCAGCTGTATTTCCAGCGGGCGTCGGGATATTGAACGTTTTTCAAAATATGTCTGGCATATTCCTTGAAGTATTTAAAATCGCCTATCGTAAGCAGTGTTACGAGTATCCCGATAACATCGTGGTCGAACACCCTATCGTAGCCGTTTTCGCCCACGTGAAGCTCGTCGCTATCCTTTATAATTTGTGTGTAGACATACCCGGCCTTATAGGCGTCTACAAGACGCATGTCCGGCAACTCACGAATCTCGGCCAGCGGCTCAAGGCGCTTTGTCCAGTAGGTCTTCATCGCCTCATAATGCTTGTCGAAGCCTCCGAGTGCCGCGATGCGACCATTGGACGGATAGGGATACAGACCTCCGTACCGGTCGGCACCGACGGCGAAGTCCATCACAATTGTCTCGTTGGGTTCAGCGATAAAGCGCTTTGCTCCGGCGTTTAAGGGGATGAGCAGCGGCGGCTTCTTCGGCAGCTTGTGCCGTACGCCTGAGTTATTTTTGACTGTCAGGCGCGTGTAGGCGATTTCGAAGCGGTTGCCGTTAATTTTCACCCTGTCGGCAAAGTTTTCGATTTTATAGTCGGCGCCGCGGCTTTTAAACTCGCTGACAAAGCACGGAAGCCAGCCCTCGCTGTTGTACCAGCTGATTTTGCCGTCAATATTCTCCGGACGAAAGCCGAAGGTAATGACAGCGTCGCCTCTGTCGCGCAGCAGATAGCTGCCGTCGATAAAGGCAATGGGCGCGTCCTTGTCGCCCTCCGTACCGAAGGAGGCTGTCAGTCCGTGATGCTTTTTGCAAATAATTCCGCTTTTAAAGGCGGTTCCTTTTTTGAACAGAACCTTTGACGCCGAGGACACCTTGAAATAAGTGTTGACCGCGACGCAGAATACCTTTTGTCTAAAATCATCAATCATATGTTGAAATACTTTTTAAATTCTCCTGTAATATTTCTGAGCTGTTGAATTTCAAGCTGCTCGCTCTTTGTCATATCATACGCCCTTGAGCGCGTGACCGTTGTCATCGACAGTCCCTCAAGCGTTAAGTAGTACTTCGCGTTAACTGGATAAATCTGACGCTCCGTCAAAGACGCCATACCTAAGAAGTCCTGCATCACCTCGGCCTTCTCCGGTGCTTTTTCGAAGTTGTCGCAAAGCCATTTGTAAAGCTCCGGGTGGAAGTTGCCCATCACGCCGGAGAAGCCCGCCGCACCGTCGCGCAGAGACTGGAGCAGTGATGAGGAGTTGGCGTTGAACACCTTTAGCGGCGTACCCTCGACGGCCTTTATCTTAGCTTTGATGGTGTCCACATCACAGCAGGTGTCCTTGATGAACGCGAAGCGCCCCGTTTTTGCAAGCGCGCCGAGCGTCTCGGGCGTCAGCAATCTTTTATAGGGGTGCGGGCACTCGTAGATGCCAAACGCTATATCGGGCAGCTTCGACGTGACATATTCCACATTTTTAAGGAAAATTTCGTCGTCCTCGTCCGCCTGGGCAAACCTGTTAGAGATAAAAACATAGGCGTCGATACCCGTCTCGATAAACGCCCTTGCCTCCTTGACCTGTTCGTCGAGCGATTCGGCGACATGTCCGGACGCGACGACCGTCATGTCCTTTGGAGCGTTTTCACGCACGAACTTCATCAGCTCGTACCGCTCCTCAAAGGATAGGAAGAACATCTCGCTCGACTGGCAGACGGAGAAAACACCGTTAACCTTGCCGGTGTACCATTCGATGAGCTTCAAGACGGCGTTGTAGTCGATGGATCGGTCTTCCTTGAAGGGTGTAATCATCGTCGGATAAACGCCGTTGGGGATTGACTTAATCATGTTATCGAAATCCTTTCACAGATAATTATACAATCGGAATCAGCCGCAGATTGTCCGGGTCGTCAAGCATAAACTGGGGATAATCCGGGTTTGTATACACCGTATATTCCGCCTCTCCTAAAAAGAACCACTTGTAAAAGTTCCGTGTGCCGGTGTGCGCCACGCAGTGGAGCATATCCTTCACGAACCACGTGTTGTCGGGCAGGATGCAGGTGGACGCGTCGATGATACCGTCGGCGGAAAGGTGGCTGTGGCCGTCGTTCACCTGCTGGACATAGCCGTCGCCGAGCGTCTCGCCGAGCAGTGCGACCGTCGCGTCGGCCGACGCGTATTTTGTGTCGACAGTGGCGTCACTACTGTTTTTATACGACTCTACAAGAGGAGTTCGCTGCATGTTGTAGGCGGCGAGGATTAGTATGCGCACACCGTCGTCCTTGGCCGAGTTAAGTATTTCGTCCGCGCTGCTTTGGACATTGTTATGATAATCGTCAATCCGCGCGATGAGCGCCGCATTTTTAACCGGATTTAACACCGCCGCCTTGGCCGCCTCGTAGCAGTCGTCGGTAACAAAACCCCAGATACCCGGCATCTTGCCGAGAACGGGGATGAGAAACTCGTCGTAGACGCGGTCGATAAGCTCCGGCACCATTCTGTTGGCAACGTTTACAAGCCCCTGCATCACTCCGGTTTTGTCGAGCACCCATATCAATCCGTAAAGCGCCTTTTCGGCAAAATCGTTTTCAAGCTCCGGCAGCGCCTGAACTCCGTAACGGATGAGCGCGTCCTTGTCGATAATAACCTTTTTCGTCAGCAGTTCGCCCGCCACCTGCGTGCCGAGAATCGGACAGCACTGGAAAGCCAACGAATCCACATTGTCGTGACCGTATTTTTCAAGGTATGCCATGGCGATGACGCCGCCCATCGACGACGCCTTGATGTTGACCTTGCTGTGTCCGGTGATATCCTTGACGCGTTCGATGTACGCGTTGAGCTTATCCGCCGTCACAAAAGGGTCCACTCTGAAATCATAACCGAAATAATAATCACGGTCGACGCCGTGCGTACCGTCTGTCGGAAGCGCGGACTCAAGCGCCGTCACATTTTCAAGGGAGTCGCCGTTGTCGTCCATCGCCATACCGCCGAGCATGTCGTTTAGCGCCGGCATAAGCGCGTCGGCAAACCGGTCGTAGTCACCTGTAAAAAGCAACCGGAGCGCCGCGGGTAATAGCGACTTGACGAGCGTCATCGTAGCGTTGTTATCCGGACGGAAAATCAGCTGTTCGTCTTCGGTGCCGTAGTCGCTGTAAATCTTGGCGCTGCCGAGACCGGCGATGTAGACAATCGGCGAAAAGCCGCAGTTACACTCTCCGGTGCACGTTGTCTCCATCCCAGCGGGGACGGCATAAACAGGCAAAACAAGGCAGGTGATCGAAATTGCGGCGGACAGAACGATTGCGAGAAAACGTTTCATACGTGGCAACCCCTTTATTCTGTTTTATTTTTCCAATAATTCCATCAGTCTCTTTTTAAAAAGCGCGGTGTCGATTTTTGATATGACGTCCGCGTTTTTAACCTTGTCGGGATATTGCCCCTTGTCGAGACGGTAGACGATTACCTGTCCGTAAGCCGGTTCTTCGCGCGTGCAGCAGTAGCAGTAAGCCGGAACGCTGCCTTTAACCATGTTGTCCCACAGCGCGACGCCCATAGCGACGGCGTCGGGCAGGTCGGCGACGCAGCCCGCGCCCCTCTCAAGATTGTGGCTTTTAAGCCTCTGAACGCAGTTGCCGAAGAACCGCTGTTTTTCATCCATTGATAGAAGCTTTTCGATTTCTGCTTTATTTAGCGCGGCGTCTCCCAAACAAAGGTCGAAGCCGATAATCGTCAGTGGAATGCCGCTTTCAAGCAACACAGCGTAGCTCTCGGCGTCGACAAACACGTTAAACTCCGCGACGGGTGACATATTGCCCGAGCCGAAGCCCGCGGTGCCCATGGAATAAACGTGTTTTAACCGCTTCATCGTATCGGCGTCCTTGAGTATGGCAAGCGCCACGGTAGTAGCGGGACCGAGCATCACAAGCTCAAGCTCGTTTTTCGGATAGTTCTTTATGGTGTCGAGCAGATAGTCTACGGCGTGTTTTTCCTCGGCCTCGCGTGTCGGATGGACAAGATTCATGTCGCCCATGCCGTCGCTTCCGTGGACGCCCTGCGCCGTGACGGCGGGTCGGAAAAGCGGCTTTGAAGCGCCTCGGTAGACAGGCGTGTTTTTGCCGCACACCTCAATTGTCATCAGCGCGTTTTTCGTTGCCTTATCAAGCGGGACGTTGCCGCTCACCGTAGTGATGCCCACCACCTCGGCTTCATCGCATTCAAGCGCCATCATCAGGGCGTAGGCGTCGTCGCTGCCTGTGTCGGTGTCTATGATGAACTTCCTCATTTTACCACGCTTTCCTTTTATATAATTTACCGAGCCGAACTATACGCCCGGTTTTTAAATGAACGACAAAAAATTACTCTACGTTATCCCTTAACGCGTTGCTTTTCTCCGTGGTCTCACCTGCAAAACCGAACTTTGCAGCGTCGGATAAATGAATGTCAAGCTGCGACGATGGTCTCTCGACGCCATTCTCTTCGAATTCCTTTTTAACACTTTCAACGATGTCATAATAGACCGTCCAGTAGTCCGGTGTATTGCACCAGACCCTTAAAACAAAATTGAGCGCGTCGCCGCTGTGCTCGGCCATACGAATGAGCGGCGGAGGATCCTTTAGTACAAGCTCGTGACGCTCCGCGATGCCTTGCAGAATCCGTTTCACCTCACCGATATCGGAGCTGTATGCGACGGAAAACTTGAGGTCGACGCGCCGCGTCGGAAGCGCCGTATAGTCCGTCAGCGACTCGTTTGAAATAACACTGTTCGGAATCATGACCTTCTTATTGTCCGCTGTGTAGATTTTTGTATAAAAAATACTGATGCTGTGGACGACGCCCTCAAACTGCCCGATACTGATATAGTCCCCGACAAAAAAAGGCTTGAAAATCATGATTATAAACCCGCCGGCTATATTGCTGAGGCTGCCCTGAAGCGCCAAACCGAGAGCAAGACCGGCCGAACCGATAACGGCAACCATCGAGGTCATCGGCACACCCAATGTGGCCGCCGCGGTGATAATTAAAACAATCTTCAAAGAGATTGTGATACAGCTGCGCAAAAAAGATCGCATAGTCGGGTCAAGCCGCTCATAAAACTTCGACTTCTTAAAGGCGTTTGAGATGACGCTGACAACGCGGAAGCCCACGATTATAATCAACAACGCGGCAATCAGCTTGACGCCGCTCGTTGTGCAGAATTCGACTATGGTCTCCACAAAGGTTTCCCATTTCATACGGTTTCATCCTCCTTGATAGTCGGTGCCGTCTTTATGAATTTCCCGGCAAAGCCGCCGCCGGTAAGCATTGAAATTTTAATAGCGTCGCCCCGTCGTGACGGCCCGGATATCCGTTTGACATCAGGTCTTTTATCCTTGTCGTCAAAGAAAAGCTCAAGCTCATAACCTGTTTCACCGTCGAGGAAATCTAGCCGGACGGTGATTTCCCTCGCACCCTTGTCGCTGTTTTGAGCGGCAATGTACCAGTCGTCGCCCTTTCTGCGCGCGAACACCGCCGCGTCGCCTATCTTGCTCTGCGGCAGGGCAACGGTTTTATCCCACGTTGTCGGCAGCTGCCGGATAAAATCAGCGAATATCTGCTGGCTGACGACGTGCGGATCCTCACTCAGGGTTAAAAACGACGATGTCATGATGACGGTGTTGGCAAGCATATGGGCAATTGTCGCATCTCCTCGACACTCGGGTACCGTAAAGCACAAAGGCGTATAATCTGCGTCACCCGCAACGAGACGCGTGAACGGCAGAATAGCCGTGTCGTCCGGGTCGCAGCGGCTCTGCATCCCGCGAATAGCCTCCATGCTCATGAGATTCGGATATGTTCTCGAAAGCCCCGTCGGCTTCTGCGGATTGTGGAAAAGCACCATCAGGTGATATTGCGCCGCCTCCTCAAGGAACTTTCGGTATAAATTTATCATAAACTGCGATTCTGACTCGATATGGTCGAGCTTGACACCCTTGACTCCCGCTTTGAGGCATTTTTTAAAGAACCACTTTCTGTAAAGGGATAAACAAAAGCCCGTGCGAACCGATTTCCACACAAAAATACCTACCCCTTTAACAGCCGCATCCTTGACAACCGCCGCTACCCTTTTAAACGCCTGTCCCTCGGTGACGCCCCACAAACGCCAGCCGGAGTCGATGACGCTGTAGGGGTAGCCCATTTCGTGGGCATAGTTGTTGTAGAGCATGACGGTCTCAAACCTTCGGCTAACCGGTTCATTGACAAAATAAGACCACGCCGACTTGCCCGGAACAATCCAATCGGTACCGGTCTCCTTGAACAGCACGTGCTCCGGCTCAGCTGCGTTTTTGATGACCTTACTGTTGACAAGGTCGTTGAGGGTTCGGCAGGCGATAACCAGCCGCCACGGTGATATGCAGCCCTCGGTATAAAAGCTGCCGGAGTCCCATAGGTTAATTTCAAGCTCACCCCGACCCCTTGAACGCAGCGCCGCGCCCGGATAGTTGTTCAGGTTGGCTTCCGTAATCATTACATAACCCTTGTCGTTTTTAAGCTCAAACAGAGCGAGGCACGCGAAGTCGACGTTTTCTGGCAGGTAACGTGTCTCCTGACGCATTGTCTTACCCTGAAGCTTTTTTATATCCGTCTGATACCAGCAGACAGAGTCGACAGGCAGACGGAAAGTCGTCGTCTCGTCGTTTATTAAAAACCTCATGTCCGGGCGGAACACATAACGAAAACCGAAGCCGTCGTTCCAGAGGCGTACCTCAATTTGATACTCAAGCCCTGTCGGCACATGGCGGACAGGTACAATATAGGCGTTGTGTCGGTCAACCGCCGTGTTGTCGTTCCCTCTGTCGGCGTAGGTCTCATTCACGCTTTGCATCGTCGGTTCGCTCGTTAAAATATCGTGGCCGATGTTGACGCCCTTGATGACGAGACCCATTGACGCGTCGGTGATAATCTGCTCTCCGTCGAAAGATACATTATATGACAATTCGCCGCGCCGGCTCATAAAGGCGTGTAGCTTTCCGTCGGGACTTGTCATCTCAAACGGGAAAACGAGCGCGTCGTCTTCGGGGAACGCGACGCCCTCCAAGGCTCCCGAGGATTTCGCAGCATACCTCACAGTCGCGCCGATTCCCCTGACAGCCGTTAACGGATGAAACAGGCTTATGCCCGATTTTTTTAACATGAATAAGACCTCTCAAAAATTTTGTTGCATTCGAACGCCGGACATGCTATAATTTATACCAAATTAGTGAAAGGAGTATCTATGAACAAATCGGTTGTTATCACCGCGGACAGTCCCGCCGACTTAAGTGCGCAGGCGACCGAGCGGTTCGGCGTCCAAACAATCCCGCTGCATATCATTCTTGACGGCAATTCATACCTTGACGGGGTGGACATCAACGCTCAAAAACTTTTTGAATATTACCGAGAAAACAGGGTGCTGCCCACTACGGCAGCCGTTTCCGTTGCCGAATACTCCGACCTTTTCGAGCAGCTGTCGCGCGGCGGCACGTCGGTTATCCACCTGTCGTTAAGCTCGGAAATTTCATCAACATACCACAATGCGGTTCTCGCCGCCGAAGGTCTTAAAAATGTTTACGTTGTCGACACAAGGAGCCTAAGCTCGGGCATGGCTCTGCTTGTGCTTTTTGCCTGCAACCTGCGTGACCGCGGATTTGCGGCGGAGGAAATTTTTCAAGCGCTACATAAGCAGACCGGCAAGGTACGTGTCAGCTTTATTCTTGATACACTCGACTTCATGAGCAAGGGCGGACGCTGCTCAGCCGTGACGGCCTTCGGGGCGAATCTCCTCGGCATCAAGCCGTCGCTTGAGATGAACTGCGGCACGCTCGCTGTTGCCAAGAAGTACCGCGGAAAGCCGGAGGATGTTATGCTCCGCTATGTTTCCGACCGCCTCGCTTGCGGCGAAGTAATCGACACGGCGCACGGCTTTCTCGTCCACACAGGGCTTGAACGAACCCGGCTCGACGCGCTCCGGCGCGAAATTTTAAGGCTTGTGCCGTTTAGCGAGCTTCATGAGGCCATTGCGAGCTGCACCATCTCCACGCACTGCGGCCCCGGCTGCATGGGTGTGATGTACATGGTGCGGTAAAACCTATTTCCTTAATCTGAACGCCGCACAAAGCAGCAGATGCGCCGTCGTCGTGTGGCCTCGCTCAAGCATACATAGAGCGACGCTGTCGAGCGATTTTGTCCGGATGGCGTCCACGTCAAAATATCTGAAGCAGTCTCTGAACATCTCCGTCTCGGCGATGTGTTTGAGCTGCTTCCTTTTATTTTTCGTATCGTTACCGTAAAGGTTGTATATCAATGTATACCAGAAGACGGTAGCGGTATGGCGAGCCGCGTCGATGAAAAAACTGTCGGCAAGCTCGGGGAAATATCTGCGACAGAGTACCGCCTTTTTTTCGTACTGAGCCGCGAGCGACGCGGCGAGCTGCGGCTTGTATTTTTTATGCATAGCGCTTCCGCCGTGAATTCTGTAGCCGTAAAACGCTTCTTCGACAGCGACGGCTTTTTGCGCGTTGAGGTAGCATACCATACAGAACAATGTGTCCTCACCGATGGCGAGACCTGTATCAAACCTGATGCCGTTGTACTCAATCAGTGTGCGCGAAAAAATGCTCCGCCAAATAAACAGAAAACTTCCGGCTGAATGCATTCCGGCGGCAAGCCTTTTTATTTCCTCTTTTCCAACAGGTTTGCCGGGCGCAAATGGCGGCTTGTTCATGCCGCTACTTCCCTCGTCGCTAAAGGAACGGTATCCAGAGGTGACTATGTCGGCGTCGTACCGTTTGGCAGCCTCGTACTGCCGCTCAAACATTTCGGGCGCCGCGACGTCGTCGCTGTCGACAAAGCCGATGTATTCACCCGCCGCAACCGCCAGCGCGGCGTTTCGCGCGGCGCTGACGCCGCTGTTCTTTTGATGGATAACCTTTATCCGTGAATCCATAACGGCATACCTGTCGGCGGCTTCGCCGCTGCCGTCGGTCGAGCCGTCGTCCACGATGATGATTTCAATGCCGCCAAGCGTCTGGCGCGTTACCGAGGCAACGCATTCGTCCAGATACTTCATTCCGTTATAGACGGGAATGACCACGCTGACTTTTACGTCCATCAAATCACCCTTGCAATGATTTCGGCGAGATATTGGGTGTCGTCGCAGTCGCCTACGCCCCTGCCGGCACCGGCTTCGTTGACAAACTTATTTTTAACAGGTGTCTTGTGTGTCGCCCCGTTTAAAAACCATTCATATTCAATATCAACATGACCGATGTCGATTGCCTGTAAACCGTCGAGCCCAAGGTCGTAGGCGAGCCCCGTCGCGGCCGGACCGAGGGCAAGCAAAACAAGCCGTCCTTCGGCGTTTTTAACCGTCTCGCGCAGCAGTTCGCCGTATCTCGAAAACGCGTCGCTGACGGGTCCGAGTATTCTTTTAACCGACGCGGCGTTGTCGAACAGGTCGTTGCCGACGCCAAGACGACTCTTTTCACCCTCGACAATGAGGATATCGCGTCCGTCCCAGAGGCGGCGAAGCAGATCGAACCTCGCGCGGCAGCGGCTCTTGTCGGTGAACATCATATAGCAGCGCGACATGAACGCGTTGCCGTATTCCTTGTCTGCTTTGAGGAAGCTATACCATGTCCGCCTGTATTTTGCCAAATGCTTCTTCCAGTGGGCGGCGCTGTCACTGTCCATATACGAAAGACCGCTGAAAACGTCGGGCAGACAGACGAGGTGAAACGGCGTGTCGCTCTTGAGCACCTCGCGCAGCTTAGCGACAGCGAAGGGGTCGGCGCGCTGGAACGAAATGTCGGTTCCTGCGACGAGCTTTGCCTCACCGTCCCCGAACCGGCTGACTGAACAGCCGGTTTTGAGAATTGTCTCAACGGTCTGTTCAATCGTCATGACTCTCGGCGCGTTATTTGACCGTCTGTAAAAATAGTCGTATAGGTTTCTGAAAGCATCTTCCGCCTTAAGCTTAACGTCAAACAGCCGGTTCCATAAGTTGACCAGCAGATTTTTCATGTCTGAGGTACCTCGGGCATGACGTAGCGGCGGATAAACGCGTTGATGAAAAGCGGTCCCATGTCGATGGCGCAAAGCATCGGTGTGCCGTCGTTGTCGATGACGGTCATCCCCTCGCCCTCGCTGCCATTGGCGAGACCACGGTCAAACAGCTTGACCGTGTAGCCCGTAACGGGGTTTATCCTGTAAACCGACTGCGCGTCGTTGTTGGTAGCGACGTAAAGATAACCGTCGTAAACCTCACCGCCTTGAATTTTGTGGACGGGCTCGGACAGTGTGACTGTTTTAACGAGCGCCCCCGTTGCGATATCGTAACAAATCAGAACGGGGGAATTGTCGCGCTGCGCCGAGTAGAACAATCCCCGCTCGCCGTCGACAGCTATCCACGGGCAGCCGCTTTTTTGAAGCTCTGGCGAGAGCAGGAAATAAGTGCCGGTAAACTGCAATGTGTCGGCGTTGAACAGTGCGCATATCGGATAATGCCACTGCTTGCTGTCCTCCATCGCGGCATAAATTATGCCGTCATAGCAGCTGATGCCGCCGATGTGAGCGGAATTGTAGTTTTCTTTTAATTCCTCCGGTATGGCGTCAATGTTGTAGTTTAGCCATGTTTCCCCGTCGAGTTCCGTCTTGAGAAAGCCAAACCTTGAGCTGAAAATGAAGGAGTCGCCGTCGGTGGTGATGCCCTGCGAACACGCGAGCGCACCGAGGAACATGACGTTCTCCTTATCCGCCTGATCGGGGCCGGTATAGCCGAAGCCGTCTATAAACATCGTCAGCCCCCAGAAGGGCGCGGCTATAACGGAGAGCGCCAAGGAAAAAACAAACGAAAGCACCCCAATCCGTTTTGAAAGCCGTAAAAGCCAAGTCATGTCTCCCATAATAAAGCTCCTTAGTCTTTAGTCTAATTGATTATATCACAGTAAAGGTCGACAAGTCAATAAAACGCCGTCAATAAGTCTTTAAAGAAAAAACGCCCGGCTTCGCACGCCTGAACTGCACCCCATCTGTTAGACAATGTGATATAATGTCTAACAGATGGGGTGATTTTATGCCAAAAGGAGTACCAAACAAGCGATACACTGGAGAATTCAAACAAATGGTAGCCGAGGATATCATCAGCAATCATTTGTCGTACCGTGAGGCAGCACGCACATACGAAGTACCGAACCATCATATGGTGCAGAAATGGGAACGAATTTATCTTGAAGAAGGTTCGGAAGGTCTGTACATTGAGCGTCGTGGACGGGCTTGTGCCGACGGAGGTGTGCAAAAAGGGAGAACACCAAAATCATTAAAGCCAGAGGTGGAAGAAGATTTAATTGCCGAAGTACAGCGATTAAGAGCGGAGAATGCATACCTAAAAAAATTGAATGCCTTGGTTTCACAAAGGGTTTACCAGACGAAAAAGCACAAGTGATCTGGGAGCTAAGGCATAAATTTAAGATTACTTTGCTGATAGAGGTTTCAGGGTTGCCAAGAAGCACATATTACTATTACGTCAAACGAAAAAATAAAAAGAATAAGTATGACGAAATAAAGCAACAGATATCCGCTATTTACCATGAAAACAAAGGAAGATACGGTTATCGCAGAATCACGCAGGAACTACATAATCGCGGTTATATAACCAATCACAAGGTTGTACAACGTCTGATGAAGCAATTGGGAATCTCCTGCAAGGTGCGGATGAAGAAATACCGTTCCTACAAAGGCGAAGTCGGAAAAATTGCTCCCAATCTGATCGAAAGAGATTTTCACGCGAAGAAGCCCAATCAAAAGTGGGTGACGGACGTCACCGAGTTCAGCATGTTCGGACAGAAGCTGTATTTATCTCCGATTCTTGATCTGTATAGCGGAAATCTTGTTTCTTACACAATTTCAGACAGACCCGCACTTTTGATGGTGACCTCAATGCTTGAAAAAGCATTTGAAGTAATACCTGACAACACAAATTTGATACTTCATTCAGACCAAGGATGGCAGTATCAGCATAAGCGCTATCAGTGGATGCTCAAGCAAAAAGGAATTAGACAAAGCATGAGCCGCAAGGGGAACTGTCTTGATAATGCGGTGATAGAAAACTTTTTTGGTTTGCTGAAAAGCGAGTTGCTGTATCTTCAGTCATTTGAATCGATGGCGCAATTCCGTACGGAATTGGAGGAATACCTTGATTATTATAATAACCGTAGAATTAAAATCAAGCTTAAAGGCTTGACACCCGCTCAGCACAGGTCTCAAGCCCTCAATGTTGCTTAACTATTTAATTTGTACATTTTTTTCGTTAAAACTTTGTCTAGCTTTTTGGGGTCATTTCAGCCATGCAAAGCCGGGTGGTTCATTGTTAAATTATTCCGTCCAGTCGTCGTGGTGACAGTCTTCGCAGTCGCACCCGTCGTCGATTTCAAACTCGAGCAATTCGTTGCATTTCGGGCAGTTGATGCTGCCCTCCTCAAGAATGGCCTCGTCGACGCAGATAACCTCGCCGCACGCCGGGCATGTGACCTCAAAATAATCGTCTTCATCCTCAAATTCATCGTCATCCTCGTCCTCATAGACAAGGCTTTCAAGCTCGTCGAGATCCTCGTCGATGGCGTCCACCTGTTCGCTTAAAAGGGCAAGACTGTCTTCTGTGTCGGAAGCGGTCAGCGCAAGGTCGTCGAGAACATCCATGATGGCGTTGAACATCTTGGTTTCGGCCTTTTCGGGGTCGAGTCCGAGCCCCTCCGAGAGACCTCTGAGGTAGGCTGCTTTTTCGGTAAGTGTCATTTTAATGACCTCCTTTTCAATTACGCGCGGCTGACATATTCGCCTGTGCGCGTGTCGACAATAATCTCCTCGCCCTCGTCGATAAACAGCGGCACCTTTATCTCCGCGTCCGTCTCAAGTGTGGCGGGTTTGGTGACGTTGGTGGCCGTGTCGCCTCTGAAGCCGGGGTCGGTTTTTATTATTTTCAGTGTAACGTTCGTGGGCGGCTCTACGCCGAAGACATTACCCTTATAGGACAGAATCCTGCACACGAAGTTTTCCTTAACAAACTTGAAGTTGTCTGGCAGCACCGAAGCGTTGATGGGAACAAGTTCATACGTCTCGGGATCCATGAAATAATAAAGGTCTCCGTCGTTGTAGGAATACTCCATATCCTTACGCTCGATGTAGGCGGTGGGGAACTTATCCGACGGGTTAAACGTGCGCTCAACGACGGAGCCCGCTATAACGTTTCGAATTTTTGTGCGGACGAACGCCGCACCCTTGCCGGGCTTGACGTGTTGAAATTCGATGATCTGGAAGACCTGACCGTCCATCTCGAATGTCACGCCGTTTCTGAAATCTCCTGCCGATACCATATGATTGCCTCCGATGATTCTTTTTCTTTCAGTTACTGATACATTCTATACCATCAGCATGGATTTTTCAAGTACTTTTTTGTTTTTCACCGATGTATAAAGTATTTCCCGGCGGCGTGTGTGCATTCTCTCCATAAAGGTAAAAAAGTATTGAATTTTTTTAGGATATATGATACTATCACTTCGTGTGGATTTTTACATGATATGGAGTGGTTTTAATGGGTACTTCGAAGGTTTGCGGCTGCGGATTTTATCCGACGGTCATTGTGCCGGGCATCGGCCAGTCAAAAACAGTTCAGCTCGACGAAAAAGGAAATGTCATTCGAACCTCCTGGCCGCTCGACATCGATATGGAACAGCTGAAGAAGAAACTGATTCCGGCGGCGGTGCGTATGCTTCTGCTCCGTCACGATTTAGGCTTTGGCAAAAAGCTTCACAGCACGCTCTGCGATGCGCTCGACCCGCTCAAGTGCAACGAGGACGGCAGCCAGAAAAACGATATCAGGGTCGTGTCCTACAACTACTCTATGGCGGAATGCTCGGCGGAGGAAAAACGCTTTATCAAAAGGATGGTTCCCTACGAGAGGTTTACAAATCTTGTCGGTGAGGATCATGTTTTTTATTTTGCCTTCAACCCTTTCGGCAGAGCTTACGAGACGGTCGAGCTGCTTCACGACTATATCGCGATGGTCAAGGAAAAGACAGGTCACGACAAGGTGAATTTGATTGCTATCAGTCTGGGCGGTACCATCGCAAATTCATACCTCGATAAATATGTGTCCGACGGTGATATCCACCGCGTTGTCGGTATTGTTCCCGCCTTTAACGGCTCTACAGTCTTTTCAGATATCCTTAACAAAAATTTCGATTTTGTGAATTACGATTCGCTCTTTATCAATCTTTTGGGCAAGGGCGACGGCGGCAAGCTGATATCTCTCTTAAAGAAACTTCCTCCGAAGCTTGTGGAACAATACATAAACACCATATTTGATGCGGCGATAGAGACTATCCTGCAAAATTCCCCGATGATGTGGGGCTTGCTGCCCGCCGAAAATTACTACGAGCTCAGCCGCCGCTTCATAGGCGACAAGGCGCACGAACAGCTGCTCGCGCGTACCGACGAAGCTTGGCGCATACGCTCCGATTTCCCCGCTCTTGTCAAGAAAATGAAAGACAACGGCACTGAGATATTTTCACTGTGCGGCTACAACACAAAGCTTTTCGCCGGCGCCTCCGAGCATGTGACGTCTGATATGATTGTCGACACAAAGTCCGCTTCCATGGGCGCTTTCTGCGCGCCGCCCGACGGCACCCTGGGCGAGGGCTATGTCCAGCAAAACACGCAGTGCGACAAGCACAACCACGTTTCACCCGACAACGCCATCGACGCCTCAACAGGCGCCATGCCCGAAACCACATGGTTCTATCGGAACATGGGGCATGAGGACTGCGCAGTCTGTAATAATCTTCTTACGCTCGCCGGTCTTTTAATAAGCGGCGACAGCATCACCGATGTCTATTCAAACCCCGAATATCCGCAGTTCAACGAGTTTAAGGGCAAGGATGTATAGTTTGCGTTAATAAGTCAGAATAATTTTAACATAAATGAAAGGCGGCAAAAACATGGTCAAGCATTTAAGAAAAACCACGGCGTTTATCCTGACTGTTGCGATTATCCTGTCATGCACCTTCATCGGGCTAACCTCCTCGGCGCAGGAAACGACGCAGAACAACCCACAATTTCCGGTGTGTGACGGAAACTGCGGCTACAGCCCCACTATCGTCATCCCAGGCATTTTTCAGTCGCAGACAAGAATGTACGACGAAGACGGCAACATGGTGCTCAATGTCGACGGCGACCCGTTAACCCAGCTGATGCTTAATCCCTCTAAAAGCGATATTGTCAAAATCGTTTTTAAGAGCATCATTCCCCTGCTGTCCTCGCTGCTTCTCCAGCAGGATATCGGGCTTTCCAGTGTCGTTGCTTCTTCTGTTTCCACTATACTCGGCGGCAATGCCAAGGATACCGACGGCAAACACGTCAACGACATCCGCGTAATCAAATATAAGCAGAGCGTCGCGGCGTGCGACCAAGCCGGGCAGGACTACATTTACAAGACCATTCCGCTTAAAGGCTTTTCTGATATCGCGGGTGCGGATCACCTTTATTTCTTTACATATGATTCCTTCGACTCGATAGCTGATTTAGCCAACGAGCTGCACGATTTCATTGATCAGGTCAAGGATGAAACGGGTCACGATAAGGTTAATCTGGTTCCAATCAGCCAGGGCGGCTCAATTGCAAATATGCTGTTTGAACTATATAAAGAGGATATCGCGGACGACCTCGACAGAGTTGTTTACATCATCCCCGCGCTCGACGGTTCCATGCTTATCAGCAAAATCATGAGCGAGGGCTTAGTTAAAACAGACGAGATGCTCTACGGGCGTCTTTTCCCGTTGTTGATGGAAAGCGACCAGCAGTGGCTCGCGTACCTTGTCAACATCGCGCTTCGTATACTGCCGAAAAAGGTTGTTTATTCAATCATCAATAAAACGGTCAATTCGCTTGCAAACACCCTGCTTGTCAACAGCACCTGCATGTGGGCGCTCACGTGCAGCGAGGACTACGACAAGATGGTAGACATGTATCTGTCTGACGGCGAACACGATAAAATCAAAGCCGAAACGGATATTTATCATCAGGCGCAGGTTAACCGCATAGCGAACGTCCTCGCCATGAAGGAAGACGGCGTCAAGTTCTTCGACGTGGTCAACTACGACTATCCGTTTTATCCCATAATTGAGGGCTGGGAGGAATACAACGCCGACGGCATCATCAATGTCGCCTCCGAATCGTTCGGCGCTATCAGCGCCCCCGTGGGTCAGGCGCTTCCCGACGACTATGTCGAGGATGGCACCTACGGCACCAGCACCGAGGCACACAGCTATATTTCACCCGACAGAACCATCGACGCCACGGCAGGAGCCCTTTGCGACACCACCTTCTACTTCAAGGGTCAGGACCATGAAAAGACAGGCCACAACGACGTCATTATGAAGCTTGCCATATCCCTTTTGACAGACCCGAATTTCACCAGCGTTCGTTCCTATCCCGACATCTATCCGCAGTTCAACACCGGCCGCAACGCCGGCGAGATGGAGGGAACGCTGTCGTACGCCAAAACCATCAACCAGAGCGATTTGGAGGACGCGGACAAGGCTGAGCTCAACGCGGCCATAGCGGACTGTGACGCACAGCTGGCCACGACTGTTGTCGACATCGAGGCCTTCACCGCCGCCCAGAACAGGCTTATCGATATACTCGTAAAAATCGGCAAGCGCGTACCAGCCGAGGAGCCGTCCGCGGGCATGAATGTCCTTACTTATGTCCTCAAGTTCATTTCCAACGCCCTCTACATCTACATGGGTCCTAGGGGCTTCTCCGATGCGCTGCTGTTCAGATACACCTCATGGGATTTACCGGCAGGCTACGTACAGTAAACTGTATATTAGTTCGCTGAATAGAAAGCAGCCCGTGTAAATGAACTGCACCCCATCTGTTAGACAATGTGATATAATGTCTAACAGATGGGGTGA
>CAZDWM010000012.1:0-1099 GCA_964509145.1 uncultured Eubacteriales bacterium | reverse complement strand
TTAATTTGTACATTTTTTTCGTTAAAACTTTGTCTAGCTTTTTGGGGTCATTTCAAAATCCACGGGCTGCTTTTTATAATCAATCAAAACTTGATACAATCAAGCAATTTCTTATAAAGAAGGTGTCACCTATTATTAACGATTATACGATAATCTCTAATAAAAATATTAAAAAGTACTTGATTTTTAGAAGCACAGCTGATATAATATTACCTGTGCTTGAACGATAGTTAATATATCGCGATATCGCGGAGTGGAGCAGTTGGTAGCTCGACGGGCTCATAACCCGTAGGTCATAGGTTCAAGTCCTATCTCCGCAACCATAAGAAACCCTTGAAGCATAAGGCTTCGAGGGTTTTCTTCTTTTCTTCGGCGGCTCTGATTTTTAAGTTTTGGGGTTTATTTGGGGTTTATTGCTTCAAAAACCGTGTTTTTCGGGGGTTTATTCGGGGGTTTACGTTCCGCTTCATATAGACAAAAATAACCACGCTTTCACTTAATCGTGATGGCGTGGCTTTTTGTTTTATACAGGCTTTCAGCCTATTTTGTTTCGGTTCTTCGACGGGGCGAGAATGTTTTGAAGCGTGTCTGCCGCCGCTTCATCGGCTGACTTTATCGCATGGGCATATATCCGCGTTGTCGTGGCGGGTGTCGCGTGACCGAGACGGCTTGAAACGGTTGTAACGGGGACGCCTCCGGCTATCTGCAAGGTGGCGTTTGTATGGCGCAAGCTGTGAATGCTCACGTCCGGCAGACCGTTCCGCTTCACGAAATCACGGAACCACCCTGAAAGCGTGTCCGGGTGAAGCGGTTTACCGTCCCATGTTGTAAACAGCCGCCCTGTTTTGTGCCACTGGTCGGCGGCTTTAAGTCTCTGTTCGTTTTGCCATGCCCTGAAGCTTTGCAGGGTGTTAAAAACCGCTTCGGGGCATTTAATCACCCGTTCGGACGTGCGGTTTTTCGTCTCGTCCTCAAATATGCCCTTTGACGGCAGATACAACGAGCTTCGGCATATATTGATTGTTCTATTGTCAAAGTCTATATCCCGCCATTCAAGCCCTAACTGTTTTTGTCAAGCGAAAAACCAGCCAGTCAATAT
>CAZDWM010000011.1:0-24410 GCA_964509145.1 uncultured Eubacteriales bacterium | reverse complement strand
ATGCTGTCGCTCAAGGCGCTATCGCTGCCGTATGCGTTCCCGTACGCGTCTGTCTGACCTTCTTCTTCATCGGTACCGTCGGAGGAGGATGTGCTGCCGGAACTCCGCCGGGTGGTGCCCGTAATGCCGCTCCAATTGAACGTGGTGGAAGCATCAGTTATACCTGAGGAAGCGGACGTTGTCACGGGGTCGCTGTCGCCGGAAAAAGTGGTGACTGTTGTTGTGGTCGTTTTCTTGGTCGTCGTTTCGGTGCCGCTGTCGCCGGAAGCAGCGGAGGTTGTTGTTGTGACTGGGTCGTAGCCCTCGTCGAACGCGTCGATGAGGTCTCCCACCGCAGCGATTTCAACGGCCTTGTCGGAGGCGTCGGCGGAAAGCTGCTGCGTGTCGGTTTGTGTGCCCGCAGACGGCGTGACGGACGCGGCGCTGTTTGTGCCTTTCTTTTCAATGGCGAAGCTGTCGACGCGCGTCGTCGTTCCGTTGTCGTTGACGGTGTAGGCGTCGAAAAGGAGCGTGTCGCCGCTGATTCGGATACCGGAAAACATGGAAAGCTCCGCCGTATAGATGGCTTCGGCTCGCGGGAAGAGCTTGTCGGTGTCGGAGGCGTTCTTGGCGATATAGTTCTTGACACCGGCGCAGCCGCTGATGGCGTAGAATGTGCCGTACGGGTCGACGTAAGCCTTGTAGCTTTGACCGTTGCGCGTTATGGTTTCGGTTTTGTTGTTGCTTAAACAGCCCTTGACGACCTTATTGTTGTACATCGGACCTGTGCGCAGATAGACATGGTCGTGCCCCTGTAATACAACATCGATGCCGAGTTCAGGCATCAGCCGCTGAAGCTGCTTGCGGATGGCTACCACGTCGTCGTCGTCATAATGCGAGCCGTTTGAATAGACGGCCTTGTGAAGCACGACAATCTTCCAGTCGGCGTCGCTGTCGCCCGCGCTTTTCTTGAGCCAGCTTATCTGCGCGTCGCTGAGGGCGTCGTCGCGGTTGAGGTCGTTGGTGTTGAGCACCATGATATGTGTGTTGTTATAGTCGTAGGAATAATAAACGCCGCTGTCTGTGTCCTGCTCGGGGACATTCGGGAGGGTGAATATCTTGTCGAGTGCCGCACCGTCGTCCTCGTGATTTCCGGTTGTCGGCATAAACGCGGTTTTAAGCAGAACATCGGACGAGCCGTCGAGCAGCCATTTCCACTGCTTTACGTTTGTGCCGCTGTCGACCTGGTCGCCGGCGCTGACAACAAAGTCGGCGTCGGGATAAAGACCGAACGCGGCACCGATGACGTTGTGGAAGCGCTCGTATTGCCGGGCGTTTTGCGACTGCATATCTGTGACATAGACAAACGAAACGTCGTCGGAGCCGTCGGCTGTCTCAATGATGCCCGGTGCGCTCCACCAGCCTTTATCGGCATCGCCGACACGGTAGCTGTATTTTGTGCCCGGCGCAAGACTTGTCAGTGACAGCGTGTGGCGCACGAGCTTTTGCTTGAAGGGCAGCAGACCGATAACGCCGAGGTCGACACCCGGGAACTGAACTGTAACATTTTCAGCCGCGCCCGTGATGCCGCTGCCGGTTGTGGGATTGCCCGAAAAGCCGGGATTCGCGCTGTAGGGGACAAGCTCAATGTCGGTTCCTGTGGCGCTGTATTTTGTGTACCAGCTTATACTCCTTGAGGTTGACGCGTTGTCGCCCAACGTGACGGCAACCATGGAGGGCAGCCGGTAGTTTTCGGCGGTTGCCTCGACGTCAAGATTGTCGGAACCGTATAAAACGGTCTCCATGTCGTCGGCGTCGTTCTGAATGGTAAGTGCCTCTATGAATTCGGAAAGCGTGAAGCCGACAGAATCAAGCTGACTCTGCGTGAGGTATTCCTTTATATAATGGTCGGCGATGCCGTTGATGCTGTCGAAATCCTTTATGAAGCCGAGGGACAGGAAGGAGTTGATAATGTTTTCAAGGCTCTTGTCTCCCTTTAAAAGAAGACCGAGAATCATGTCGAGGAACGAGGCCGGAAGATGACCCAAGGTACCCGCCGGGAACAGGGCGCTAATGTTGAGGCTGATGTTGCTCAACAGTGTGTCCTGAACGAGCTGGTTAAGTATCAGGTCATAAAGCTTGTCGAACAGGGCGTTCGCACCGCTGCCGTTTTTAAAATAATCTATGAAGTCGAGCATGAACGGGTCGTCGGATATGCTCTGCGAGCTGTCGTAGAAATAGACAAGAGCGCTGTAGGCCGCGTCGCCGACTGTGCCGGGTTTTGTCGTGTCGCCGAAGCCGTAGGTGTTGATGAACTTTGTGCAGGGTTTATCCGAAACGGGCATCTCAAGCACCTGGTTGACGATGTCGACCACCATATCCTTAAGAATTTGGGGATCCTGTAAAAATTTATCCTGAAGCTGTCCGCAGATGTCGTCGACAAGACTCATCAAATTTTTGGTGGTGAAAATATCTACGGAGCCTACGGAAACGCCGCCGTTGATAAGGTCGTCTAAAATTGCCTCAAGGTCGAGGCCGAAGCTGTCTTTAAGCGCGTTTACAACGCTGCCGCTTGACTTAACCGATGTACAGAAGTCGTCTATGTAGTTGTCGACCTTGTCGAGCACGAAGGCGTCGAGGCTGTTGCCGAAGGTGTTGCTGAATGAAAACGAGCTGCGAAACGGCTTGTCGTAGGTGACGCCGTTAACCGTGATCTGCTGCTCGCAGTCGACGTCAAAGGTCTTGATACTGGCGGTCGGCACATCGCCGCTGTTGTCGAACAACACCTCGCGGAAATAGTTCGGGTAGCCGACGAGCGACGCGGTTGTAATGTCGTAAAGGATAGAGCCGTTGTCGGAAATATGGCTCGATGTCTTGTGAATATGCGTGTGACCGGTGAAAACAAAGTGCATCCCGGCATCGGCAAGCGTTTCGGCGCTTTTCTCCCAGTCACGAAGGACAAAGCCGCTGAATATGGATTCATGCATATTGAACTGCGGAACAGGGCTGTGGTGCTCCATGCCGATAACCGTCTCGCCCTTCGACTTGGCTTCCTCAATCCCGTCGCGTCCTTTGTATATTTGCACACGTCCATCACGATGAGCCTGTAGTTGCCCTCAAGCTCGACGGCATATGAGAGCATACCTGCCTTTTTACCTGCGGGCGGTGTGTATTCGGCGCATTTGAGATCCCAACCGAGATCCTTGTAAATCTCACGGAACTGCTCGGGTGACGTCATTTCCGCGCGGTGCTTTTTACCGCCCTCAAAGGACACGGCGTTGTCGTTGTTGACATCGTGATTTCCGTTGGTGACTATGACCTGCAGGCCGGTATCCTGTTCAAACTGTAAAAGCCTCTGCGCAAGCGCCTGATGTCCCTTAAGCTCGCCGTCCTTTGTGAGGTCGCCGGCGATGAGGACATATTTTAAACCGTTTTCTTCGCTGTGCTTTTGCATCGCATAAAGCGCCGCGTCAAGCAGCTCCTGACTCTCGTCGTACTCCTTTGTGGAGCCGGAAATGTAGTTAAGATAAGCGTCGCATCGCCCACCGGTAAGCGAATCGGGATAATAATGGAGATCCGTCATCACACCGACCTGAAGCGGCGCGTTGCCGACGGACTGAAGCTCGTCGGCCAGCGCCGTGGCAACGGTCGAGAACGAAGCAAGCACGAGCAGCACACTTAAAAGCAGCGCGAGCGTCTTTTTTGTAAACCTGCCTGCGAAAATCATAAATTCATCTGTCCTTTCAACAAGAATCATATAATCAAATTTGCTTTAATAATGTTCCGAGATTTTTTATAAGATGAGGAATGCCGGAGGCTACCATGCCCGCGCCCTTGGCGGGTTCGTCGTCGTTGAGAATTTTAATGAAGCCGTCCGCCATCTTGTTGCTGAACAACCCTCCGCTCATCGAAACGAAGTTGCGTATCGGCGTCTGAACCGCCACCGCCGAGGCCATATCGGGATGAATGCCGGTGTCGACCACCTTGGTGACCGCGGAAACGACCTTAACCAAACGGCCGCCCCATTTGGAGTTTTTAGCGTCCTCAATGTTCGACGTGATGTCGAGCGAGGTGTCTCCCCGCTCCGACGGCGGAAGCTCGTGACCGAGAACCGCCTCAAACTGTGCCCTCGGCAGGTTGCGGACGTCCGCCGTGTAGTAGGCCGGGGCGCTAACGCGGTAGTCGGGAATGACGGCGTCAGGATTTGTGGAGATTACGTTGACAGTTGCTTTAAGCCTGATATCGGCCGAAGACGCGCCCACGCAGATATCGAAGTCGCCGCTTTCGACATGCCAGTCGTCAATGGCAACGTTGTAATAGGCAAACGCGCGTTTTCCGAGTGTGACGGTTATTCTTTTTTCCTCGCCGGGCAATAGGTCAATCTTCATAAATGCCTTTAGCTCCTTGACGGGGCGGAAAACGGTGCTCTCCCTGTCGGCGACATATATCTGAGCCGTTTCGGCTCCTGCTACATCGCCTGTGTTTTTAACGCGAAAACTCAGTTTGAGAGTCTCGTTATCTTTTATGGCGTCCTTTCCGAGCTTTAAGTCGGAATATTCAAACATAGTGTAGGAAAGCCCGAAGCCGAAGGGGAAGCGCACCTTCTTGTTTGCCTTTTCGTAGTAGCGGTAGCCGATATAGATACTTTCGCGGTATTCGACCGTGGCAGTGTTACCGGGAAAAAAGTTTTTGCACGGCGTACCGTTGTTACAGACCGGGTAGGTTTCGGCCAGCTTTCCGGATGGGTTGACCTTGCCTGACAGGATGTCCGCGACGGCTCCGGCTCCGGCCTGACCGCCCAGGCAGCTTTGCAGGATGCCCTTAACGTCGTTGACCCACGGCAAGCTGACGGGCGCACCGCCGGCCAGCACAACGACGACATTTTTATTGACGGCCGCGACAGCCTTTATAAGCTCGTTGTGCGAATGAGGCAGGTTCATGTGAAGCCTGTCGAAGCCCTCGGACTCGTAATCCTCGGTAAGCCCGGCGAAGACAACCACCGCGTCGGCGGTTGAAGCGGACGTGACGGCCTCGTACATAAGCGCCGTATCGATTTTGTCGTGTTTTTTATCGTAGCCGCGGTAATATTTAAGGTCGTAGCCCTCGTCGAGGAGACAGTCGACGGCACAGTCTATTCTTGTCGGGTTGATTAGTGAGCTGCCGGCGCCCTGGAATCTTGGGTGGACGGCCATTTCGCCTATGACGGCAAGTCGTTTACCCTTGAGTAAAGGTAATATATTATCGTCGTTTTTAAGCAGCACCATTGAGCGTCCCGCGATTTTCCGCGCGAGAGCGTGCTGGGCGTGTTCGTCGATGGCGTAGTTGTCCTTTTTGTTTTCCTTTGACTTAAATATAAGGTCGATAAGGTTGTCGACGCGCTTATCGAGGTCGTCCTCGCCGAGCTTGCCGCAGCGTACAGCGTCGGCGATTTTTTTCGCGTTGACACCGGCGGACGACGGCATTTCAAGGTCGTTTCCGGCTTTAATTCCGGCGACACGATCGTTGACCGCGCCCCAGTCGCTCACAACAAGACCGTTGAAGCCCCATTCGTTGCGCAGAACCTTTGTCTGGAGCCATTCGTTCTCAGAGCAGTATGTACCGTTTAAGCGGTTGTAGGCGTTCATCACCGTCCACGGCTTTGCTTTTTTGACGGCACGTTCAAACGCGGCAAAATAGATTTCGCGCAGTGCGCGCTCGTCTACGACGGCGCTGACCGTCATGCGGCGCGTCTCCTGGCTGTTGACAGCGAAATGCTTTAATGAGGTGCCGACACCTTTGGACTGCACGCCCTCAATTAGGGCGGCGGCAAGCTCTCCGGCTAAAATCGGATCCTCGGAGAAATATTCAAAGTTCCGCCCGCAAAGCGGCGAGCGTTTCATGTTGACGCCGGGGCCGAGCAAAACGGAAACACCCTCTGAAAGGCATTTGTCACCGAGCGCCTCTCCCATCTCGCGCAGCAGCGCAGGTTCCCACGAGCAGGCGGTGGTGCACGCCGTGGGGAAACAGACAGCGGGGACTGCGTTGCTCAAGCCTATTTTATTATGTTCCGGATCCTGTTTTCGCAGCCCGTGCGGACCGTCGCAGACCATTGTTTCCGGCAGTCCGAGCCGCTCAATGCCCTTGAGGTGCCAGAAGTCCTTTCCGTCACAGAGCGCAGCCTTTTCCTCAAGAGTCATTTGTTCGATAATGTCGCCGTGTTTGAGCATTATCCACCCAGCCTTTCACGTTCATTTCTATTCGTTATATTGATTATCCCTCGGCGTCGCCCTCGAAAAGCCCGAGCGTCCGTTCTGCTTCTGCGCTGTCGATTTCCTCTACGCTTTTAAGCTTGTCGTTTATGATTCTGTTGCGGTGCTGGGCGTCGTCGAGCGTCTTTCCGGCCTCGTCGATTTTTTTACGCGCCTTTTCGAGCACGTCGCCGAACTTGGCGTATTGCTGCCTTGCCGCGGCGAGGAGGCGACGAACCTCGTTGGCCTTTTCGTTGATGGCGACGGCGCGGAAGCCCATCGAAAGTGAATTTAAAAGGGCGGTGATAGTCGTCGGCCCCGCTATCATGATGTTCAGCTCGTTTTGAATCCGTTCTGAGATACCGGAGCGCGAGGAGGCAATCTCGGCGTATAACCCCTCCGTCGCGAGGTACATAATCGCAAACGGCGTGGTGGCGGGAACGTTGATGTATTTTGTGATAGACTTTGCCGCCGTCAGGACGCTTGCTTCAAGCGCCTTGCGCGTGGCGGCGACGGCCTCGGCGCTGCCGCTGTCGGCGGCGTCGCAGAAGCGTATGTAATCCTCCATCGGGAACTTTGAGTCGACGGGCAGATATGCGTCCCCGCCGCCGTTGCCCGACGGAATGCGTATGGCGAACTCCACGCGAGCCAGCGAGCCGGGGTCGGCCGAAAAGTTTTGAACATACATATTCGGAATGGTCTGGTCAAGAATATTGCCGAGCTGAACCTCCGCCCATGTGCCCCTCGCCTTGACGTTGGTGAGCACGCGGTTGAGCGACGTGACGTTGTCGGTGACACCGGAGGACAGCTCCTTCATTTCGCCCAGCGATTTATAAACGTTTTCAAGCTGATCGGAAACAGTTTTAAACGACGAGTCGAGCCGCGTCGTCAGCGTTGAGGTGAGTTTTTCGTCGACGGTTGCCCGCATCTGGTCAAGCTTCTTTTCGTTGCCTTCCTGCATCCGTCCTATTGCGTCGGCAAGCATCCTGTTTTGGCGTTCGTTTTGCTCAGCGTTCGTGTTCCTTATCGTGTTGAGAGACGATGTGAGCGTCTCCAAAAGCTTTTGCTGATGCGCGTGCCCGGCGTTATTCATTGCCTCGATTTTTTCGGTCATGCGTGCGAGGGTGGCAGCGATTTCACCGCGCATATCGGTTTGAAACTGCCGCTGCTCGCGTCGACCGCGCTCGGACTCGTCGGACAGCAGCGTCTGCTGACGGTCGAGCTTGCTTGAGAGAACCGCAAGCTGCGAGGCGATATTTTCTTCATGACCGCCACGGCTGTTCTTAACGAGCAGCACGATGACAACCACCAGTAAAACGACACTGAGCGCCGCTAAAGTGATGACCGCGATATTAAAAAAAGACAGTCCGACGTCGGCAGATGTCATAAATTCTCTCCTAAAAAAATGTAATCATAAGTAAAAGTTATTATATCATATATTGCCTGTTCAGTCAATTTTTATTTCAAATGGCTCCGCCTGCCGCTATTGACAAGAACCACCGGAACGTTTATAGTGAAATTTAAGGTTTGTCTTAGGGAAAGTTAACATATCTTTAATACTTTTATCACAAGACGTTTATTGATGAAGGCTATACTTTGTACAAATTACGTTGAGTTCGTTTGAAAGAGCTTTACCGACCACCCAAGCTTCCGCAAATTTTGAAAGGATGGTTATATCATGGCGACAGAAAAAATTCTCGTGGTAGACGACGATACAAACATATGCGAGCTTTTACGCCTTTATCTTGAAAAGGAAGGCTTCAGCACCGTCATCGCAAACGACGGTATGGCGGCGGTACAGGCATTCCAGGACGCCAAGCCCGATCTTGTCCTGCTCGACATAATGCTCCCGAAGCTTGACGGCTGGCAGGTCTGCCGCGAAATCAGAAAAACCTCGGACAAACCTATTATTATGCTCACCGCGAAGGGTGAAACCTTCGACAAGGTATTAGGGCTTGAGCTCGGTGCAGACGACTATGTCACCAAGCCCTTCGACGCGAAGGAGGTTGTGGCGCGGGTTAAAGCGGTTTTACGCAGAACCTCGGGTGGCAACGACCGCGGCGCCGTCAAGGAGGTACATTACGATAAGCTGGTTATCAACCTCACAAACTATGAGTTGCGCGTCAACGGCGAAAAAATCGATACGCCGCCCAAGGAGATGGAGCTCATCTACCACCTTGCGAGCAATCCCAACCGGGTGTTCACGCGCGACCAGCTCCTCGACGAGGTTTGGGGCTTCGACTACTACGGCGATTCGCGCACAGTCGATGTCCATGTAAAACGGCTTCGCGAAAAGCTTGAGGGCGTGTCCGATAAATGGGAGCTTAAAACCGTCTGGAGCGTCGGCTACAAATTCGAAACGAAAGACTGATTATTCTTTTGGTGACTGAAAGATGTTGAGAAAAAAGAGCAAGGGCGGCTCAAGCCTTTTTAAGGAATACTTTACGATTCTTTCGCTCGTCATCCTCATCTGCTTCACGATTCTCGGTATAGCGCTCACGTTTTTTGTCCAGAATTATTGGGAGGACGAACGCATTGAGCTGCTTTCCGAAAACGCGAAGTCGATTTCAGGAACGCTCGTTGACCTTGTCAGCTCCGAGCACGCCCAGAAAAACCCGTCTAACGCCGCGCTGATGATCTGCAACGATCTTACGGTGCTCTCGCAAGCCATTGATGCCGACATCTTTGTCTGCGACACAAACGGCGAGGTGGTTTACTGCAAGGAAATGCGTTTGAGCGACATGGTGCTGTACACCGGTGAATGTCCCATTCATCAGAAGTATAAGATACCGGCGGACATCATCGAGTCGCTTGACGAGGAGGACTTCAGCGGCATAAGCACTCTCGACGGTGTGCTTTCCGAAAAGAGCTTTGTTTACGCCACACCGATTACGCTCGACGGCAAAACCATAGGCCTTGTCGTCGCCGTCCAAAACGTTTCCGACACGATGCGACCGTTCCTTTTATCCATCCTTGAGATATTCGGGCTGTCCTCGCTGTTCGCTTTAATGGTGGCGCTCGTCACAGTCTACTTCATGTCCTACGAAATGACTAAACCTTTACGGCAAATGTCCGCCGCCACAAAGAGCTATGCCAACGGCGATTTCAGCGCGCGGGTCACGGCTACGGGCAACAACGAGATGGCCGACCTCGCGAGTGCCTTCAACGCCATGGCCAAGGATTTAGCCTCGCTCGAGTCGTCACGCCGAAGCTTCGTTGCGAACGTTTCGCATGAGCTTAAAACGCCCATGACAACCATCGGCGGCTTCATAGACGGCATTCTCGACGGCACTATATCCGACGAAAGCAGAGAAAACTACCTGTGTATCGTGTCCGACGAGGTCAAGCGGTTATCGCGCCTCGTTACGGGGATGCTCAATATGTCAAAGATTGAGGCGGGCGAGCTGAGCCTCAAGCCGCGTGAGTTCGACATTGCCGAGATGGTGTTCAAGACAACCGTCGGGTTCGAGCAGCTCATCGAGAAGAAGGGTATTGAGATTACCGGTCTTGACCAGATTGAGCCAACCGAGATTTTAGCCGACGAGGACATGATTCATCAGGTGCTCTACAACCTTGTCGACAACGCTGTCAAGTTTACGCCCGAGGGCGGCATCATCGACTTCAAGGTTTCCACCGACACGCAAAAGGTCTATTTCTCCATCCGCAACTCCGGCGCGGGCATTCCGTCCGAGGAAAGCGGAAAGATTTTCGAGCGGTTTTACAAGCTCGATAAGTCGCGCAGCTACGACGTCAAGGGCGCCGGTCTCGGCCTCTATATTTGTAAAAGTATCGTGGAGATGCACGGCGGACAAATCAAGGTTGCCAGCGCGGTCAATCAATATACCGAATTTTCCTTCTGGCTTCCGCTTAATCCAAAAAACTGATTTTCTTTTACCTCTTGTTAATTACTGATTAACATTTAAGCGTTATTATCCCCATGTACAAACGAAATTGGAGGAACCACATATGGATGATTTTGAAAGAAAAGACATACCCGTATTCCCGGAGGAGCAAGACGCTCAGCCTTCCGCACCGCGCCGGTCCGAATATGCCGACCCGACAGAGGCAGCGCCAGAACAGGCTCCCTACACAAAGCCGGAGGCAGCGCCCGCAGCGTTCGAGGCTGTTCCCGAAGTGCCTGAGGCGCCCGCGGAACCCGTTGCGCCGGAGGTTGCGCCGATAGCACCCGAGGCCGTACCCGTTGACCCAGAGGTAAAAGAAATACCCTCACAGTATCCGGAGCAGCCGCAGCCCGCGCAGTATCCGCATTATTCGAGCAGCGGCGCTTACCAGCCCAACCAGCCCTACGGCGCATATCAGCCTAACCAGCCCTACAACCAGAACAGAGCGCCCGGTCAGCCCTATGCCGGATATACTCCTTACGGGCAGGCGCCGGACACAAGATATCCGTCCTACAACACCCAGCAATATCCGCCTTATAACGGCGCCCCATACGGCGCACAGCCGCCAGTGCCGCCCAAAAAGAAGAACAAGGGCTTAAAAGTGTTCTTCTTAATCCTCGCGATGGTCGTCCTCTTAGGTGTTGTATTCACCGTCGTCGCCTATTACAGCGGCGACAACGACAGCGGCGGGAATCCATCAACCTCAACCTCGACGACAGTCAACTCGCCCGTCATTGAGACGCAGTCGAGCCCGTCGACGCCGTCGGACGTTCCGAGCGGCTCGTCGCAGACGCTCACCTCCGTCCAGATTGCCGCCAAGGTTAAGCCGTGGGTTGTCGGAATCGTCGTCTACTCAAACAGCTCCGGCTCGGCATCAAGTGAGGGCTCGGGTATTCTTTGGAAAGAGGACTCCGACGGTTACACCTATATCATCACCTGCGCCCACGTTATCGCAGGTTCGGGTTTGAGCTATACTGTTCAGACTGAGGACGGCACACAGTACGACGCCGAGCGTGTCGGCTTTGATACCAAAACCGACCTCGGCATCCTGAAAGTCAAGAAAACGGGGCTTTCGCTCGCGGAATTCGGCGATTCAAGCGCCCTCAAGGTCGGCGATTCAGTTTATGCCGTGGGTAATCCCGGAGGCACGGAGTTCTTCGGTTCATTCACATCCGGCGTTGTTTCAGCCATTGACCGCTCCGTTAAGAGCACCTACACCATGGTCTGCATCCAGCACGACGCGGCAATCAACCCCGGCAACTCCGGCGGCGCGCTCGTCAACAGCTACGGTCAGGTGGTAGGCATCAACTCTTTAAAGATTATCGACACTGAATATGAGGGCATGGGCTTCGCGATTCCCATCAAATCCGCCCAATCGGTTGTCAATTCCCTTACTCAGCATGGTTATGTCCCCAACAGGCCAAAGCTCGGCATCACCTACGCCGAGGCCATCGATTATCAGCAGTACAGCATGATTGTTAAAATTAAGGGTCTGCCCTCCGGCTCGCTGATTATCACCGACATCAGTGAAGACAGCGGCTTTGTCGGAACAGACGCGAAGCAGTACGACATGATTATCGCCGTCGACGGCGAGGATCTCACAACAGCCGACGTGCTTATCGACAAGATTGAAAACAGCAAGGTCGGCGACACCTTGAAGCTCACGCTTTGCAGAGTCGACAACAACTATAAGATTACGCAGTTTGATGTTTCTGTAAAGCTCGTCGAGGACAAGGGTAACACCGAAACGGAAACCACCACCTCCGCGTATATCAACCCTTACGACTTCTTTAACGGACTTTATTAATCCCCCAACAACACAAAAGCAAGGGCTGCCTCGTCTGTTTGATGAGGCAGTCCTTGCTTATCTGTAATAAGCTTTATGAATGTTTCGTGTGTTTCACGGTAGTATAAATAACTCGCCGTTTTCCCCAAGCTTTTTGTCAATCGGCTACGCTGAATTATATGTCGTCCCTGCCGCTGAAGATGTCTTCGTACCCGTCCATTTTACCGCCGTCCGCCTCGGGGTTCGGCGTGTCCTCCGGCTTAAGCTCCTGCGCCTCGTGGGCTTGCGATGTCTCAACGGTCTCCGGCTCGGATGTGTGCGGAGCCTCTTTCTGCGGGGCTTCTTCCTTAAGCGAATCGGACGTAATATCGTCGTCCTCGTCCACAATGGTTTGCGTGAACTCCGGCTGTTGCGAAGCCGCGGGCGTCTCATCCTCGTCGTAGACAGCGGTGTGAGTGAATGTCGGCTGTACGGGTTTCTTTGAGATAATTACATTATATGAATTCATCGCGTCGTCCGCATCATCCGTCGCGGCCTCTTTTTCGGCCAGCTTCTTGTTGCGCAGGGAGAAGATACCCGTCAGAACGCTGATGGCAATCAGCATCGCGGCAATGGCAATAATCACCGTTATGGCGGGATTCTTTTCCGTGTCTTCGTCCTCTGCCTTAGTGGTTGTGTCCTCCGCCGACACCTGCCCGCCTTCTGTTCCGGCCTCGCTGAGCCTGCTGTAATAAGCCGACAGGGGATCCATCGTTGTGCCGGGCAGAGTGGTGTTCCCCACGATTGTTATGGTCATCCGTTTGACGGTTGTTGTAACTTTTCTTGTTGTGGTCGCTTTTGTTGTTTTAGCCGTTGTGCCGGGCTTTTCCGTTTCGTCGTCGTGCTCGCTGTGGGTTTCGGTGGCGGCGGCGGTGGTGGTTGTCGTCGTGGTCGTTTTTGTCCCTGTCAGGTTGTCTCCGATGGACGACCACATGCTACTCAGGTCGACGCGGCTGGTTGTTACAGTCGTCTTTGTTGTCGTCTCAGCTTTTTTTGTGGTCGTTGTGGTTGTGGTGCTCGTTTCTGGTTCGCTCTCGATAGCGTTGACACCGGTAAGATTAACGACAAAAATAAAGGTGAAGCACAGGATTAAAACGGACAGTAAAAAGGGTGTCTTTTTTCTCATATTCCGACCTCCGGCTATGTACAGAATTTATATTGTTATTCTGCCTCAGGTTTTTTTGCGGCACTTCTGGCGCTGAGCTTTTTCGCGGCAAGCGAGGAAAGCAGCGCGAAAACAACGATGGGCAGCAGGAGAAGATAGCTCTTGGGATTTGTAAGCTCGCCGTAATGGCCGAGGCAGGTATACATAATGTTGAGCGGCAGCAGACCGAGCACAGACGCAATCATATAGTTTTTAAACGAGATGTTCATCGCACCGAAAATCAGGCTGCTCAGGTCGTTTGCGAGAATACCCGAGGCCTTCATGCAGGCGACGACGGCAAACTCGTTGGCACCCGCAAACTCGTCGAGCTTCTGCATCTTTTTAAACCGACGTCCGAGTGTTTCGAGCATATTCCTGCCAGTAAACCTGCCGAGATAATACGGAAGCACAAGGCTAAAGACTATGGCAAGCAAATTTACAAACAGTGCCACCCATATGCTTTCAAAAAAGATGCCGCTGATTGCAAAAACGACGGCAAACGGAAAAAGGAGCGCGAACGATTTGACCACGGAAAATACAACGATTCCGACCGCGACCGACAGCGCGCTGCCGGAAATCATGTCGCGAAGCGCGTCGACATTTTTAACCGAGATGTTATACTTTTTAACAAGCACTACGCACAACACCGTCATCGCAACCATAAAAACAACCGCGACAATTTGGAGCACCTTGACAAGCTTTCCGTAATCCTTTTTTTCCTGAACCTTCTTTTCAGCCATTTTCTTTCTCCTGTTTGATATATTGATATTTATATTTTCATCCAATATAACTATATCACGGTGAATAATCAATGTCAATAAATCTCGCGCCGCGTCAGCTCGCGAGCGACTGCAAGACGGCGTTGGCGGCGTTCATGGCGACGCCGCTGCCCGAGCCGGCGTTTTCGGCCACGACGACGACGGCTAAGGGTAAATCCTCACGCAGGGAAAAGCCGACGAACCATGAGTGTGGTTCTGCGCCGTCAACCTCGGCGGTGCCTGTCTTGCCGCACATCGACAGCCCCGGAAAGCGGCTTTCGCCGTACTGGTTAACGACGTTTGACCGCAGCAAATCTTTAAGCTTGACCGCGATAACAGGGTCGATAGTAATTGCCGAATTTTTCGGAATCGCCTTGTAGATGGCGATGCCCGACTGACCGACGATTTTATCGACGATATTGGGCGACATGCCCTGCCCGCCGTTTGCTATGGCGCCAGCTATCATGAGCATATGGCAGGGATTGATGAGCGTCGTATACTGCCCGACACCCGCCCACGAGAGGTCGAGGTTGCTTGCGCCCGGCACGTTAAAGGTGCTGATGGCAAGCTTGACGCCGTCGGCCTTGAGCGACGTGTTGAAGCCCAGTTCCCTCGCCGTGGCGTTGAGCTTGTCGGCGCCCAGCTGCATCGCGATTTTCGCGAAGGCGCAGTTGCAGGACTTGTTGAGCGCCTCTTTGAAGGTGACCTCGCCGTGCGTCTTCATGCAGACAAGCTTCCCGCCGTTGATTTCAAGCTCGCCGGGGCAGGTAAAAGTCCGGCTCTCTATATCTGGGATGTTCTCAAGCGCGCAGATGGCGGTGATGATTTTAAAGGTGGAGCCTGGTGTGTAGACACCGGAAAACAGACGGTTCAGATAAATGCCGTCGTACTTCTTTGCGCTGCTTAAGTCGGACGGCGGATTGCTGATGTCGTAGGTCGGCGACGAGACACAACACATCAGAGCGCCGGTTTTGTAGTTGTAAACGCCGATGGTACCGTTGTAGCCGCTCAAAGCGTTAAGCCCCACTACGCAGGCGTCGGCGTCGAGCGCCAACGTCAGGTCGTTGCCGCCTCCGTAACGCTTAAGAGTGTAGATTCCGTTTATAAAGCTGTAGCCGGACAGCTTGCTTTTGAACACATTGTGGACGCCGGTTGAAATCACGCCCGCGGGGTCACCGACGATGTGCAGCGTCGCCTTGCGCACGGAACGGCTGGAGTTGAAGACGCGCTCGCCGTCGGAGGTTTTCGCGAGAACCTTTCCCGTTGTGTCGCAGATGGCACCGGCGGTCGTCATCCTGCCGGAGGTATAGATGTGCGTATTTGCCTTGCTCGACGACCACGACGAACCGTTGACAAAGAACATGAACACAAGGTAGACCATGCCTGCTGAAAAGGCGATAATCAAAGGAATCAGGGCGTAGCCCCGAAGCGTTGTCTTGTTCATGTGTGCCTCCTTTCCGGCTTTTTAATAAGCCTTTTATAAGGACGCGTGTCGCCGATATTATAGGAAACGCTCTTGACAAAGGCAAAGAGCGCCCACGAACAGATGAGGCTTGTGCCGCCCCTGCTGATAAAAGGCAGGGTGACACCCGTCATCGGCAGCAAATCTGTCACGCCAAACACATTGAGGCTCAGCTGGAACAGGAGCATTCCGGCGGCGGATACGGCGGCTATGGAGTAAAAGGTGGACGACGCCTTCCGAGCGCCGCGAACGGCGTAAAGAGCTATAAACGCGAAGATGAGCACGACCAGCACGGCAAGCAGGATACCCCACTCCTCGCACAGCATACCGAATACTAGGTCGGTCGACGCGGCAAAGACGTTACGCAGCTTTCCCTGTCCTAGACCCAGCCCGAACAGACCGCCGCTCGCGCCGTAAATCATAACCCGCGTCTGCTGGAAGCCGCTGTCGTTCATAAATTCCCACGCGTGGCGGTAGGTGGCAAAGCGTGTTGCGACATAGGGCTTGAAATAGACAATTAAAATTGCGCCCATGAGCGCCGCCGTACAGACGAGAATAATTGTCCTGATGTCGCCCGAGCGCATGAATGCGATGATGATAAACGTAAAAAAGAAAATGAGTGCCGTGCCGAAATCGCGCATTAAAAACAGCGCGCCGACACAGCCCACGGAAAAGACGACATATTTCGTCAGACTTCGCGTCGCCTGAAGCTTTTCAAGCGTCGCCGCTCCGACAAGGATGAAAGCGATTTTAACAAGCTCGGACGGCTGGATGGAGAACGAACCGATGTCAATCCAGTTTAAAGCACCGTTGACGGTTTTAGCGAGAATAAGGTTGAGCCCGAGAAGCCCCACAGCTCCTATTGCGACGGGCATACGGAGCAGCATGGCAAGGTCGGTACTTCGTAAAATCCACGTCAGTACGGAAAACGCGGCCACTCCCATGCCGATGGCGACAACCTGCTTGACTGCGTATTCGTCGTAAATGCTGCCGCAGATGGCAAGACCGATGCCCGATAGGAGGAACGCGATGATTTCAAGCTGAAAGCTGTCGTTTTTTGTTACCGCCGCCGCGACGCCGATATAAATCCACTCGGCTAATATATAGCTCCCGAAGGTGTAGACGAGCTTCATGTTAAGCTCGCCGTCGGAAAGCGTGACGGGAACAAACGACAAAACTTGAAAGATCGTGGTAACGAAGAGCATAAGCGTCTTGTTGAAGCGCCGACTCTTGGCTCTGTTAACATTAGGCGACGGCGAAGCCGGAGCCGCCGTACTCTGTGACGGAGCGGCCTTAGCGAACGCTTTTTTTGTTTGAGCCGTTTTTGCCGGAGCCGGTTTTGCTTGTGTCTGTTTGGCCACGGCCTGCTTTTTCGTCGCCACATTAACCACCTTAATATAAAAAGCTAACTTCCGACTAAGCACGTCTAATATCTAACATCTAATATCTAATGTCTAAATTCACATGCTTTCCGGTACTGTTATACGCAGCATTGTCAGGATGTTTTTAATGGTGTCGCGCACACACGCGCAGAGGCACAGGCGAGCCTGCATAAGCGGCTCGTCGTCGCACTTAACGCGGCAGGCGTTGTAAAATTTGTGGAACAGTGCAGCCAGTTCCATAGTATATCTTGTGACACGTGCGGGGTCGTAATTCTTGGCGGCAAGCACAATTTCCTCCGTCAGCGATGACAGGTGACGTATCAGTTCCCGTTCCTCGGGTGCCGTGAGCGTCAACAGCTCGTCCCTTGTGCATTCACGCGGTGTGACGCCCTCTTCCGAAAGCTTTTTAAAAATGCTGCAAATGCGCGCGTGGGCGTACTGGCAGTAATAAACCGGGTTCTGTGCGCTCTGCTCGACGGCGAGATCAAGGTCAAACTCCATCTGTGACGCCGGCTCCCTCATGTTGAAAAGGAATCGCACGGCGTCGGTCGGGATATCCTCAAGCAAATCGGTGAGCGTGATGGCCTTGCCCGTGCGCTTGGACATGCGCACCACCTCGCCGTTGCGCGTGAGGCGGACAAGCTGCATTAAAATTATATCGAGCCGGTTCGCGCCGTCGAGACCTATGGCGTCGAGCGCACCCTTCATTCTGGCGACGTGACCGTGGTGGTCGGCGCCCCAAACGTCTATAGCCTTGTCGAAGCCCCGCACCGAAAGCTTGTTGCGGTGGTAGGCAATGTCGGCGGCAAAATAGGTCGGATTGCCGTTTGAACGTACAAGCACCTCGTCCTTTTCCCCGCCATGCTCCGTCGCCTTATACCACAGCGCACCGTCACTTTCGTAGGTCAGACCCTTATCTTTCATCATAGCGATGGTCTCGGCGACCTCGCCGTTGTTGTGTAGCTCGCTCTCAAAAAACCATTTATCGTAAACAATTCTGTATTTCGCTACATTTTCACGCATGAGCGCGATATTTTTCGGCAGCGAGAACTCAACAAGCGCCGCCCTGCGCTCGTCCTCGGAGAGCTTTAAATACGCGTCGCAATACTCTGCGGCGAACGCCTCGGCGTGCTCCCGGATGTCGTCGCCCTTGTAGCTGTCCTCGGGCATGGAAACGGCCTCCTCGCCCTCGAAAAGCTGGCGGTATCGGACGTCCAGCGACAACGCGAATTTTTCAATCTGGTTGCCGGCGTCGTTGACATAAAACTCACGGCTCACGTCAAACCCGGCGAAGTCGAGCACCGCAGCTAAGCAGTCGCCCAAAGCGCCGCCGCGCGCGTTGCCCATGTGCATCGGCCCCGTCGGATTGGCGGAGATGAACTCAACGTTTATTTTTTTGCCCTTGCCGTAGTCGGAGCGGCCGTAATCGGTTCCGCGCCTTACAATTTCGCGCAGCACCTCAGAGTAAAAGACATCGCCGAGGTAAAAGTTAAGAAAACCCGCCCCGGCAACCTCACAGCGGTCAAAATATGAGCCGGAAAGCGACATGCGCTTAACGAGCTCGTCGGCAATGGCTCGCGGCGAACGCTTAAAATCCCTCGCCCACGCCATGGCGGCGTTTGTCGAAAAGTCACCGTTTGCCCTGTCGGCAGGAATTTCAACGTTGAAGCCGCCCGTCGGGACAGTAGGCAGAGCACCCTCGGACATGGCTTGTCCGGCGGCGGCTAGGACAGCTTCGCGTATATCGGATTGTACCTGTTTAACTAAAAGAGACATTTATGGACATCCTTTCGGCGGTGTTTTATATTGCACGAAGCGACGGTGTTATAACCCGCCGCCCGTTATATCTTCGGATCCACCTGTGTTTTGACCCTGCTCCCTAAAAAAGATTTTCAGTTCATTTTCGGAGGCGTTGGCGGAGTTGAGGTCAATGGTGTAGCGAAAGCTCAGGCTGCCGCCGTTGCCGGTTACGTTGGAGTTGATTTCATGCGCGTAAACGCCTAAAATAAACTCGCCGTAGGGCGTCTTGTAGTGGCAGTTATGTCGCTTGTTTTTTTCCATGGTCATCTCAGCTGTATAAAGCCCGGTGCGCGTCATCTGAATGCGCTCCTGACCCTCGACGAAAAGTGTAGTCTCGCAGCTCTTCAGCTCTTCATCCTGCTCGGTGTAGGACAGCGAGTAGCGCTCGCCGTTTCCCCGGAAACGCCCCGTCGTAATCAGCTCGGAGCCCGAAGTCTCGTCGTCGCCGTCGTGGCTGTCGACGATTCGGACGACCACGTCCCTGTATCCGTTTTTTTCCATTGATATAAACCTCTCAATTCAATACTTAACAATACTGTCGGCGCGGTGGAGCATGTTGCTGCCCTTTCGTCCGTACCATACGATTTCGCGCGCGAAGTCCGTCAGGTTTTCCGGCGGTGCGTCGGCGACGGAAATGATGTTGTCTGTTTTGACAAGCGGCACCCGTCGTCCGCGCAGTACATTTTCAAAATAGTCTGTCCAGTCGTAACGCAGCTTAGTTTCAAAGTGACCGTGCCCGGGAAATTTAACGATGTTTTTCTGATAAACGAGCAAATCCGAACACACCGCTTCATTCAAGCCCAGCGACGAGAGAAAGCCGGATATCTCATTATAGAACCGCTCGCGCTCACAGAGGATTTTGAGAAAAGCGGCCTCCTCAAACGGCCACGAAATTGTGCCGAACCGTGAGTCTGTCATTTGGAGTGCGCCGTTTCCGGCAACGACGCTTTCAAGACGTGCGCGGATGTCGTCGAAAATTTCCGAGCAGAGTGCTGACGAATTTGTCTTCATCCATTCTAAAAAACGTCCGTAAAAATCCGCGTAGCCCATGTCTGCGTCTTCGTGCGCGTAAATAGCGAAGAATTGAAGCAGCGCGAAGCAGTGGAAGCACTGCACACAGATTGAAAATATATTTGTTTCAACCCAATCGTCCGAATTCATCGTAGAGGTAGCGACAATGACATTCGAATATTCCGGCACATCGTTTTCAACCGGCTCACAGTGCGACTGGTTGAGCGGGACGCGCGCTGATTGAATTTTGTGCTTTTTAATGTAGCCCGGGCTGCCCATGCGTGAGTTGACGAGCAGTTCGCAGAAATAAACATAAAGAGAGGTGTGCTGTCCGGCCTCAAGCAACCGTTCAATGCCCCGGATGAAGCTTTCCTTTGTCTCGCCGGGCAGACCGATAATCAACTCCGAATAAGTCGGAATTCCGGCGCTTTCGTACAGCGTCATCAGCTCGTGAAATTGCTCGACGGGCATATTTTCGCGTCCGATGGCGGCGAGTGCGTCGGGGCTTAACGATTGAAATGAAAGCGACGCGCCCTTGCTCATGCCGCAGTCGTTGAGCGCCTTACAGACGGTGAAAACGGTCTTGTTGCTGTTTTTAGCGTAGGAGACACGGAACTTTTTAGGATAGCCCGTGCGCCGGTTGACCTCGATGATGTGACCGACAATTTCCTCATCGCGCGCGAAAATGCCGAAGTTTGAGTCGGCACAGCCGAGGTGTTCAATTTGGAACGCCGCCGCCCAGTCTATTTCGGCAAAAATTTGTTCCAAAGGACGCTTGACAATACTGCTTTTTTCGCCGCCCCAGTCGCAATAGGCGCAGCCGTAGGGGCAGCCTCTGTTTGTTTCAATGACTGTGGTATGCTTCAAACAGCTGTTTTGCATCATGCCGTCGAAAACTCCGGTTAAAATCGGTGACGGGTAATCGGGTCGGTAGGTACATGACGTTTTTGTCGTAAAATATCCGCCGTTAACGCGAAATGAAATGTTATCGATGTCCCTAAGCTCACCCTCGTCCGCGAGCAGGATTTTTCGAAACGTCTCCTCGCCCTGTCCGTGCGCCAGAATGTCGATAAACGGGAATTCTCCGAGAAGCGCGCCTCCGGGCGGGACGTTGTGACCGCCGAACAAAACGACGCAGTCGGGATAACGCTCTTTAAGCTTTTTCGCGAATGCCTTGTTGTATTCAAAATTCCAGATGTAGTTAGAAAATCCGACTAAAACCGGCTCGTCAAAAGAGGCGACAGCCGCGTCGATGTTCTCACGCAGATAAACAATGCGCCCGAGCTTATATCTTTCCGCCACGGCTTTATCGCTCCACGCGTAAGCCGCCAGAACGCCGGCGGCATACGGCAGATAGACCGTGTCTCCGAACAAATAGTTCGGCTGGATAAGATAGACGTTCTTCTTGTTCATCTTATTTTTCGCTTTCAATCATGTCTTCAGGTTTTTCGAGCCGCACACTGACGACGGTTCGGAAATATTCAAAGCACGAGATAAAGGAGTTTTTGTCAAGCCCGTCGGTGCGCCTGTGCCAGACACAGGGTATTTCTATGAACTTCGCTTTTAAGATAATCGGCTTAAGCATCAGCTCAAGAAAAAAGGGCTTTCGGCTTTCGTTGAATTTAATTGACTTTAAAAACGGCGCGGGGCAAATCTGATAGCTGTTTGTGATATCGGTCAGGTCTGTATTGAATACCAATCGGAGCAGTTTCTGAAACCAAAAACTGCACAGCTCTTTTAGCCAGTTGTAGCCGACAAAGTCGCCGCCCTCAATACGGCGTGACGTCGTGATGATTGTGTCGGGATGAAGCTTTGCCTGTTCAATCATCACATGGACGGCGTTGACATCCATTTCACAGTCGGACACCATGCCGATAATGTGCGACCCGCGCGCAAGCTTAAAACCCTCGCGGAACGCCATACCGACGCCGGGCTGCTTTTGTTTGTAAACAACAACCGGAATGTCTCCGGCCGACGCGCGCAACGCTTCGACGGTTTCAAGGTTTGCGGACGTAGATTTATCACCGATGACGACGATAATCTCGCGTATATCCTCATGGCGGCAGGTAGCATAAATTGTCGAAAACGTCTCTTTAAGCAAATCCGTTTCGTTGGACGTCGCCATGATGATGGAGACGGATTCGAATCCGTCCATAAATATCACTTCTTCAATATTATTGTTGCCCTATTATTTCCACTTTTCGAGCGCAAGTGTCAGCAGCCTGTCAAGCAGGTCGGGATAGTCAATACCTGCCGCCGCGAACAGCTTCGGGTACATACTGATGGATGTGAAGCCCGGAATGGTGTTTATTTCGTTGAACAGCACAGCGCCGTCGCTGTGACGCACAAAGAAATCGACCCTTGAAAGCCCTGTGCAGCCCAGCGCCCGGTAAATTTTTTGCGCCGCCGCGCTGACCGCCTCCGCCTTGCCCTCCGGCAAATCCGCCGGAATATGGAGGACGCTGCCGTCGGCTATGTATTTCGCGTCGTAGTCGTAAAACTCGTTGCAGGGTTCGATTTCGCCGACGACAGGCGCGTAGGTTTCGTCGTTGCCCAGAACGGCGCACTCAACCTCTCGGCCATCGATATTTTCCTCCACAACCACCTTGCCGTCGTGGGCGAATGCATCCTCAAGCGCGGCTTCAAGCGCCTCGGGTTCGTGTACCTTGGTGATGCCGACCGACGAACCGGCGTTTGCGGGCTTGACGAACATAGGAAAGCCCAGCTTTTCGGCGCAGCGAAGCCGGAATTCCGAAGGCGCGTTATGATAATCGAAGGCTGTTACCGACAGCCATCTTGCCTGCGCCACTCCGACATTGTCAGCTACCATATTTGTCGCGGCCTTATCCATGCACATCGCGGAGGACAGCATATCGCATCCGACAAACGGAACACCCGCCAGTTGGAACAAGCCCTGAATTGTGCCGTCCTCGCCATTTTTGCCATGAAGCACGGGAAACACAACATCGACGCGGACATTTTCCACCTCACCGCCGCGTAAAACGGTGATGCCGTGCACGCTTCGGTCGGGTGACACGACGGCAGGACAAAGAAACCGCTCATATTTGAGCCACGCACCGCTGCCGATATTTTCGGGACTGCCCATGTAAAGCAGCCAACGTCCGTCCTTTGTGATGCCGAGTGTCATAACCTCGTATTTGTCCTTCGGGATGTGGTCGATAACCGAGCTCGCCGAGCGGAGCGAAACCTCATATTCCGAGGACGCGCCACCGAAGACGACAAGAACCTTTTTCATGTACCGGACAACTCCTTTTAACACCGCAGAAAACGGCGAATACCTAATTAGATATAATATCATATGTTGAACGCGCCGTCAAGCGCGAACGTTTTATTTAACATACTATATATATTAATTAAAATGGGACATAATTCCTATTGGTAACGATAATAATCATGGTTTATGATATAATTAATCAGTTTAACAAGCTTACGTAAAAAGCTGATTTCGGAGGAAAGAATCAATGCTCGACATCAACACCGCACTTGTTTCGCTTGCGGAAGGGCTTAAAAATACCCTGTCCGCCGCCAAGTTCACCCTTTACCGTCCCGCGGATATTCCCAAGGACGAGCCCCCCATCGTCGTATCAAACGACCGCCGCTATTTAACCTTCGACGGCGACGGCGGCTCCATCAAGCTGGAGTTTTGTAACAACACTGTTGGTCTGCTTTACGCCGAGGCAAAGTCCGCCGAGGCGACGGACGGCGATTATACAAGGCTTTCTCTTTCGCTGCTCGACCCTTCGGAGGCCGATGATAAGGATCTTAAATATATCTGTGAGGATTTTGCCGAAACGATAAACGAAAAGTTTTCAGACGGCAAAAAACCTAAGTCTAAAAAGGCTCCGGCGGCCGTCTCAAAGACGGCGGTAAAAAACGGCGCCTTTTATGACGCCGCGTCGTTTGGTAACCGCTTCACTACGGTCTATCCCGAGCTGCGTCCCTATTTCAAGCAAAACTGCGACGAATACGGCGATTTCCTGCCCGAGGACTTTTTTAAAAATTATGGCACGCCCGCCATTCTCGCGACCGTTCGCGAAAACAATCCCCAAAAAATGAAGAAGCTGTTCAGCCTTATCAACGAAATTTACGACAACGGCATCAACGAGGTGCAAAGCCTCATCGTCGTGTCGATTCTCGGCTCGCTTTACGAGGACGAGACACTGCTCGCCAACTGCGTCGACTATATGAATAACGACCTGTGCGTCAACGTCATCAAGGTCAACAAATATCTCGCCGCCCGCGGCTCAAAGGGCTCCCGTATGCGGCTCGAAAATCCGCCGCGCTACAAGCCTAAAAAGCAAAAGAAAAACCTTCTCTCTTCGCTGCTCAGCATGGGGCAGCAGCAGGGCTGACACATGAAATGGAGGCATCTTCCTTGAGCGATATGGAATTTAACGAAAACAACGAGAATAAAATCATCGAAAACGATACGGTTGAAGAAGAAATCGAAACCATGAACACCGTGGTCACCGAAAAATACGACGCGAGCCAGATTCAGGTGCTTGAGGGGCTTGAGGCCGTGCGTAAGCGTCCCGGTATGTACATCGGCTCCACGGGTCCGCGCGGGCTTCACCACCTTGTTTATGAAATCGTCGATAACTCTATAGACGAAGCGCTCGCCGGCTTCTGTACAAATGTTGACGTAGAGATTCTGCCCGGCGACATCATCAGCGTGCGCGACAACGGCCGCGGCATCCCCGTCGGGCTAAGCGAGCAGGTTGGGCTGCCGTGCGTCACCGTGGTTTTAACCGTCCTTCACGCCGGTGGCAAGTTCGGCGGCAGCGGCTACAAGGTGTCCGGCGGGCTTCACGGCGTCGGCTCATCCGTCGTCAACGCCCTTTCCGAGTGGCTTGAGGTCGAGGTTTCACAGGACGGTCATATTTACCGCCAACGCTTTGA
>CAZDWM010000010.1:12169-25135 GCA_964509145.1 uncultured Eubacteriales bacterium | reverse complement strand
TGTCGCGGATGGCCTTGTCTCCGTCCGCCGCTTCGTCCTTGTCGGGATAGACAGGGTTCGCGTGGCAGCTAAGTGCGCTGATTTCAAGACCGTATTTCGCTACAGTCGCCTTGAACGCCTCAAGCTTTGACGCGTTGTTAAGCAGCTCGTCTGGGTTGGCGTGGGCGTTGCCGGGATAGCCGCCGCAGCCGATTTCTATCATTTCAATACCCAGCGACTTGAAGTATTTGCACGCTTCGTCGAGAGACAGGTTACTTAAAAGCGTTGTGAATACGCCGAGTTTCATATGTATACCCTGATCTGTTCATCAAAAAATGATGAACAGATTCTCCTTTCCTATCAATTGCGGTGCAACATAACGAGTTTATGCGTTTGCTTTAAGGTACGCCATACTGCGCGCGATGTCCTCAAGGCCTGTCGGCTCGGGGTCGTCGTTTTCAAGCACAATCCACTCAAGTCCGATGTCCTTCGACGCCTGAATGACCGCCTTTAAGTCGCAGTTGCCCTCGCCGAGCGCCATGGGGTGACCGTCGATGCCGTCCTTGATGTGGATGTGGACAATCCTGTCCTTGTGCTCGGTTATGTACTTATAGTTGTCGACACCGGCGTGGAAGCTCCAGTAGGTGTCAATCTGGAGATAGGCCGACTCGCCGATTACATCCTCGCAGAGCTTGCCGTCGAATTCGAGCTTGAATTCCTCGGTGTGGTTATGATAGTAGAACTTCACGCCCTCTTTTTCGCCCGCGGCGTTGGCGGCTGAATAGATGCGCCTGAGCCGGTCGATGTCCTCCTGTGTGCCGTGCGCCGCGCCGCCAGTGCCGTAGGCGCTCATGCCGAGGGCTTTGGCAATTTTGATGGCCTTGGCGATGTTTTCCTCGCCGTCGAAGGTGTCGGTGCCGGAATGGCAACCGACGGCGATAAGACCGGCATCGTCGAGCGCCGCCTTGATGACCTCGGGCTCAAGACCGTTGAAGCCCGCGAATTCGACACCGTCGAAGCCGAGAGCCTTGACCTTTTTAAAGAGCGCGAGAAATTCCTCGGGCGTTTCGTAATCGCGCCTTAAGGAATAAAGCTGAACCGCGAATTTCATGTTATTTTCATCCTTTCCGGGGAATTGTGCGGTTTCGGCTTTAGCCGAAATTCCGATTTTTAATCGGAAAGCACAAAACCCATAGTTTGAAATTTATTTTCAAACTTTTTTATTCAAAATAGACGGGCTTGCCGGTTTTTGAGGACTTGTAGATAGCCTCGAGAATCTGAGTGACGACGAGCGCCTGACACGCCTTTGTGGGGACATCCTTGTCGTTGATGACAGCGTCAATCCAAGCCCTTGCCTCAAGCTCCGCGGGGTCGCCGCCGCTCTTGCCCTCGAAGAACGCCACGCCGCCTGCCTTGAAGTCGGGTTTTTCGATTACCTGACGGTTGTTCTTGACATAGTTGATGCGCAGACCGTCGAACATGTCGGCGCCGGCCTTGTCGCCCGCGAGCAGCGAAATGGCCTCGTGCGGGTCGGCAATGTTGAGCGCCCAGCTTGACTCAAGGACGATAGTGGCGCCGTTCTTCATCACGATGAAGCCGAACGCAGAGTCCTCGACGGTGTATTGTTCAGGATCCCAGTCGCCCCACGCGTTTGCGGAATGCTTCTGGTCGCCGAGCATCTTGTATTTTGTGCCGACAACCATTTTAGGCTCGTAGTTGTTCATAAGCCACAGAGTAAGGTCGAGCGCGTGGGTGCCGATATCGATGAGCGGACCGCCGCCCTGCTCATATTCGTTGAGGAAAACGCCCCATGTCGGAACGGCACGTCTGCGCAGGGCGATGGCGCGCGCGTAATAGATGTTACCAAGCTCGCCGTCAAGGCAGGCTTTCTTAAGATACTGCGAGTCGCCTCTCCAGCGCTGCTGGTAACCGATGGTCAGCTTTTTGCCGGTGCGCTCGGAGGCCTCGTACATCTTTTTCGCTTCGGCGTAGGTTTTGGCCATGGGCTTTTCGCACATGACATGCTTTCCTGCCTCAAGGGCGGCGACGGAGATGAAGCTGTGGGAGCGGTTGGGTGTGCAGACGTGGACAACGTCAATTGACTCGTCTTTTAAAAGCTTTTTGTAGTCTACATACACCTTCGCGTCTTCGGTGCCGTATTTCGCGGCCGCTTCGACCGCCTTTTCTTTAATGATGTCGCAGAACGCCACCATTTCGACCTCTTCGATTTTTGCGAGGTTCGGCATATGCTTGCCGTTTGCGATGCCGCCGCAGCCTATGATTCCGACCCTGACCTTTTTGCTCATTGTTATTCCTCACATTCGTTAATATTTTATGCTATAGCCGCGCCGGAGGACAGCTCCGACACATGCCGCGCCCCGCGCGAAAAAGGCCGCGAAGCGTTGTCATACAAGGTTAATTATAACGGTTTGAAATGTATATGCAAGCGAAATGATAAAAACGGTGTATAAAAAAGCGCGCGGAAATTTTGTGAAACTTAAACAAAATTTCCGCGCACTGAAAAACTGTTTATAAGAGTATCTTCAAGCGTTACCTGAACGCGATAAAGCCGTAGTGCTGGCCGATACCGTTGAGGTTTGCCGACACGTTCGTGATTTCGTGCGTTTCGCCCTGATACAGCCGAAAGCCGTTGCTGACAATCTCAAGACCGAGTGAACCAAACGCGATGTATTCGTTCTGCATGAACGCGACGCCGGCTTGTGCGTAGTAGTTTGACGAGCCCGACGAGACGGGTGTAAGGAACGCCATAGCCTCGCGGAAGACGATGACCGCCTTGGGCGTGAAGTCCAGCGTGACGGTGCGCGTCGTTTCGCCGGTGCCGAGGTAACTACTGACCAGAAACGGCGCGTTCCAGAGGTTCTTGTCGGTCTGCGTGACGTGAATCGCCGCGTCGGTGATGTGGCTGCCGCAAAGCAACTCCTTGTTCATAAACGACTGAAAGTTAAGGCTGCTGCTCACGGCGGGACAGAAGTCGGACGAGATGCTTATCCACGCGTCGAGCACAAACGCGTCGGTGTCCCTGTCGGCGACGACGTCGGCGCAGCCCGACTCAATGATATTGAGATCGGAGGCGAACGTTAGGCAGTCGACGACATCCGCGAAAACGTTGTGGCAGGTTGCGCCGCCCTCGGAAAACGGAATGTGGATGGCCAGCTTTACCTTCATCGTCGCCGCTCGGCAGTATTCGTTTTCAACAAGCGTGCCTGTGCCATCGTCGGTGAAGCTGTCGACGATTTTAACCTCCTCAAGCCCGACGGCTACAATGGCCTTTTTCAGCGGAATTTCCTTTTTGACCGACGGGTATTCCGTCATAAAACGGATGCCGGAAAGCTCCTCCTGCGATGAAAGCCACGCGACGATATCGGCGGGCAATGCGCTGATAGCGCTCATGGGTACCAGTCCTTTCTTCTGCTTGTTTTATTCAGCCTCAACGATGGTTCGGATAATAGCCCAGATGTAAAAGAGCGTGTCACCGGCGTAAACCTTTTCCGCGCGGTCGATGCGGTATTTCACGCCGTCCGCCTCAAGGTAGACGTCGTCGTTAAGCGCGGTCAGGTCGTGGTTGGGAGGCCCGATGTACAGATAATGCCCCTGGCTGTTGAAGCCGATTGTTGTGTTGACGCCGTAAAGATACATTTTGTTTTTATAACGCAGCGGCTGGATAAACGCACGGTAGGTTTCCGTGTGCCAGCCGTCGTCGTTTTTCAGGCAGAGGCTCCGCCCGAAGCGGTTCATGAATTGGTTGACCTTCAAAAAAACCTCCATCCCGCCGCGTTGCGCGGCGAATTTATAATCAGGCGTGAAACAGGCTGCGGTACAAATAGACCATGAAAGTCAATCTTTCACGCTATCACCCTTCCTAAACCTGCGTAAAGATAAACGCGTCGTCACGCATCAGCGGCAGTGCCGCGAGATAGGCGTCGTCGCGGATTTTCGCCGCTCTGTCCGTCACAAAGGACGCGCTCTTGCTGACAACGACATCGCCCGCCTTGTAGGAGGTAACGCTGTCTTCGTCCGACAGATTCCTAAGCGTGTATTTGTAAAATGCGAGACCCGCCGCCGCGTTGACGGCGCGCGGGTCGTCCTCGTCCACACCGCTTTTAAGCATCATTCGGATTTCCTCGATGCTTGCGAGGCAAAGAGGCAGCGCGTCGGCTGCCCCCTCGCTGTCAAGCACCGTGATCTGCCGCAGGCTGTTGAGAACAGTCCATTGGTTCATCACATTGCCCTCCCGTTAAACGCTGAGAACTCTCGACGCGCCCGCGAAAATTTTCGCGAAGCCCGCGATGGATGTGATGGCGGCTCTTTCAAGTTGACGGTCGATAAGCTTGTCGTATTCCGTCATCACGTCGCCCGCCTTGACCATTTCGAGCGCGCAGTTTTTGTCAAGACCTATCAGCTTGCCCGATGAGACAGCCGAAGACTTGATAAGCTCCGCACCGACGGGTGTAATCATCCGTCCGCTCGACTGGAAGCTGAAGCCGGCCGTAGCGTCCTTGAATTCGCTGAGGTTCAGGAGCTTTGCCATGATGGTCGGCGTGGTGACGATGGTGTTGAGCTCGTAAGGGGAGAATAGATTCCAGAAGGTGACAAGGTCGCTGTAGGTTATGACGTGCGTCGAGGTGTCGGCGATATTTGACGAATCGGCGGCGTTGTCGTTGCCATCGCCGTTGATAAGCACATCGACGGCGTCGGCAAACTGTGTGCGCGCGATGTAAGCGCCGATTTGCTTCAGGGTAATGGTGAACAGGTCAAGCTTCTGGAAGCGGATGGCCTCGTAGGAGGCGACGAGCATACGGCCTCTCTTGTTGAGCTTGATGAGGTTTTCCTGCGTCGTGACCTTCGTCTCGGGAATGAACGCTCCCTCGGCGACATCCTTGAGAGCCTTGTTGTCCTCCGACGGAACGGAGGTGACGGAACGGTAATCGAGGCCGTCTATCATCGTGGTTGTTGCCACAATGCGCGGCAGCAGGTCGGCCTCCTCCATGCCCTGACGCACCGCCCTTGAGACGTACTCAGGGAAGAGCGCGGCGGAGTCGGTCGTCGCGAAAAACTTTTCGACAGGGCTGCTGCCAGTGCCGCTTACGCGGATGTCGAAGCGCTTGAGCTGGCGTTGATAGGCGTCAAGCCCCTCAAGTGCGGTGCCCTTGTAGCTTTCGGACGGGTCAAGCTTTTCGAGCGCCGATGTGAAGGATTTGCCTGTCCCGTAAAGTCCCTTTTCGAGCCTGATTGAATCATATGACATGTTTTTGTCCTCCTTATTAATCAAAGAATGATGGTGACGAGGGACGAGGCGGCGATGACGTCGACGACTAGGTATTCCCTGCCGCCCGTCGCGGCGACACACACATTTCCGTCGCCGTCGGCAGCGAGCATGTTGAAGCCTGCCGCGGGCGCTGTTCCGCTGTAGCCGATGGTTACGGCTCCCGTCATCTGGACGCAAGCGAGACCGTTTGAAACGCTCTTTGAGACGCCGATAAAGCTGTCGTCCTCGTCGCAGGCATTCACCGTGCCGTTAGCGCTCAGCTTGACAGGCACTCCGGCGGACGTAAAGCCGCTCGCAGCATTGAGGGTTAAAAGGCTTTCGTTGAAACCGTTAAAGGATATTGACATAATTTCTACCTCCGAATTTTATATTTTGAACGCGTCGTTGCGCACGGCGGCATCCTTGCTTCCGCCCGCGAGCTGCAATGATACAGGTGCGTGCGTTTCGGCGTCCGCTGCGAAGGCTGTTTTCAGCTCGCAAAGCTCCGAAACCGAAAGCTTCCCGCACATGGTCTTCAGGCTCTCGCCGTTCAAGCCCGGCATGGCGAGCATTCCGAGGCGCACCGTCTCGCCGAGCAGGCGCGTCCTGTAGGCCTCGCCGTCGGCAGCCAGCTTTTCGAGGGCTTCAATTTCTCCGCGCAAGCCGTTTAAATCGTCCGCCGACAGAGTGATATCGCCGGTTTCCGTTTTGACCGCTTTGATAATGCTCATTTCGTGTTCCTCTTTCTTAGCGAAAGCCTTTGTCACGCCCGCCGCCGGTTGTGCCGGAACAGCGACGAACGACCACTCGTAGGCGTCCGCGGGTTCTTTTAAAACGGCGTGGCAAAGACGTCCACCATAGTTCTTACCCTTGACGTGCTCACAGGTGCCGCGCCGCAGGTCTGTTCCGCATTCGGAGCAGACAACGCTTTTAACCGAGCAGCCGACGCTTGTTTCCTTTTTGATGCCCGCGTCGATGTCGGCAATCAGGGACGTGTTTTTTTCGGTTCTCGGCATGTAAGCCATAGCCTTAATATACGCGTAAGGCTCGCCAAGCGAATTACGCCGCTGTGCGTCTACGATAAGTTCCGCGCTGTAGAGACGCGACGTCTGATCGCCGCTTTTCATGCTGTGGTCGCAGATGCCCGTCTTGCCGACGAACATGTTCGCGAGGACTTTCAGCGCGTCGGTGTCGAAGCGTTCGAAGTCGCGGTCGATTTCGTTGTCGCAGAGTATTACGCCGAACGTGTAGACGTCCTGCTCCGTCAGCGCCTTTTTTGTGTAGCGGTTGATGAGCGCCATGTCGGAGGCTGTCGGAACGCAGGGCGAAATATCCGCCGTTGAATTTTTATTCACCAAAAAACCTCCTTTTATGTTTTCTTGTTTTCGAGCTGCTGTGCCTGCGCGTTGTAAAGGCGGGCGCGGCTGAGTTCGACCTCGTCCTGGAGCGTGATATCATCCCAGACAATTTCCGGCTCACAGACGAAGCCGTTAAGCCTCAAAAACGTGCGGCAAATCTTTTCGACAACAGGAGTGAGCGTCCGGCGGTAGCCCTCAAGCTCGCTCGTAAGTACATCTGCCTGCTGCGCTGACATGCGCTCTGTCGACGACCACGAAAGACCGAGCATGAACGGCGGCAGACCAGTTTTCGCCACAATCTGCTCAAGCATCTGGCGCACGGGCACCTCGCTGTCAAGAATCTGGTTGTCGGCGCCGATGGCCTTGATGCTCACGTCGCCGACGGTGACAAAGTCCTTGATTCTGCCGCCGGGCTGCATCGCGTCGCCCCATTCCTTTGCCACCTGCATGGCGCGTTCCTTGGCGAACGCCTTGTCGACGGCGTCGTTTTGCGGCTTGTAGGTGACGGCGAAGCGCACATTGCCCACGCGCTCCCAGTTGAGCCCGATGGTGTTGTAAACTTTGAGCAGCACCGAGCTGATGAAGGGCAGTCCCTTTAAAAGGGAGCAGCCCGCCGGTTCGCCGGGCTCGGGATTGAGCGCGGACAGCAGCACAAGCTCCGGGTATTTAACAGGCATGGGAGAAGCTCCGCCAGTGCAGACCTCAACACCGAAGCCGTCGGACGCGCGGCGCAGCTCGATGTTCTCAAGCGGCGCGTTATAAAGCCCGCGCACGGAGCCTCCGGCGACGACGATTTCTCCGACAGCCGTGCCGTAGGTCAGCAGCTGTTCGAAATACGACGACATGAACGCCCAGATGCCCTGCCGGTTTCCGCCGACGGACACGTTGTTTGTAAATCTTTTTAGCGCGTCGTCGGCAGCCGGGTCGGCGCAGCGAATCTCAAAGCCGCCCGTCAGCCGTACAAGCTTTGTGACGGCGGCGTCGATTAAAGGTACGGCTTCGCGCAGCTCGGCGTAAAGCCTCATCTGCGGCGTGCCTAAAGGCACATAACCGTCAATGAGCGAAAACGGGTGCCGCGCGTACCTCCCTCCCGCCGTCTGAACGGCGGCCTCGGAAGGCTTTTTCTTTTTGAATGGCATTGACAACCATCCTTTCATCATCTTTGCACAGCGATGGAGAAGAAGCCGTCGTCGCACCGAGATAAAATTGTTTCAACGAAGTAACGAATGTCGTCCATCGCGTGGTCGTTTTCCTTGCGCGGAGCGTCCCGCACGGCGCTGTCGTCCCAACGGTAGAGACCGAACTCGCGTATCGCGTCCCTGCACGCCGGACAAATCATAATCCTGCGTTCCTTTAAGGCGGAAGACACCTTTCGGATGCCGTCCGCTACGTCGTTCTTGGCCGGAACAGCCTTGAATTTGCCGTGGCGGCGGATGCACTCAAGGAAGCTTGCCGCCGAGGGGTCGGCGACAACGGCCTCAATCCGAAGCCCGTCGGCCAGCGCCTCAAGGGCGGTGTAATGCTCCTCGTCGGTGCGTTGTTCGCCTTCCCGTCGCGAATCGTAGTAGTATTCGTTGAGGCGGTACCAGCGCTCGCCTACTTTACCCCACAACCCGAAGGACGAGGGATTAACGGTGCCGTAATCGCAGGAGATGTAGTATTCGCAGGGCGTTCCCTGCGGCTCGGCTACATGGCTCTCCTCTTTGAACATCGGATAGACGAGCCCGTAGGCGGCAACCCATTTCCCCTCCACGAAGCGCTCGTAGAACGCCCCGCTGTAAAGGCTTTTGTAGCGCTTTATCATGGCGGGCTTCAGGGACGGGTTGTCCTCCATTGTGAAATGGAGGTAGAGGCAGTTTTTTTCATCCGCTTTCTTAATCCACTCCTCGTGGAACCAGTGCAGCGGATTTTCGGGATTGCAGTTGAACCACAGACGAGAGCCCTCGACGGAGCACCGCGCGAGCGCCTGCTCGACAAATGAGCGCGGCATAAGCGCCACCTCGTCGAGGAGCACACCGCCCAAGGTCATGCCCTGGATGAGAGCCGCCGAACCCTCGTCCTTCCCTCCGAAGAGATAGAAGCGGTTTGTTACGCCGTCGCGGCTGATATCGACGTAGCTGCGGGATGTCTTTTCCTCGCAGACGAAGCCCATTTCCCTCAGGAGCGGAAGGACGGGCGTGACGATGTTGCGCCGCAGGGATGTAACGGTTTTACCGCACAAGGCGAAAGCCGTATCGCGGAACGCGTAAAAGCTCCACGACACGAATGACAGAGACATACAGACGGTTTTACCCGAGCGAACAGCTCCGTCACAGATGACGGCGTCGCGGCTGTAATGCGGACTTGTTTTGCACCACCAGTTGAGGACTGTCAGCTGCTTCTCTGAAAAGGATTTAAAATCGCTCAGCTCAATTAAGCATCTCTCCTCTCAAATTGCGCGTTTTCGGAACCTTAATCATCGGTTTCCTTACCGGAGGTTTTTTTCGGTTTTTCCGCGCTTTTTTCAAGCGCCTCATAAAACGGCAGTGCTCCGTCCGCGGCAGCCGCTGCGCCGCTCGCGTTTTCAAGATGCTCAAGCGCCTTGAGACGGTCGAAGAATTTAATTTCAATCGCGCTGTCCTTCTTCTTAATCTCCGAAACGCTGAACATGTCGAGCCGCTCAAGTTCACCCGCGACGGTCTTTTCGTCGCAGAAAAGGAGCTTCAGGGCGTCGGCGTATGAACCGAAGGCCAATCTGCGGTATCCGGCGCAAACCTCGCTGAGGTCGGCTGTGCGTGCTTTGTCGATGTCGGCGATTTCCGCCCTGACAGTGTCCTTTTCAAGCAGACGGACGGCCGTCCTCTGCGGCAGGGCAAAATTTGCCCTTGCCGCCGCTTCCCTGCCGTTTCTGCTCTCGGCATAATAAACGCAGAAAAGTCTTTCCTTTGCGGTCAGTATTCTCATTTTTCAGATTCCTTTCGTGTCATAGTCCGGCGGTTCCCATATGCAGCCTCGAATTTTCGGCAGCCATATTGAAACCCCTTCACTAAACGGGCAAAAAAAGATACCCCGTTGTCCTAAAAAGGGCAACGGGGCGAAAATTCGACAGTTTGTTTACAAATTATTAACAATGAATGACTCAATTCTGTGGTGTAAAATCTTGTTCGGACGTTAACCGTTGACAAAATCGCGAAAACAGAACATAATATGAAGGATGCACAGCGGAATTAAACAACCCATTGTTGACGGCTATTATTGGAGGTGAAGGATTTGAAAAAACATCCTTATTGGAGAATTATCGCGTTAAGAAACGACGCTTCATTTGCCATTATTGCGGCTGACTGGTTTTCCTCAAAATGGAGCATTCCGAAAAGCGTTTATGAGGAAAGCATCGCCGTCTGTACATCAAATCCTAACGGCAGAGTTCCGCAATGGTATCTCGCTGTCAATGAGAGGAATGAAATTATAGCCGGAATGGGGTTGATTGATAACGATTTTCACGACCGCCCCGACCTTGAGCCAAACATCTGCGCGGTATTTGTCGAAAAGCCGTATCGCGGTAGGGGCATTGCGAAGACGATGCTGGATTATGTTCGCGCGGACGCGTCCCGTTTAGACTATGAAAAGGTTTATCTTTGCACGGGCCACACATCATTTTACGAGCGTTGCGGCTGGCATTATAAATGTCAGGCGACCGATACCGGCAACAATAAGCCTACAAGGATTTATGAGGCCGATACAAAGATTGAGGAGGCATAAAATGACCGTCAACGAAGCTATAGACATACGGTGTTCAAGGCGTGCTTACACCGACACGCCGCTTCCGGCGGATAAAATCGACGCGCTGAACAAGCTTATTTCGGGAATCAATGAAAGGGAAAACTTGAACATTAAGCTTCTCGTCAATAATCCGGCGGCGTTCAGCGATTTAAAATCATCCTACGGTTTTTTCACCGGCGTTAAAAACTACATCGTCGTTGCCGGTCAAAAATCGGAGAACCTCTATATAAGGCTGGGCTACTACGGTGAACGGATTGTCCTTGAAGCGACGCGGCTTGGTATCGGTACCTGCTGGGTTGGCGGCAGCTTTGACAGAAGGAGCGTTGCCGCGCCGGACGGAGGGGAGCTTTACGGTGTCATTGCCGTCGGATTTCCGAAGGAAAGCCCGACAACGCGGGAAAAGGTCATCACTTCAGTAATCAAGCGAAAAACAAAGTCTGTCGAACAAATGGCGGAGGGTTCTGGAAACGCGCCGCTGTGGTTTCTTGCGGGGATGCAGTCTTTACAAAAAGCGCCGTCGTCAGCGAACGGTCAGCCCGTGAACGTCCGTTACGACGGCGGCAGGGTGACGGCGTCCGTCCCTGAGGGCGGGCGTCACAAGCAGATCGATCTCGGCATCGCTATGTATCATTTTGAAATCGGCGCCGGTGGCGGAACGTGGGAACTGAAAAACAACGGCAGTTTTAAAAAGCAGGAATAACCGATTACCGTTGTTTCATCAATCTCCTGTCCTCTATTAAATAATTGGAGAGAAAAACATGCGGCAATATGAAAAGAACCTCGGCGCGGTAAGCCGATACAGAGATGTACTCTTTGCGTTTGCCATCATTATCATAATCTTCTGTCATACATCCATGAATTTCGGTGATGGTCTGCCCGGACGGATTTATGCGGTCACTAAAGCATTCGGGCAGATGGGCGTTGACATCTTTCTGTTCCTATCGGGTATGGGATTGTGGTTTTCTTATCACAACGACAGCTCCGCGTCGTCCTTTCTTAAAAAACGTTTTGCCCGGCTGCTTCCGGCCTATGTCATGGTGACACTGCCCTGGTTTATGTTAAGCGACATCATTTTACACGGCAGTGTGTCCGAATTTTTACTTGATTTTTCCACACTCGCTTTCTGGTTAAACGGCTCTATCACCGAGTGGTTCATTGCATCCATCCTGCTTTTATATCTGCTCTATCCGTTAATTTACAAGCTGTTCTTAAGAAAAAAGCTGTATTTGGTTGTTATGGCCGTCGTTTATTTGATATCGCTGATCGTTTACACCGGCGCTTTCGGAAGTATACTGCCTCAGCACCTTTACATTGTCAACGAAACTTTTCTTGTCCGCGTTCCCGCCTTTATGATGGGTACATACCTCGCGCCGCTCATCAAACAAAACCGCCCGCTCGGCCGCAGACAGGTCGCCCTGACGGCGGCTCTTAATGTTGTGTTTTTGTTTGCGACGGTCGCCAACGCTTGCAGAGGTGAGCACTTCGACTGGTATCTGCAACGGTTGCTTTACGGTCCGTTATGCGTTACGTTCTGCGTACTCGTTTCTCTGCCGATGGACGGAGTCCGATTCCGCTCGCGTTTTCTGACCTTTGTAGGCTCAATGACCCTTGAAATCTATCTGGTTCATGAAAAGGTGCTCACGATGCTGAAGGTTGCCGCGGTGCAATATCTAAACATTCGCCTTACCAACGAGGTCGTCATAAACCTCATCGCAGTTATTTTATCTATATTATTGGCGTGGATTGTGAGCGTTTTTGCGAAATCGGTTTCCAAACGGCTAACGGACAGGTCAAAAAGCAAGAAGCCGAAATTTACTGTATAAACGGGTTGTCTGTGACCACAGGTCAACACACCACAACCTATTTCGGCTTGGCCTTTTCTTTGCCGTGCTTTACTTTGCCTTTAAGCTCCTCTACGGGGGAAACATTGTTTTTGGGAAGGTGCATCTTCTGAGTGTTTTCTGTCCCGTGCGGTTCTTTGGGGTCGGGTCTTCTCATCCCTGCTTTGGCCATAGCTGTCACCTCAAAGGTATTTTGCACGGTATGAGAAGCATTATTCAATTCGGCGTTTCATGATTCATATTGAAAACCTAAAGGGCTGCAACAAATCGCTTTTAACACAGCGTTTCGTTACAGCCCTTTGCTTATAAATATGTTTTCTTTTTAAGATGTCCGGACACAAACAAAAAGAACCATGTCCTGTCCTTCCCGCGGCGGTCTGAACATACAGAAACGCCGCTGTACCGGAAACGACACAGTTCCCCGTGATGCGCTGTTTTTACTGCTCCGAAAATCCTGTGTTGACCAGCTTAACAAGCTCGTCCACGGCCTGCTCCTCGTCGGAACCTCCGGCGATGATGCGGATTTCGGTGCCGCCCATGATGCCCAGCGAAAGAACGCCTAACAGACTCTTAGCGTTAACACGGCGCTCTTCTCTCTCAACCCAAATAGAGGACTTGAACTCGTTGGCCTTCTGAATAAAAAAAGTTGCGGGACGCGCGTGGAGACCGACCTGGTTCTGAACCGTTACATCTTTTACATACATAGCTTATATCTCCCACACAAAAAGATTTCTGTCGCCATTCATGCACTACGAATTATAGC
>CAZDWM010000010.1:0-12159 GCA_964509145.1 uncultured Eubacteriales bacterium | reverse complement strand
AAAGACGGACACATTATTGTCAAATAGCAATTATTCAATTTTTCAGTACCTCAGCCAAAGACGGACAAAATATCACCTTTAAGTTTGGTTATTTTGACAGAGTTTTCTGACAATTTTATATAATTTTACTGAAACTTTCCGCATTATTATATGCAACAAGCATCAATTTAGAGCTTTAAAGCGATACCGACAGCCGCAGAGGCGGCAATGAACACGGCTGGATGCAGCTTGCCCAAACGCTTGGTTTGTGAAAGCGCTACAATGACAAGGAAAAGGATAACGGCGCTTAGGTCAAAGCACCCGGCCAACTCCGAAAAGCTGTCCGGCCAATAAAGCAGCAGAGATTCCCGCACGACAAGCCACCCGGCTGCCGCGATAAGCCCTGTCACCGCCGGACGCAGACCCGAAAAGATACCCTGAACGTATCGGTTTTCCATGTACTTTTGCAGGAATCGGGCGATAATCAAAATAAGGACAGCCGACGGCAGAACCAAACCAATAGCCGTGACAAGCACGCCCGGTATACCTGCAACCTTATAGCCAACATATGTCGACATGTTGATGCCAAGAGGCCCCGGCGTCGACTCGGAAACGGCAACCATGTTTGTTAACGCCTCGGTGGTGAACCATCCGGGGTGCCGCTCGCCCATACGCGTCAGAAAGGGGAGAGTCGCCAGCCCGCCGCCGATTGCGAAGGTACCCGTTATTAAAAATTCACAAAAAAGAGTGGCAAGCGTTTTAAGGTAAATCATATTGTCCTCCTGTTAAAGCCGTACGCGACACCGAACATAGCCGCGCCAAGGACAACAAAGACGGGCGAGGCGCCGAACACGGCCACCGCGGCAAAGGCCGCGACGCATAGAAGTATCTGAACGGGGCGGCGCACGCCGCTTTTAACAAGGCGAATGACCGCCGTTGTAATAAGCGCGCCGGCGGCGACGCGTATACCCGCGAGCGCGTGGCGCACCGCCTCGATATGAGCAAAGCTTTCAAAAAGCGCCGCAATCACCGTTATGATGACCAGCGACGGCAAAACCGTGCCGAGCATGGCAAACAGCGCACCGCCGAACCCCTTTTTTTTATAACCGATGAACATGGCTGTGTTGACGGCAATAATGCCCGGCATACACTGGCTTATTGCAAAAAAGTCGAGTACCTCCGCCTGTGTCGCCCAGCCGTTTTTATCAACGATTTCGCGCTGGAGCAGGGGCAGCATTGAATATCCGCCGCCGAATAGGAATAACCCTATCCTAAAAAACGACGCAAAGAGCTGAAAACAATCCTTCATGGTAAGACCGTCCTTTCGAGGAAAGATGCAACAGTGTCAATTTATTATTAGCCGGAATTTCACGCTTATTTTGTAACACAAAACGCGCTCCTTCCATAATATATGAATGACGGCAACGAAAGGAGGGCGACACTATGGGTTGTGGAAACAACAACTGTTCCTGCATGCTGATTATCATCCTGCTCTTATGCTGCTGCTGCGGCGATGGCGGCATGGGCTTTGGCGGCGGCTGCGGCTGCGGCTAACAGCGGGCAAAACAAACGGGTCGCCCCGACGGATTTTCCGGCGGGGCGGCTTTCCCTCTCTCGGCAGTCTGTAATAAACAGAGTGTTCAATTTCTGTAACACAAACAGCTCGTCCGCCATAACATGGGAATGAAAACAATGAAAGGAGGGCGACACGATGGGTTGCGGATGCAATAATTGTACTTGGATCATTCTTCTTATTTGTATCATGATGTGCTGCTGTGGCGACAGTTGCGGATGTGGCAACAACTGCGGTTGCGGTTAACCGAGCAGAAGCTAATGGGTTGCCTCGTCAGACTTTTGTCCGGCGGGGCGGCCTTTCCTTTCTTATTATGACGGTATGCCGTTAAGCACCCGGACAAGCCGGGCGAGCGGCAATCCGACGACATTGAAATAGTCGCCGCATATCTCCTTAACAAGCAGCGCGCCGCGCCCCTGGATGCCGTAGGCACCGGCCTTGTCCGTCGGCTCGCCCGTCGCGACATATTTGTCGATTTCGGCGTCGGTCAGCGCGTAAAACGTGACGTCTGTTATTTCGATAAAACGCTTTTCCGCACTGCCGGAAACGACGCACACGCCGGTGTAGACGCTGTGCGTCCTGTCCGACAGCCTTTTTAGCATGTCAGCGGCGTCGCCAGCATCCTTGGGCTTGCCGAGGATTATCCCGTCGACAACGACAATGGTGTCGGCACCGATGACTGTATCCTCAGGATAATTCGCAGCGACGGCCAGCGCTTTCCTTCCGGCAATTTCAGCTACCGCTTCGGGCGGCGAAAGACTTTCCGGCACGCTTTCGTCGCAGTCGGAAACGCACACGGTGAAGTCAAGCCCGGCCAGCTTCAACAGCTCGCGCCGTCTCGGCGAAGCGGAGGCGAGAATCAGTCCCATTATTATGACCATCCTTTCGCAGAAAAGATTGAAAGATTTATCTTTCAATCTTCGCCCACCGTTTCCGCGTTCCCGGCAGCATACCAGACGCGCATAGCCATTTTCAACACCGCCGTCTGCGTCTTGCCGTCGGGTATCTCATTGTTTAAGACCATTTCTACCGACTTCATAAGCGGTATTTTTTCGACCTCGAGGAATTCGTCCTCATCGAGGTTCTGCTTCGAAAAGGTGAGCTCCGTCGCTCCGTAAAGGTGAATTACCTCGCCGCAGTAGCCGGGCGACGGGTAGTATTTTCCGAGGTCGATGTATTTCGCGGCCGTCGCACCGGTCTCCTCCTCAAGCTCGCGGATACCTGCCTTAAACGGATCCTCTCCCTGCTCAAGCTTGCCTGCGGGAAGCTCAAGAACCACCTCCGAATAAGGGTAACGGTACTGCTTGACAAAAAGCAGCTCGTTTTCGCCGGTGAGCGCCGCTATGGTGACGCCGCCGGAGTGCTCGACGACCTCGCGCACACAGGTCTGACCGTTTGGAAGCTCGGCCTTATCGACACGCAAGTTAATAATTTGACCTCTGTGGACATAGGTCTGCTCAAGCGTTTTTTCATACAGCTCCATTTTTAAAAACCGTCCTTGTGTATCAGAATATTTGCGCGCCGCGCCGAATACAAATCAGTAAAAAGGAGTGATGCCTCTATGGAAAGAATTGTTACGCCGCAGCTGCCGACGTATGAAAACGTGCGCGCCATGATATATAGATTAAACCGAAAGTATCCTTTTGTCAACTGCCGTGTCATCGGACGCAGTCTTGCCGGACGAGCCGTCTTCGCCCTGTCTGTCGATTGCCCGCGTGAACCCGTCCTCATCGTCGGCGGCGTGCATGGCAGCGAATGGCTGACTACGCTCGCGGCACTGACATTCTTTGAGAACGTGTGCGAAAGCGTCTGTACACGAACGGAATTAAACGGCGTCTGCTTTAACAACCTGCTAAAATACCGCGGTTTAGTGGTTGTGCCCTGCCTGAATCCCGACGGTGTGCAGATTGCTTTGACAGGAGAGCAGGCGGCGGGTCCATATTCGGAGCTTGTCCGGGAGGTCAGCGGCGGCGCAACGGCGGAATGGAAGGCCAATGCGCGCGGCGTAGACCTAAACCACAACTTTAACGCCGGCTGGCAGGAGCTGCGTCAGGAGGAAATTGAAGCCGGTATAGTGTCCGCTGCCCCGACGCGGTACGGCGGCGAGCGCCCCGAGAGCGAGCCGGAGACGGCGGCGCTGGTTTGCCTGACAAGGCGCGTTTGTCCAAATCAGGTAATCGCGCTTCACAGCCAGGGTGAGGAAATATTCTGGCGGTACGGCGAGGCTGTTCCAGAGCGCTCGGAGCGGATGGCACGAACCTTTTCGGCCGTCAGCGGCTTTACGCTTGTCGACAACGCAGGATTGTACGATGGCGGCGGCTTCAAAGATTGGTTTATCAAGGAGTTTCGCCGCCCCGGGTTCACAATTGAGATGGGCAAGGGTAAAAACCCCCTTCCGCTTTCGGATTTCAAGACGGCCTATCCGCCCGTCGAGGAAATTCTAACGATGTCATCACTGCTCTGAACCGTTGGCAGGTATTATATAAAAAATCTAATCCCGCGCGTTTACCAGCGAGAGCAATCGCTTCCGGAAACGCGCGGAACTGTTTAATATGCAATAATGAAAAAAGAGACTCTGCTTTTATTCGGACTTTTCAAACTGATCCTTTGCCGCGCCGCAGAGCGGGCAAACCCAATCCTCGGGGAGGTCTTCAAACTTGGTGCCGGGCTCGATGCCATTGTCGGGGTCGCCCGCCGCCTCATCGTATTCATAGCCGCAAAGAGAGCAAACGTAAATCATTTAATAATCTCCTTATAAATTATTTAACCGCTTTCCAGAGACCGTGAAGGTTGCAGTATTCAAAAGCCGCCTCAACCGCGTCGTCGTCGGTGATGAGGAAGACGGCCTCCGGCTTGTCGCCGGGGTTTAAAAGCTTGCGCTGGTTGCCTTGCTTTGTCTGAAGGCAAATCCACTTGATGAAGTGCTCCGGCAGCATCGGATGCGCCACACTGCCTACAGTGACGGTGACACGTTTGCCGTCGACGGTGATAACAGGGACATGCTTTTCCTTTGCGCCGTCGGTGGTGTTCGGAACAAGCTCCGACATCTTTTCGCCGCAGCAGATGACAGGCACGCCCGAGTTTTCAAGATAAGCGATGATGTTTCCGCAGTGCTTGCAGACATAAAATTTGATTTCCATATCCGTTCTTCCTTCCTGCTTTCAATATTTTCAGCTTTTTTTAATAAGCTCGAAATCTGATTTCGGGTGCTTGCAGACGGGGCATCTCCATTCGGAGGGTAAATCCTCGAATTTGACACCCTCCTTGGACTCGTCGTAAATGTATCCGCAAATTTTGCAGACCCAAACGCGTCCCGCCGAAACGGGTGCCTGAGGCTTCGGCTTGACATTCGCGTGGTAATAGGCGTAAGTCATGGGCGGCTCCTTTGAGAGTATGTCGCCGTCGTCGACCGTCGCAACGAACATGATGTGCGTGCCGAGGTCTACTGTTTTAACGACGGTGCAGCTTAGAAACGCGCTGGTATTCTTAGTTAGATAAAGCACACCGTTTACGGCGCGTGTGACGGCGCCAAAGCCCTCGAACTTGTCGACATCGCGGCCGGACTGGAAGCCGAACCGCTGGAAGAGCGAAAAATCGGCGTTCTGCGAAATGATGGAGAGGGTGAATTTGCCAGTGCGTTCAATCATGCCGGTGGTGTAGTTGGTTTTGTTGACGGCGACGGTCAATTGAACCGGCTCGCCCGTCACCTGCATTGCCGTGTTGGTGATGCAGCCGTTGTCCTTGTTGCCTTCACGGGCGCTGAGGACAAACAGACCGTAGCTGATGGCGTATAGCGCGCTGTTGTTCATAGCAGTCCTCCTTCGGCTTTTTGAAGTTTTTATGCAATTTGTGTGCTAAGAATTGTAATTTCCGCAAAGCTCCTCTGCCAGCATTGAAAGCTTTTTCGTCGATTCACCGTTTAGGGCTGATTTAATAGTGACGGTGTTTTCGGCGAAAGTGATGTTTTTGCTTTTTTCAAACAGGCTGCGCATCACCTTTGCCGCTGTCGGCGCCCACGAGCCGTTTTCTATCAGGGCGATGTTGCGGTTCTGATAACCGCGCTCCGTAAGATGTTCTATAAAAGTCCGCATGGGCGGGAAGATCTCGGCGTTATAGGTCGTCGTGGCGAGTACAAGAGTCCCGTAGCGGAACGCGTCCTCGACCGCCTCCGCCATGTCGTCGCGCGCGAGGTCAAAAAGCGTCACCTTGGGGCAGCCGTTTTCTTTCAGTAAATCGGTAAACAACCTGACGGCCTTTTTCGTATTGCCGTAAACCGAGGTGTAGGCGATAACGATGCCCTCCGACTCGACGTCGTAGGACGACCAGATGCCGTAAAGACCGAGATAGTAGCCGAGGTTTTCGGTCAGGACAGGTCCGTGCAGCGAACATATTCTTTCAATATCAAGGCACGACGCCTTTTTGAGCAGTGTCTGTACCTGCGCGCCGTATTTGCCCACGATTCCGAAATAGTAGCGCCTTGCCTCGCACGCCCATTCCTCGTCGGTGTCTAATGCGCCGAACTTGCCGAACGCGTCGGCGGAAAACAGCGTTTTTTCAAAGCTGTCGTAGGTGACGAAAACCTCCGGCCAATGCACCATCGGCGCAAAAACGAACGTATATGTATGCTTACCCGTGCATAGCGTGTCGCCGTCCTTGATGACCACGCGCCTGTCCGTATAGCTGACACCGAAAAACTGCTCAATCATGGCGAACGTCTTTGTGCTGCCGACTATTTTCGCTTCGGGATAAGCCTCGGCAAAGGCTGTGATGCTGGCCGAGTGGTCGGGCTCCATGTGCTGTACAACGAGATAATCGGGTGCTCTGCCGCCCAGCGCCTCGCGGAGATTTTCAAGCCATTCAACAGTGAACTTCGCTTCGGTCGTGTCGAAAACGGTGATTTTATCGTCGAGCACAACATAGGAATTGTAGGCGATGCCGTTTGGCACAACGAACTGGCTCTCGAACAAATCGATAACACGGTCGTTGACGCCGATGTAAAGAATGTCGTCCGTGATTTTTTGCATATGTAACCCCTTAAGTGTTTTAACTGCTGCCTGCAAAGCTTGCCTTTGATATGAATACACTGATTATATTATAACGGATTTCAATTTCGTGTCAAGAGTTGGAAGCATAGGAAATAATGCTCGGGACAAACAAGATTATGTATTATCAACCCTTGTAGTGGCGGTATTTTTCCGCCGCGTCGAGGATGGCGGCGCAGTTTTCGAGCGGGACGTCGTAGTTGAGCTCAATGTTGAGCGCGAGCGCTCCCTCGGGCAGATACAGGCTCTCGACGCACTCGGCCACGTGGTCGAAAATCTGCGAACGCGTGGCGAAGGGAAACAACTGGCGGTCGAGGTCGAGGTTTATTGAAATTATCTGCTCCGTGCGGCACACACGGACAAGGTTTTCGAGGCCGTTGGCGCGAAACTGCGGGTTTATCATATCGACACCGCACTCGACAAGGTCTTGCATAATTTCATATATGCAGCCGTCGGTATGCATATAGACGGGCAGACCCGGACGTCTTTTCTTGACGATGCCGTAAAGCGTCGCAAAGCAGGGCTTTAAATATTTCCGCCAGCACTCGGCACCGATGGCTAAGCCCTTTTGCATCCCGAGGTCGTCGCCGAAGCCGGCAATGTCGCCGAATTTGTCAACAGCCGCCTCAACCTGATAGATGTTGTATTGCAGCACCTTTTCGAGAAGCACGCGCAGCGCTTCGCCCTCCTCGGCGAACAGCATCATAGCGTTTTCAAAGCCGCATAAGTCGAGCAGACGAAGGTACATAAAGCCGTGGGGCAGACTGCCGTCGCGGTTTTTTGGGATTTCAAGTGTGAAAACATCCTCCGGTGATTTGACGGGGTGACCGGTGACAATGGCGTCCATGCCTTCGTGTACATTCGTCCACACACAGCCCCATTCGTCGACGTGCGTCCCCTCCTTGTAACGTCCGCGCACGATATTGGCGATGTCGGACAAATCCTGTTTTCGTCCGCCGAAAAACTGCGGGTATTCGTCGGCGACGCGCTGGAATTCCGCACCTTGCTGAATCCACATTGCGGGAAGCACACTGACACACACGGGAATGGTTTCGGGATGCTCCAGGCGAAGCGCTCGGACAAGCTCGTTGGGCATTTTGTTTCCTCCTTATTCACCGAAATCAAACAGCAAAGGGTATGCGGGTTTCCGCACACCCATAAAGACTGAGTTATTTTGCGGAAACCCGCGTGTTGTTTATAGTTTTATTGTTAATGGCCTTTACAATCCTGTTTCGGAATTCCTTCGGAACCTCAATGGTGGTGTAGGTGTTGTTGATGTCAATCGACCCCATGATGTTCCCCGGCAGGCCGCTTTCGCCCGCTACGGCACCGAGAATATGCTTCGGCGCAACCCTGTCCTTTTTGCCGATTGAAATCGTAACCTTAACCATATCAACGCCGTCAAACTTTGAGGCTGCCTTCGGGTTCGGTCTTCTCTCAATCCTCTGCATGGCGACCTTGCGCTCATGTCTCGGCTCAACGATGGAATTGGCGGACGGAACATCGGACGTATTCACCCTGATGCCTTTGTCTTTCATATACAATTCAAACAGGGCATCGGCAACCTGCTCCGCGGTGAAGCCCTCGCCTATCAGCGTGTTCAATTCATCGTTCTTGTTGTCGGCACCGCGTGCGTTTAACACCGATTTTACCTCATCAAGTACGGACGCGGAATTTTTGTTGACAATATCGGCGATCCGCGGAAGCTCGCGGCGTTCGATTTTACTCTTTGTGAACTTCGCGATACCCATCAGCTCGCTGTATTGACCCCTGCCCTGAATGAGGGTAAACGACAAGCCTTCCTTGCCCGCTCTGCCCGTTCGGCCGATACGGTGAACGTAGTATTCGGGATCCTGCGGAATATCGAAGTTAAAAACAATATCCACGTCGTTGACATCGATGCCTCTTGCGGCCACGTCGGTTGCGACAAGGATTTCAAAATTGCCGTTTTTGAAGCCGTTCATGACGAGCGTTCGTTGCTGTTGCTTGATGTCTCCGTGAAGCTTCTGCGCGCTGTAGCCGCGTGCTTCTAAATCCTCGGCGACCTCGTCCACCATCTTTTTTGTGTTGCAGAACGCAATTGAGCGCTTGGGCTGATAATACTGGAGCAACAGGGAGAGAGCGTCCAATTTGCGTCCTCTGGGTACATCAAAATAAAATTGCTCGGTGGTGGCAACCGTCATTTGCGGGTGTTCGATTTTTATAAGCATCGGTTCCTTTTGATATTCGTTTGTGATGTCGAGAATAGCCTGCGGCATTGTAGCGGAAAACAAAACGGTTTGCCTCTCGTCGGGTGCCTCGGATAAAATAGTTTCAATATCTTCGCGAAAGCCCATATTGAGCATCTCATCCGCCTCGTCAAGCACGACCATTTTCAAGTGGTCAAGCTTGATGGTATGGCGGCGCATATGATCCATAATTCTGCCCGGCGTGCCGACAATAATCTGGCAGCCCTTGCCGAGCTGATTAAGCTGTATACCGATTTGCTGGCCGCCGTAGACGGCCACGACGTGAAGCCCCTCTTTATACTTTGAAAACTTGAAAAGCTCATCGCTCGCCTGCATGGCGAGCTCGCGCGTCGGGCAAAGTATAAGAACCTGCGGCTTTCTTGAGCTTGTTTCGCGGTCTACTATGTCGATGGCGGGCAGACCGAATGCGGCGGTTTTGCCGCTTCCTGTTTCGCTGAAGCCGATGATATCACGGCCTTCAAGAATAAGGGGGATGCTCTTTTCCTGAATTTCCGTCGCGACGGTATAGCCCGCGTCAACAACGGCTCTTTTCACCTCCGGTGAAAGGTTGAATGATTCAAAATCCATAATTCTCCTTCTATACCGCCGGTAATTCCTGCTGTACACAGGCCGCGGTTGCCTTTGCGTCGCCTTTTTCACAGAATATAACCGCAAGACGACAGCAGCAGAAATATCCGTATACCACCCGATAACAGGTAAAAAATTATTATACCATCAAAAGCGCTGAAAAACAATCACAACACAGATTTAAACGTTAATTATTGTAAAGCCACAGAATTGCTGGTATAATAAAAATAGTTTTAGCGGGACGGAGGGATTAAAACGGAAAACAGGGCTTTGGCGCATTGCGGCGCGTTGGCGGAGCATTTTGCCGGTGTATGCAAAACGCCGGTAACAATTGTCGACACAGACCGCCGCGAAATTCTCTCAACCACAACACAAACACCGTTTTACTGCGACGGCTGTAATAATCGTACCCGGCTGCCGCAGACGCTGCTTTACGGCTGCAGCGAGGCAAGGCGCTGGAGCGGCAAATATATCTTCTACTGCCCGGCGGGGCTCGTGTTTGCGGCTGTAACAGTGCCGGAGACGGACTACGCGCTCGTTACGGGACCCGTTGTCATGGGCGAGCTACAGGACACATTATTCGACCTGCCCGATTACGCGAACCCAGAAACCGTCAGAGACCTGCCCGCTTTTTCTGCCGCCGATATGAGCCACCTGACGGCAGTGCTTGAGGCTGCCGCGTCCGGCGTCGCGGGGAAGGCGAAAAAACCGGTTTATGAACAGGAGACCGTACTCAACGAAATTTATAAGGCGACGCGTAAGCAGGCGCAGGGGGGCGATTTTTTCTATCCCATCGCGCTTGAAACGGAGCTGCGACATATGGTGAGCGCCCAGGATGAACAGGGCGCGCGCGCACTTTTAAACCGACTGCTCGGTTATATTTATTGCACAAGCCACAGCGAGTTCCCGGTTATTAAAAGCCGCTCGATTGAGCTCATGGTGCTTCTCTCTCGCGCCACCATTGACGCCGGTGCCGACATCCGCGAGGTTTTTCTATATAATACCACATATATTAAAAAACTGGAAGACGCAAAATCGATTGACGCGCTGAATATTTTGCTGACCGAGGCGCTCCATCACTTCACCGACTACACCTTCGATTTTTCGAGCGTTAAGCATTCCGACACCGTTTACCGCGTGATGGAATACATCAAATCAAATTACAGCCGGAAAATATCGCTCGACGATATCGCGGCTTATGTCTATTTGAGCCGTTCGTATGTCAGCAGTATTTTCAGGGAGGCGACGGGGCAGACCCTTACCGCCTACATGAACGGCGTACGCGTCGAAAAGGCTAAACAGCTGCTTAAAAATCCGGCCGTACCGCTGTCCGACATCTCCGACCTGTGCGGCTTCGAAGACCAGAGCTACTTCACAAAGGTGTTTAAAAAGCTGACCGGGATTTCACCTAAGAAATTCCGCGGTCAGCATGGTTTGGAATAAACTAACCTTTGATATAATAGTCATGGACGGCGTCGACAAACGCCCTTATGTTGTCCCACGACGCTTTCGGAGGAATATCGCAGCCGGAGGACGGAACAAAGTTTTTGTAACCGCCGCAGGTTTTCATCAGCTCTGCGACAGCGGCGCGCATATCGTCCGGCGTTCCGCTTAAAAATCGCTCTGAGGGGCTGATGTTACCAAGCACGAGAGCATCCGGCGGGAAGGCTTCAAGCATGACCTTTAAATCAACAGCGTTGCCGAAATGGAAGGCCTTGCAGCCGTTTTTGCTGATGGAGTCCGTCATTTTATAGGTGAAGTTGCCGCAGTTGTGGTAGATGATTATAAAGCTGTTGTCCTGCACGGCGTCGGCGATTTTTTTACCATACGGCGCGGAAAACTCGGCCTCGTGCTCGGGCGAAATCATGCCCGCCAGCGGCTCGCAAAGAAAGACGCCGTCAGCTCCGCGTTTTTTGAATTCATTAAGGTAAGCGGTGATAAACTCGGTGCTTTTTTGGAGCAGCGTCTCAAGCAACTCCGGTTCCTCGTAGCAGAAAATCATCGTTTCGCTCACGCCGGCCAACCGCCCCGCAAGGCTGAACGGACCGATGCAGCCCGCGAACACAGGCCGGTCGGTTATCATCGCTTTTACCTTTTCAACGGCGTCGAGACAGATACCCGTCCTGCCGGACAAAACGTCGGGAACGACCAGCCGCTCCGCTTCCTCAACCGTGGTGACAATCGGCGCACCGATGGTGGGCACCTCGTAGTCGGTGACGATTGCTTTACAGCCGAAGCATTCCGCCTCGACCGACAAATCCATAAAGCTGACCGCCGCGAGCAAATCAAGCTCCTTCGCCACAGCCGCCATGCAGTCGGCCATCAGCATGCTGTCGCCGATTAATTCCCTGACAGTAACACCGAGCTTCTGGATGCCGGGGTAGGATAAAATAGGCAGCGGTTTTTTAACATCCGAGGCAAGGACAGATTCTCGCCACTGTGACATGTTCATAAATATGACCACCCTTTCGAATTCCAAGCTTTATCATAACGTATCATCCGTCCGTTTTCTTGTAAAAGGTTCCGTTTTTTGGTACTATGTTACGAAGCGGCGGAACGAAGGGCTTTTTTCGACATTTTTGAGATTTTATCCGCGCCGGAAAATTATAAAATCGGTCTTGAATTTCACGGGCGATTCGTATATAATAGGAAAGCTGACAGTTGCCGGTGTGATGGAATTGGCAGACGTGCCGGACTCAAAATCCGGTGGTAGCGATACCGTGCGGGTTCGACCCCCGCCACCGGCACC
>CAZDWM010000009.1:25213-27412 GCA_964509145.1 uncultured Eubacteriales bacterium | reverse complement strand
TTTTTCAATTATATTTTCGCCTGTTATTGGCTGGTTTTTAGATTAACATACACACCCTTGTTAAAATGCTCTATTCCGTGGATGGTATGGTAACAAAAACCTACACCTTCAATGGTTTCACACAGGAGGAGCCGGACAAAGAGGTCTTTGACATTCCCGCCGATTACAGGGAGACTGTTTTCGACTACGCGTTTTCCGGTGAAAATATGCCGCCGTGGTGGGAACACGACGGATTATCAGATTTTTAACAGGAGGAGATATATATGAAAAAATCACTTGCGGTTCTCGCATTTTTAATGGCGTTTGCGCTTATCATGACCGGTTGCGGCAAGGAGGCTTCCACACCGGACGTCCTTAACGACGACAAGGCGGCGGAATCGCTCGCCGACGACATTCAAGAGGGCTTGGAAGATTTACAGGACGCCGCCAAGGAGTACGGCGACGGCAATGTCGGCAAGGAATGGCCCGAGGAATTCGACAAATGGGATGTGCCCATCATTAAGAACGCCGAAATTTCGTTCGCCGACAACCGCAGTGCGACGCAAGAGGGTATGACACAGGGCGTCGTCGCGACTGTCAACCTGAAAAGCTTATCAAGAGACGATTTTGACAGCTACCTTAAAAAGCTCGAAAAGAGCGGTTTCACAAAGAACAGTGAAAGCTCCTTCGGCGACATCATGATTGTCTACGAAAAGAGCATTGACGGCGGCGAACTGACGGCGACGCTGTCCTATACGGACGACACCACCACCATCATTGTCAAAAACTCCGCGGCGGAAGGCGAAAAGAACGACGCAGCGGGCGGTAAGGTCGAATGGCCGGATTCGCTCAAGGACATTCCCGAATTTAAAAAAGGTAAGTTTAAAGAGACCGTCGAGATGGGCGGCGGAATGTACTCCATCACCTTCCTCGATGTCACCGAGGACGACCTCGACTGGTACCGTGACGAGATCAAGGACGCGGGCTTTGTTAGCCAGGAAAGCGAGGACACGGAGGGCTATTCAAAGCTCGGCAGCGGCATGGCATATTCCGTCGGCTTCACTCTGACAGGCAGCACACTGCAAATCATAGCGATGTCACAGAGCTATTAAGACGCAGTACCAATTAACGATAACCTGCATAGGTTCATGCGCGTTTAAGGACTACACAAATTTCGAGCGCGTCACGCTGCCCGATGAAATCGACAGGATATGGCACGCAATTTTTCGGATTGCGCCAAGTTTAAGTCTGTCGAAATACCCGATTCGGTTGTCAGGATGCTGTTTTTATCAAGCGAAAAACCAGCCACTGATAGCAGCATAGAAACAGTCTCTGTTAAATCTATCTTACCTCACATTAAACGAAAACACGCGTACCTGCCCGCTGCCCCATGTGTCGAGGAATATGGCCTTGACGCCGACGGCTTCGCGGGCTATTTTTATCGCTACGTGTCGCTGATAATTCCTTCGCACAGGCGTCACAGTTTCCGTGCCGTCGGCGTCGGTTAGCACAAGGTCAAATGCTTGCACGAGCGTCGAGGGTGTTCGGGCGTCCGGTCTGTCTAAAAGCACGTTGTGGTACATGTTTCTGCTTAGCTTGCGTTCGGCTTCGGGCGCTGTGGAGCGGTTGAGATCGCTGTCGAAAATTAATCGTATTTCGTAAATATAAACGGGCTTGTCCCATGTGTACGCCGCGAAGCAGTTCTTTTTGCCCTGTGCCGCGTTTTCCTGCCCGTTTTGCGGGCGGTCAAAGCCGTTTTTGAGGCTTTCTGCGTTTTCCATGTCGGAGACGAGGTGCGCTGAGGCGTTAACCTCCGGCAGCCGCATTTTAAGAAACGGCAGCCAGCAGTCGTCCCACATCAGCGTTTGCTGAAGCAAATCCATATACTTATCATAGATGTCCTGTGGCGCAGCGCCGTGTTCGACGGCGATGGCCGCCGCCGTGCCTACCGCCTGACCCATCACGGCGCAGGTTGCCATCACACGCGTAGCGGACAGCCCCATGTGCGTCGCGCTGATGTTCCGCCCGGCAAACATCAGGTTTTTTACCGTCTGAGAGTAAAGGCAGCGGTACGGGATGCCGAACGGTGACGGCGTGCGGCCGTGCGGTGTGATTTGCCCCTTGGAGTAAAAGCCGTCGGGGTTGTGCGCGTCGAGCGTCCAGCCGCCGTAGGCAACAAGGTCGCCGAAATGTCCGCCCGCCTCGATGTCGGTCTCGGTG